>DAOUQO010000014.1 GCA_030625565.1 Aliiroseovarius sp. | reverse complement strand
GACCTATACATTGGGCAGCTATACCGTCGTTTACCCTGTGGTGCGCGGCACTGGTCCGTTATTCACATTATTCGGCGCGTGGTTGGTGTTTGGCGAAGTCTATTCGCCGCTACAATGGCTGGGTGTTGTAACGCTTTTGGCCGGAATTTACGGGCTTGCCGCTTATAATCTGCGCCACTGGCCGACGGGGCGCGATAAGATGAAGCTGGCCTTGGCCATGGCTGTTTTGACCGGACTTTTTGTGGCCGCCTATACCACATGGGATGCTTACGGCATTCGCGCCACTGCCAATCCATTTACATTTCTTGCATGGTTTTTCCTAATTGACGGGATGGCTATGCCAGTCATTGCGGCCCTTCATTGGCGCAATATGGCGCAGCGCCCAACCCTTTCGCCGCTAATGGCGCGTGGTGTTTTGGGGGCAATTATTGCCTTTTTCAGCTTCGGAGGCATCATGCTGGCCACCCGTCTTGGCTCCGTCGGCCAAGCGGCGGTTTTGCGCGAAACCTCGACAGTTTTCGCAGCCCTGATCGGCTGGCTGATGCTGGGTGAACGCGTCGGGCCGCGCAGGGTTTTGTTGATGGGGTTGATTGCCGCTGGCGCTGTGATAGTTCAGATGGGTGGATAAGGGAAAAACATGACTGATAAATCAAATAAAACGGGCCTGAAGGCCGCTTTGGAATACGGCCCGATCGCGATCTTTTTTATCGCCTATATCGTGATGAAAAGCCGCACATTCACCATTGCAGGGCAGGAATATTCAGGTTTCATCGCCGCCACAGCCCTGTTCATTCCGATATTGGCACTGTCGACCTTGCTGTTGTGGCGCCTGACGGGGCACCTTTCCAAAATGCAGATCATGACGCTGGTTCTGGTCGTGGTTTTTGGTGGGTTAAGCGTTTGGTTTAACGATGAACGTTTCTTCAAAATGAAGCCAACCCTGATCTATTTGATCTTTGGCGGCCTGCTTGGTTTTGGCCTGCTGCGCGGCAAAAGTTACCTTGAGGCCGTGATGGATCAAGCCCTGCCATTAAAACGCGAAGGCTGGATGATTCTAACCAAACGCCTGATGTTTTTCTTTCTGTTTCTGGCGCTGGCAAACGAAGTTATCTGGCGCACAATGTCCACTGGAACGTGGGTCAGTTTTAAAACTTTTGGCCTGCCATTGGGCATATTTGCGTTCTTCATGGCCCAAGCAAGGCTGTTTTCCAAATATGGAATAGAAGAAGAAACCGACGCCAAAGATTAACGCTTGAACAGCAGGTTCTGGGCGTCTTTGTCGGTCTGTAAATTGGCCCGCGTATCTGCCGCCACGCCGCGTCCGGCAATTACCGCAGGGCGCGTGCCAACCGCATCCAGCCAGCGGGCAAAATGCGGCTTGTCGTCCAAGGTTTGTTGTTGGCCTTCCCACAGGGATGCCCAACCCCAGCAGGCCATATCGGCAATGGAATAAAAGTCTCCGGCCAAAAACTGATTGTCGGCTAGTTGGCGATCCATAACTCCATAAAGTCGTGCAGTTTCAGCGCGATAGCGATCTTTTGCATAGGGTAAATCTTGCGGTGGATCCATCATTGGGGCGTATTTCAAAAAGTGATGCGCTTGGCCTGCCATTGGTCCCAGTCCGCCCATTTGCCACATCAGCCATTGGTCTACAGCAATGCGTTCGCGTTCATTGCGGCCGCAAAACTGTCCGGTTTTTCGTGCCAGATATTGCAAGATTGCCCCGCTTTCGAATATCGAAACGGGTGCGCCATCGGGCCCGTCAGGGTCCATAATTGCGGGTATTCTGTTATTTGGAGCAATTTTCAGAAAATTTGATTCAAATTGTTCACCCTTGCCAATATTTACCAGTTTGACCGTATAAGGCAGGCCCATTTCTTCAAGGGCAATGGTAATTTTCCAGCCGTTTGGGGTGGGCCAATAGTAAAGCTTGATCGGGTTTTGCATCGCGGCCTCCTGATTGCGCAGTTCAGTTTGCGTGGCATGTGCCGGTTTAGCAAGGGATTGACGCCTGCGCTGGTTCACTTTATCGAAAGCCACGTGGTGATTTGTCCCTGATTGCGGCCACTTTAAATATTTCGCTAAAGAGGTTTGGGTAGCCCCCGTGCCTCGTGCCGGGGGTATTTTTGTGCGGAAGGCGCTCAGATGAACACATTGAACAGGCGCACCCAGATGGTGCATTCAGGCACGCGACGCAGCCAATATGGCGAAGTAAGCGAAGCGATTTTCCTAACCCAGGGGTTTGTGTACGAAACCGCAGAAGACGCAGAGGCGCGCTTTATCAAGGTTGGCGAAGACGAATTTATTTATGCCCGTTATGGCAACCCAACTGTGCGCATGTTCGAAGATCGAATGGCGGAGCTTGAGGGCGCAGAAGATGCCTTTGCTTGTGCGTCCGGAATGGCGGCGGTGAACGCGGTTTTGATGGCCTGTTTAAAGGCCGGCGACCGTGTGGTTGCAGCCAAAGCATTATTCGGTTCATGCTTGTATATTCTTGAGGATATTTTGACGCGATATGGCGTTGACGTCGTGCTTGTGGATAGCACTGATTTGGATGCTTGGGACGCCGCGGTGAATGAAAATACCACGCTGGTTTTCTTTGAAAGTGTATCTAACCCAACCTTGAAACTAACTGATATTAATGCAGTTTCTGTGATTGCCCACAAGGTTGGCGCGCTGGTTGTTGTGGATAATATCTTTGCCACGCAAACGTTTTCGCAGCCTATTTCACACGGTGCGGATGTGGTGCTGTATTCGACCACTAAACATGTGGACGGGCAGGGGCGTTGCTTGGGCGGTATCGTGTTGGGAAAACGCGAATTTATTCGCGGCACGCTTGAGCCGTACCTTAAACATACCGGCGGAGCGCTTAGCCCGTTTAATGCGTGGGTAATGCTGAAAGGGCTTGAAACCATGGACCTTCGGGTCGAGGCGCAAGCGGCCACTGCGTTAGCGATTGCCAAGACGTTACAGGGGCATGACAAGCTGACAGAAACCTTGTTCCCGGGCCTGCCGAATTCCCCCGATGCGGCCCTTGTTGCGCGCCAAATGGACGGGAAAGGTGGCACCGTTGTTTCGCTGGACCTAAAAGGCGGGCAGGAAGCCGCGTTTCGGTTTCTAAATGCGTTACAGATCATCATCATTTCGAACAATCTGGGTGATGCAAAATCGATCATCACGCATCCTGCGACAACAACGCACCAACGCTTAAGCAAAGAGCAGCGTGCAGATTTGGGCATCACGCCCGGGCTTGTACGGCTTTCTATCGGGCTTGAGGATGTGCGCGATCTAACGCGTGACATTTTACAGGCGCTGGACGGCGTATAAGGCATTTTTTTTGCCTTGGGGTTTGGTAATTTCGTCCTAAGCCACTACATTGATGTAGCGACAGGAATACGGAGTGAGCAATATGAACTATGTGACACCCGATATGGACGATACACCAGACAAGGATGACGCAGCGCAGGCCCTGAAGGTTTTGCGCGCATGGGCGGCCTTGGCCGACCCTGTTGAGGTGGCCCGGCTTGACCCCGCGATTGCGCGGCTATTGCCCGACGGCGAGGTGCCTAATTATCCGGCGCTTAACCAAACATATCCTGCTGATTTTGTGCCGGACGCGGCCTATAAGGCCAGCATGCCGGATTTGCAAAACGGTCCGGCCAGCCTGATCCAAGGCGCACGAAAACATATCCAGCATGTGGGGATTTCCAATTTCCGCCTGCCGCTGAACTATCACACCCGTGATGGTAAGGATCTGACGCTGGAAACCTCGGTTACTGGCACTGTCAGTCTTGAAAAGGGTAAAAAGGGCATCAACATGTCGCGGATCATGCGCAGTTTTTATGTGCATGCGGAAAAAACGTTTTCGTTTGATGTGATCGAGGCCGCCTTGGATGATTACAAGTCCGATCTTGAAAGTCTGGATGCGCGCATAGAAATGCAGTTTTCGTACCCTGCAAGGGTGCAATCCCTGCGATCTAACCTGTCTGGCTATCAATATTACAACATTTCTCTGGAATTGGTTGAACATCACGGGGAACGGCGTAAATTCATCCATCTGGATTATGTTTACAGCTCTACCTGTCCATGTTCACTGGAATTGGCAGAACATGCGCGTCAGGTTCGCGGCCAATTGGCCACGCCCCATTCGCAGCGTTCTGTGGCGCGGCTTTCTGTCGAAGTTCTATGTGATCAGGCGTGTTTGTGGTTCGAAGATATGATTGACCTCTGCCGCGTTGCCGTGCCCACCGAAACCCAAGTGATGGTCAAACGCGAAGACGAACAGGCATTCGCCGAACTGAACGCGGCAAACCCGATTTTTGTCGAAGACGCCGCACGATTATTTTGTGAGCAGCTGCAAAAAGAAGCGAGGGTCGGGGATTTTCGCGTTATTGCCAGCCACCAAGAAAGCCTGCACAGCCATGATGCGGTATCGATCCTGACCGAAGGCGAAACGTTTGAGGCCGAAAGCCTGGACCCCAAGTTATTTGAAACCCTGTTTCATGTTGGCTAGGGGATAGGGCAGGCGGCCTGCGCCTGACCTATAGGGCCAAGCGGAAATATTCGGCTTCAAAGTTGCTTTCCATGCCACCGCCGCAGAATGCCATCGACATGTTTGATGTCCCTGAAATCGTGCCGCCGGCAACCATTGAGGCACCCTCAATCCCGCTTGCATTAGCGGCAAATTCAATATTTTCCAAGGCCAGAAGCTGCCCGCCAAACATTTTTAGATCAGCAGCGAAATTCATGCTGCCCTTGGTAATAATCTGTACCCCACCACCGGTCGCACACCCATCATCACGACCAACTTGCAGGCCAGAAGGGCTGTTGATTGAAAAAGAACTGGTGTCGCGTGTGGCAATAACCACGTCTTGAAGCACAGTGCCGGCCCCGAACTTTACCTCGCAATTAGAGATCAAAACAATATCGGTCAAAGGCACAGTCGGGGAAAGTGTGATTTTTGGATTACCGGTGCAGGCATGGACATGGATCCGCCCGGGGATGAAATCAGTTTCATCAAGCTTCGCGGCGGTTAGGGTAACGGGGGTGGTGCTGGTGATGTAATCCGGAATTAAATCCGGATTGCTGGTTTCCAAACCATCGATCAGATAATCAATACGGTTTAAAATTCGCAGGCGGTATACGCCCGAACGCAGTGCGGCATGCAGGCCTTCGTTGGTTTCAAAACCAGAACGGGGCAGGTCAACATCATCCATATTTGGCATGGAAATCACGGTGCCAGCTTCAAAGGTGTTATTGCTGTTCATTGAAACATATGTGTTTGAATGCACGCAAAACCCGTTGGCATAGGCGTTATTTGATTGAATATCGACAACACCATCCGCAACGAAACCTTCGCGGAAACATGTGGGGCGGAATGTTGTGAATATAGAGGAAGTGACAATGTTGAAATTGTCATACCCAACGATTTTAAATAGAAAACTTGCAACGCCATTTGAGCGGCTGGTAACGCGGGCGGTTTTAACCTGTACTGCCGAACGTGAATTCGGGTCGGCCAAAAATGTTTCGGTCGCGTAATCCCAAGTGCCGAATTCAATGTCTTCGGGCGCAAGGACTTCGCCATATTTTTCCGATGGCATACCGGCCGTGGCCTGTGCGATTGCAACGATTTTGGCTTCTTCTGGGGTGTGCATGTCGCGATAATACAACGCTGCATGACCGGCAGTATCGGCCGCGACCTGAAGCTGTGTTTGCGATGACATCAGGTTAGAAACATCCAGGGAAATCGCTGAAACTGTTGCCATTGCTATGAATGTAAACAGCCCGTGAATCGTTAATGATCCGGCTTCGTCAGCAGAAAAGACGCGGTAGTTCGAAAGTGTTTTTAACATATCTTAATACTCCACCAGATGGCTTGCCCCGATGGTCACCGAGGCATTTGTCAAACTTGTGATAAAGCCGGTTGCAACCAGATCCGAAGCAGGAATAAGCGCGGCCGTGGTTACGGTGCCAGATGTTACATCCGAAACGATTGTGGCGTTGGGTGCAAAGCTTGCAAATTGGGTTGTAATGTATTGTTCAACCTCGACAGCAGTGCTGAGGCGCCCAATAGACAGCTTGCGATTAGCATCCTGAACTATGCGATAGGCTTTGTTTTGCCCAAAAAATATGAAAGAGGCATCAGCGACAAGGCAGAAAAATGCAATAAAAACGGGTAGCCAAAGCACAGCCTCGATTGTGGCGGTGCCGCTTTCATCCTGCAAAAGGTTTTTTGATTTCTTGTTATACCACATTCTGGTGGTCCCATCTATTGCTTACAATCTGTAAACGGTTAGGCCTGAAATGCGGCATGAATTAGGCTTAATTGCTGCAGGAACATGATATTTTTCCGCAATTTTAGCTGAATTTCTGGGGAATCCCCGTAATCAGGCAAAACTGATATGGACCGGTTCCGCCGGTTTCATTAGCTGCAATCCAGCATCATCGCTTGACAGCAGGTGCGGCTATTGCCAACCCTGCGACCATGTTTGACTTGCGCCCGATCTTTTATGTTATTGGCCTTTTGGTTGCGGTTTTGGGCGTAACCATGTTGTTGCCTATGGTCGTTGATTTGTATTTTGGCAGCCCCGACTGGGCGGTATTTTTGCAAGCAGCGGTGGTAACGACGCTGGTCGGGGCTTCTATGGCGATGGCCACGGCCAACGGGGTGGGGCGGGGATTGTCCATTCAGCAAACCTTTATTTTAACCAGTGCGGTTTGGCTGGTTTTGCCATTATTCGGGGCGCTACCGTTCCTTATGGGCGAAATTGATGCGCGCATGGTTGACGCTGTGTTCGAGGCCATGTCGGGCCTGACCACAACTGGCGCGACAGTCTTTACCGGATTGGATGATTTGCCCGAGGGGCTGTTGCTGTGGCGCTCAATGCTGCAATGGTTTGGCGGTGTCGGGATTATTGTTGTGGCGATGGTGTTCTTGCCTGAACTGCGCATTGGCGGGATGCAGATTTTCCGCACCGAAGGCTTTGACACGATGGGCAAAGTTCTGCCGCGTGCCGCTGAAATTGCTGGACGGATTGCCTCTATTTATTTGGGGCTGACGCTGGTTTGCGCCATTGCTTATATGATTGTCGGCATGTCGCCGTTTGATGCGGTTAACCATGCGCTGACAACCTTGGCGACAGGTGGGTTTTCAACCCGTGATGCATCGTTCGGGGCATTTCAGGGGGCGGCCGAATATATTGCTGCAATCTTTATGATTTTGGCCAGCCTGCCCTTTGTGCGCTATGTGCAAATGGTGGCGGGATCGGCGCAGCCTTTGTTTCATGACCGCCAAATCAAAGGGTTTATCAAACTGATAGGGTTGGTTGTTGCGGTGGTTGTCGCTTACCGCTTTTTCATTGCTGGTGACGCTTTTGAACCGGCCTTGCGAGAGGGGCTTTTTAACGTCACATCAATCATTTCGGGCACCGGATATGTCAGCGCTGATTATCAGCTTTGGGGCAGTTTTCCGGTTGTCCTGTTCTTTTTCATCGGCCTGATCGGCGGTTGTGCGGGATCAACCAGTTGTTCGATCAAAATCTTCCGTTACCAACTTTTGTTTGCATCTATCAAAGCGCAAATTCAGTCAATTCACAGCCCCCATGGCGTGTTTTCCCCGCGCTATGACGGGCGTGCCGTTGGACAAGAGGTACTGTCATCCGTCATGGCATTTTTCGTGATGTTCGTGGTGTCGCTTGGCGTGCTTTCGGTGGCGCTGGGCCTGACCGGGCTGGATTTGGTGACAGCGGTTTCCGGTGCGGCATCGGCGCTGGCCAATATCGGGCCGGGGCTGGGCGACATCATCGGTCCTGCGGGCAATTACGCCGCGATTAACGATACAGCCAAATGGCTGCTAGTGGCGGCAATGCTTATTGGGCGACTGGAATTGTTGGTCGTTTACGTCCTGTTCACCGCAACATTCTGGAGGGGCTAATGAACCAAAAACCGCTAGGCGCGCAAATATCACATATGCTGAAAGACCGCGGAGTCGAGGTGATTTTCGGCATTCCCGGTGTGCATAATATCGAAATGTATCGCGGGATCGAAGATGCAGGCATTACCCATATTCTGGCCCGCCACGAACAAGGCGCGGGGTTTATGGCTGATGGCTATGCGCGTGCGTCAGGCAAGCCGGGGGTGGCTTATGTGATCACGGGGCCGGGATTGTGCAATATCATGACGCCAATGGGCCAAGCCTACAGTGATAGCGTGTCGATGCTGGTGCTTTCATCATGTCTTGATGAAACTGCGGCGCGGCGCGGCCAATTGCACCAAATGCTGGACCAACAGGGTGCGGCTGCATGCGTTTGTGACTGGTCCGAAACAGCCCATACTGCGGATGCGGCTTACGGCCTTGTCGATCGTGCCTTTGGTGAATTTCAAACCCAGCGTGGGCGCCCCAAACACATTCAGGTGCCGATTAAGGCACTGGGGTTGCAGGCTGATCCGGCACCAAAGGCCCCACGAAAAATATCAATGGGAATGCGCAATTCAGCCGGTTTTCCGGCCGCAGTTAAGGCAATTTGCACGGCCAAACGGATGCTGGTGATTGCAGGTGGCGGCGCGGTTGGGGCAACGGATGCTTTGCGCAAATTTGTGCGCCATACCGGCGCGGCCTCATTTGTGACCTATGCCGGACGCGGGGTTTTCAGCCCCGAGGATCCATTGCATTTCGGGGCGTTTTTGGCACGACCCGAGGTTGAAGCCATTATAAGCACCGCTGATTTGGTCGTGGTGGTTGGCAGTGAGCTGGCCGAGGTTGACCTGTGGCGCAACCATCTTGGTAATCAAGCCGCACTTTTGCGCATTGATCTGGATCCTGAGGTTCTGGCTGATGAACACAGGGCCGATATTTTGATCCTAAGCGACGCTGACGCGGCCATTCGCTCAATTTTGCAAGATATGGACGGGCAGGGAAAACCCGCAGGCTGGACCAATGGCGAAGTGCAAAATGCCCGCCAGCGGTTCCATGCAGATACCGATGCGGCCCGTCCGGGAATTGCCCCGATATGTGCGGCCCTTGCGGCGGGGTTGCCTAAGGATGTGATGTATTATTCTGACATGACTCAGTTTTCCTATGTCGCCAAAGAGGTTTGGGATATGCCCCAGCCTGGCCACTGGCACCACCCGTTTGGCTTTGGCACGCTGGGCTATGCCTTACCCGCCGCGATTGGTGGGGCGGTTGCACGGCCTAACCTGCCGACCATGGCCATCGCAGGGGATTACGGGTTTCAATATACTTTGCCAGAGCTTGGCGTCGCGGTCGAACTTGGGCTGAGCGTGCCTATTCTGCTGTGGGATAATGCCAAGCTGAAAGAAATTGAAGATAGCATGGTGCGTGCGCAAATCGCCCCTAATGCCGTCACCGCGCGTAACCCAGATTTTCTGGCGCTGGCGCAGGCCTATGGGGCAAAGGCCTGCGCGCCTGCCAGTCTTGATGCGTTGGTGAACGATGTGAATGCAGCATTTTCGGCGGGGGTGCCAACTGTAATTAGGGTAACGCCCCAAATCATCACAAAATAGGCAGGTATGTCAGGGCCGCGCATTGCTGCCCTGACTAATTGTTTAGTTCCAGCAGCTTACCAGAACTGTCATGTCCGCAGCCATAGCACCCATTTGAACCGGATGCATGGATGTGGCTGCGTCAATGGGGGTGGCAGTGATGCCATTTTCCCCAAGGAAGGCAGCAATATTGCCAGCATCGATGGCAAAGTTTACGTCCCCCGGCAATTGCGGCCCACTGTCGCTGCGGGGCTGTAGCATGCCAAGAACGGCACCGCCATTGTCCAGAACCGGACCACCAGCATCACCAAGCTGAACATTTATGCTAAGCCGTGAAAGGTAATCTTCGCCGCCCAAACCCTTGATGTCAGCCAGTGTGCCAAAGGTTAACGTTGGCGCGCTTAGGCGGCCTTCGAACGGGAAGCCAGCAACTGCAATATCGGACTGCAAACGCGCTTTGCCGATCAAAAACTGTGCAACCGAAGTTGGGGCCAGTTGGTCAACAGGATGCAAAACCGCAAGGCCAAGGTCGCTGTTTTGGCCGGCTACGGTTGCGTCATAGACTTCGTTTATGGTGATGCGTTTGCAATTTGCAACGGCCGCAGCCGTGGTCAGGACTGCGCCTGCATCATCAACAAAAAAGCCCGAGCGCGACACGTCAGGGCGGCGAATTTCCAGCCCCGACAGCAGATCAAGGCTTTGAACAGCTTCGTCCAACCCGGCATTATCGGCAAGCGCCATGCCCGGCAGAGAGGTAAAGCTGGCCTTCATTTCCTTCAGCGCCATGGTGCGGCGACGTTCGCTGTCAGCGCCCATTGTGTCCCCTGCAGGCCAGATCAGGGTGAACCCCTTAACCGCGCCATCCACCAGACGTACATAGGTGTAGGATGTGATTTCGCTGTTTCTGCCTTCCAGGGTGAAATCACCCTCGCGGCGTGTGCGTTCGCCACCAATCGGGATGATTTCCAGTGTTTGCAGAATATCATAAAGTCCGAACAGCGTGTTCTGGTCACCAGTCTGACTGATCAAAATAACCCGAACGCCGCTGCCATTCATGGCGTCATAATGAACGAATGGCGCCTCATAGCGGCTAAAGCCAACCATTGCTGAAGGCATAGCCATTTCAATGCCGGCCTGTTCGTCGCGCATTGTTTGCAAACCAAGGCTGTCGATCACCGCTTGGTATCCGGCCAGCATTTCGACGCGCTGGCGGGTGGTCAGAATGCCGGTTTCGTCATAACCTTTGGCGGCCTGATAGGCGGCCATGGCCTTGCGTGTGCCGGGACCAAATGCGCCATCAATGCCGGAATTATAGAACCCTTCCCATTGCAGCACGATTTGCAATTCCTTGCGGGCATCGCGGTCCAGACTGCGTTCGCTGGCGCGGGCCTGGGCACGGGTTTCATCGGGCAGGGGCGGCGGTGTTATATTTATTGCGGGGGTTTCATCGACTTGCGCAACTTCGGTGGTGCTGCCCGTATCGGCTGTGATGATCGGGGCCGCGTTCAGCGCGTTCGCGCCCACGGGCCAGAACTGGGTCGCATATTGGCGCGAGAATGCGATAAAGCTGTCGCCTGGAATTAAGGCGCTTGCCTTCAGGCTGGCCATTTTGGTCTGTGCATCGGCGGCGCTGTACGGCCCCAGCGCAATGGCATACCAGCCGTTTGGAAGGCGAAAACCATTCACGGATTCCAGCGCGGCAGCTTGGCGGCGTACGGATGCTTCGCCAGCATTCAAGGTTGGTACAGCCTCGATTTGGACCCAGGCGTTATCTTGTGCCAAAGCATTTGTTGCAAAAAATAGTGTAGAAAGCAGTGAAAATACTGCGATAAAGCGTTTAATCATTCCCTAAAACCCCTGAAAGAGCCCTTTCGTGGTAATCCTGTTCATCAGAGATACACACCATTTATAGGGGTAAGGTCAATGTCGCATTCGTTTTTGATGCCCCTTTGGGTCTTGTTGATTGACCCTTTCGGCCCCGCACCCTATTGAGAACACGCAAAATCACGAGGGTCCGATGGCCAATTTCGACAACATGACACAGCAGGCCCCGACCTGTTTTCAAGATATTATATTGCGGCTGCAAACCTATTGGGCCGCGCAGGGTTGCGCCTTGTTGCAGCCTTACGACATGGAGGTTGGCGCGGGCACCTTTCACCCCGCCACGACCTTGCGTTCGCTGGGGCCAAATCCGTGGGCCGCGGCCTATGTGCAGCCATCACGCCGCCCAACCGACGGGCGCTATGGTGAAAATCCGAACCGTTTGCAGCATTATTACCAGTTTCAGGTGCTAATCAAACCCAGCCCGCCCGACCTTCAGGCGTTGTATCTGGGCAGCCTTGCGGCCATTGGCATCGACATGGAGCTGCACGATATCCGCTTTGTAGAAGACGACTGGGAAAGCCCGACCCTTGGCGCATGGGGCCTTGGTTGGGAGGTCTGGTGTGACGGCATGGAGGTCAGCCAGTTCACTTATTTCCAACAGGTTGGTGGCCATGATTGCAAACCTGTTTCTGGCGAGCTGACCTATGGTCTGGAACGGCTGGCGATGTATGTTTTGGGTGTCGATCACGTGATGGACATGCCGTTTAATGCGCCCGATGCGCCAACCCCATTGAAATATGGCGATGTCTTTTTGCAAACCGAACAAGAATACAGCCGCTTTAATTTTGACACCGCCCAAACCGAAATTCTGCTGCGCCACTTTGAAGACGCCGAAGCCGAATGCAAATCAATCCTGTCGCAGCCAGCCGATGACCCACGTTCCGGCACCCGTATCATTATGGCGCACCCCGCCTATGACCAATGCATCAAGGCCAGCCACCTGTTCAACCTGCTGGACGCGCGCGGGGTGATTTCGGTCACTGAACGACAGGCCTATATCGGGCGGGTTCGTGCGTTGGCCAAGGCCTGCGCCGATGCGTTCGTGCAAACCCAAGCCGGGGGCATTGAACACATGTCTGGGGTCGCAACCTGATGTCTTGCTATCAACCTCAAACAAGTTTCCAACGGTTTTTAGCCCGCCATTCTAGCCCTAGGGGTTATTTTGGCCGGTCCTTTGGTCGCAAGTTAAAACGGCGCTACCAACGCCGTGCTGATATAGATTTTGCGGCTGCTGTTGCGGACCTGCAACCTGGCGATCTGGTCTTTGATTTTGGGGCAAATATTGGCAAGTTTTCGCGGATAATGGGCATCACGGGGGCCGAGGTGCATGCTTTCGAACCAGACCCTGAAACCTGTGATACCTTGCGCAAAAATGTCGCCGATTTACCAAATATTATTGTTCATCAGCAGGCGGTTGGGGCACATGCGGGGCACGCAACCCTGCGCCGTGTACCTGATTTCGAAGAGGACAAGTTGATAAATTCGCAGGCGTCTTCGATCGTTTATACTAATGAACGGATGCAGGGTGGCGATACTTTTCAAGTAGGGGTCGTCAGTTTTTGGGACTTGCTGGCAAAACACCGCGTCCCCAAAATTATTAAAATGGACATCGAAGGCGCAGAATTAGACATCTTGGAAAGCCTCTTTGCGCAGGAAACCTTGCCAGAGCTTGGCCAGGTTTTTGTTGAAACCCATGAAAACCTTGATTGGAACCATTGGCCCCAAGTGCTTGCTTTTCGTAAGCAGGCGCGCGACATGCAAGACACCTATATTAATCTTTACTGGCGATGAAAGTGACTGCCCATGCGTGGTAAAATTCTGGCAATCGCTATCGTCATAATTTCCCTTTTGGGGGGGGCGTTGATGTATTGGCTGCAAGTTTATGGATATTATGAGGAGCTTTCTGCAGACACAGAAATCCATCTGAATAATATCGGTACTGGCGAGGCCGAATTGCTTCCGACCCAAGCGTTTGAAGGCATCGATGCCTACACCTCTCCGTTGCGGTTTCGGGCGTGTTTCACCACAGGATACAGCTTGGATTTGTTGACCGATACCTTTGAAATCTACGATGGCGCAACGCCGCTTGTCGGTCCGGGCTGGTTTAAGTGCTTTAACGCGCTTACAATCGGGCACGACTTGGAGCAGGGTAATGCGCTAGCCTTCTTGGGGCAGAAAAACATTCGAACCGGGGTTGATCGTGTTATTGCGGTCTATCCAAATGGTCAGGCTTATGCTTGGCACCAACTTAACGAAATATATGCTGAGTGAACCATGGCTGACCTTCTTATAGAAATATTTAGTGAAGAAATCCCCGCCCGCATGCAGGTGCGTGCCGCCGAGGATTTGAAAAAACTGGTAACCGACGGGCTGATTAAGGCCGGGCTGACCTACGGCGATGCGCGCGCATTTTCCACGCCGCGCCGCCTGACGCTGGCGCTGGGTGATGTGCCTGCGCGCAGTCCTGACATACGCGAAGAACGCAAAGGGCCAAAAGTCGGCGCGCCGGAAAAGGCACTCGAGGGCTTCTTGCGCGGCGCAGGTGTGGCGCGCGACGATCTTGTTGAACGCGAAACCCCCAAAGGTGCTGTCTGGTTCGCGCTGATCGAAAAACAAGGCCGCACCGCGCCTGATATCATTGGCGAAGTGCTTGAAGGCGCAATCCGCAATTTCCCGTGGCCAAAATCCATGCGTTGGGGCAGCGGCAGCCTGCGTTGGGTGCGCCCGATCCATTCAGTTTTGTGTGTCCTGACCGATGAAACCGGGGCCAGCACAGTTCCGCTTGATGTGGACGCGATTATCGCTGGCGATAGCACCGAAGGCCACCGCTTTATGGGGGCTGGGCGTTTCAGCGTTACTTCGTTTGATGATTATGATGCGAAATTGCGTGCAAATTATGTGATTTTAGACCCCAAAACACGGGTTGATATGATCCAAGGCACAGCCGAAAACCTTGCCTTTGCTGCAGGGCTTGAACTGGTCGAAGACCAAGGCCTGCTGGCCGAGGTCGCCGGATTGGTTGAATGGCCAGTGCCGTTGATGGGCGATATAGCCACGGATTTCGCCGCCCTTCCTTGGGAGGTTTTGAAAAGCTCGATGCGCGAACACCAAAAGTTTTTCTCGCTGAAAAACCCCAAGACCGGCCAGATTGAAAAATTCATAACCGTTGCCAACCGCGAAACCCGCGATAACGGCGCGGCTATCCTTGCGGGTAACCAAAAGGTGCTGTTTGCGCGTCTGTCGGATGCGAAATTCTTTTGGGAAAATGACCTGCGTGTGCCGCTGGAAAATATGGCTGCCAAGCTTGCAAATGTTACCTTCCATAACAAACTGGGCAGTCAGGCGGACCGGATCGAACGGATCATCACCTTGGCTGGCGATATTGCGCCGCAGGTTGGGGCTGATGCGGCCTTGGCCAAACAGGCAGCCAGCATTGCCAAGGCTGATTTAAGTTCGGAAATGGTCGGGGAATTTGCCGACCTCCAGGGCCTTATGGGGCGCTATTACGCGCATGCTGCGGGGCTTCCTGCTGAGGTTGCTGCCGCTTGCCAAGAACATTATGCACCGCTTGGCCCATCCGATACGGTGCCAACAGCGCCGGTTTCCATGGCGGTTTCATTGGCAGATAAGCTGGACCTTTTGACTGGTTTTTGGTCAATCGGTGAAAAACCCACAGGGTCAAAAGACCCCTTCGCACTGCGCCGTGCGGCCCTTGGGGTGATCCGCATTATTTTGACAAATGACCTGCGCCTTAACCTTGATCGTTTCATCGACAGTCAACTTCTAAGTCACGAAATCGCACAGAGCGGCCAAAACGCAGGCGAAGACGAAAAACGGGCCTTGGGTGAAATCCTTTCGGAAATTGCTGAACACGGCGTTTTCGGCGCGGCCTATCATACAGTTATGGAACGTTTTGGCGATAAAGGCCCCGAAACCGGAGAGGGCAGCCTGCTAGGAAAAATCAATGCCAAAATGCCGGATACATCCCGCGATCTTCTGGGATTTTTCCATGACCGCCTTAAGGTTCACCTAAAGGCCGATGGCGTGCGCCATGATGTGATTGATGCCTGCCTGAATATGCCTGCCAATGATGATTTGGCCCTTCTGGTTAACCGGGCACAGGCCCTGACTGTGTTCTTGGCAACAGATGACGGTGAAAATCTTTTGCAGGGCTACCGCCGCGCGGCAAATATTTTGACGCAGGCGGAAAAGGCCGACGGGGTTGAATATTCATATGGTGCAGATGTTAAGTTTGCTGAAACTGACGAAGAACGTGCTTTGTTCGCGGCCCTTGATACAGCGGAAAATGTGATTGCTACGGCGATGAAAACCGAAGATTTTTCCGGAGCAATGACGGCCATGGCCGCGTTGCGCACGCCGATTGATGTGTTCTTTGAAGCAGTACAAATCAATACGGACAACCAAATTGTGCGCCGTAACCGGTTGAATCTTTTGGCACAAATCCGCAAGATTTGTCTGTCTGTTGCCGATTTTGACCAGATAGAAGGCTAGTGAAGCTTCTTGGATCCCAGCGTCAAGATGCCGCCGGGATGACGGCAAATTTGCCCGTCTAACTCAAGGCTAACCAGTTCCGGTGCAATTTGGCCTGTGGGCAGGTTAAGGTCACGGATCAACTGGTCCTCGCCCAACGGGCTTGGCCCCAGATGCGAAAGGATCTGGGCGTGCAGGGCTTGCGTTTCGGTCTTTGTGCGGGTTTGTGGCGGCGGTGGCGGGATGTACGCCGTGGCAATTTGGGGTGCAACCTTTGGCATTGGGGCGGATGCCTCGGCTAAAGGCGTCAGGGCTTCGATTACATCATTGGCGCTACGAACAAGGTGGGCACCATCGCGGATTAACATATTGCAACCTGATGCACGCGCATCAAACGGGTGGCCCGGTACAGCCAGAACTTCGCGCCCCTGTTCAAGCGCTGCGCGAGCAGTAATCAATGACCCGGATTTTGCCGCCGCTTCAACCACGACCACAGCTTGTGCAAGGCCTGATATGATCCGGTTTCGGCGGGGGAAGTGGCGCGCTTGTGGGCTAAGGCCCATTGGTTGTTCGGATAAGCGCAGGCCTTTACGTGATATTTCTTCGCCCAATACAGTGTTTTCACGCGGATAAATTACATCAACGCCACCGGCCATGACGGCAATTGTGCCACCTTCAAGGGAGGCCGTATGCGCCACGGTATCAACCCCACGCGCCAGCCCTGAAACAATGACATTACCTGCATCCGACAGATCAGCCGATAATTTTCGGGCCATGCGAGTACCCAGCGACGACGCATTGCGTGCGCCGACCATGGCAACCATTGGTTTTTTCAACAGGGACAGGTCACCAAGCGCCCATAAAAGCGGCGGGGGGTCCGATATGGTCATCAAGGTTTGGGGGTAATCCGACGCGCCAAATGCCACCAGACGTGCGCCAGCAAAACGGGCGGCCTTCATTTCGGCATCGATAACGGCAAGCGGGCAGGGCAGATAGTTTTGGGCCCCCGCGACGCGGGCTATTTCTGGCAACGCGTCAAGTGCGGTCTGCGCGCTGCCGTGTTCTTCCATCAATCTGAAAAAGGTTGCGACGCCAACGCGGCGTGATCGCAAGAGGCGAAGCCAAGCGGCTTCATCTTCCACGCTCTGGGGTGGGGTGAGGGGGTGGTGTGGGGAAGGGAATAAATCCACTGGGCCTGCCTATCTCCGTCTCTTGCAGGTTAACCATATGTGTTAAATGGTTAATGAGGGATGAATACTGCCTGTTTTTTCTAAATTTATTTAAATTCCGGTCCACAAAATTTATTTAAATTCCGGTCCACAAAAAGGGGCTGCGCGCAGGCCAAAATACCGTGCGCGCAGCTAATTTTATAAGCGTTTTGGCACATTTACGGCAATTTTACTGGCTGGGCGATCCATGCAGGATGCAAACCACCGTAACACATTTGGATTGTCATCCATTTCCAGTAAATTATGGGCATCATAGTGACCTTTTAGCACCCGAATCCATGGCCAGATGGCGATATCGGCAATGGTAAAATCATCGCCCATGATGAAATTACGCCCCTCAAGGCGGTCATCAAGAACGCCAAGCAGGCGCATTACCTCTTCTTTATAACGCGCAAACGGGCGTTTATCTTCGAAGGTTTTGCCTGCGAAAGCATGGAAAAACCCGAATTGCCCCATCATCGGGCCAACGCCGCCCATTTGCCACATTAACCATTGTAGGGTTTCATAACGTGCTGCTGGATCTTTAGGTAGAAATTTACCAGTTTTTTCAGCAAGATAGATCAGAATCGCCCCGGATTCCCATAACGGCAATGGCGTGCCGTCCGGCCCGTCCGGGTCAATAATAGCAGGGATTTTATTGTTGGGATTAAGCGATAAAAATTCAGGTGTGAACTGGTCATCATCGCCAAAATTAACCAAATGCGGTTCATATTCAAGACCGCATTCTTCAAGCATTGCGGAAACCTTAACGCCGTTGGGCGTGGGCAGGGAATAAAGCTGGATCGCACCCGGATTGGTGGCTGGCCAGCGTTTGGTTATATCAAATTGGTTGAGCATCAGGGTTTCCTTTGTTGTTTAAAGACATTAACGGGCCTAAACAGATTTTTGTAAACTTTTTAAACTGTTAAACAGGTATATGGGCGTCAAAATATCCATGTTCAAGGGCCGGTGATTTGATGGTTAATCATCAAGGGTGGCAATGGGATTATCACTGCTTGAAAATTCAATATGAGCGCCCGACACCCCATGCCTTTTTGCATATAAATGCGGGTTTAGATTTTGGGCTAAAGGAAATTTAAACCATATCCCCCCATAAAAGCCTTGTTATAGAATCTTAGAACGAGGTTTGGATGGCTTGGATCAGAAATATGTGTGCGTTTGTGGCTGTGATGGTTGTGTTCTGCATGCCCAACTTTGCTTTGGCCGAGCAGTTTTCGCTTTTGCGTTCAGATCATTTCAGCACCAGCCGGGCCCCTTTATTGGGGGCGCCACTATTGGGGGGGGCGCAAATTATAGCTGAAACGCAGCAGCCTATTAT
Source organism: Aliiroseovarius sp. (assembly GCA_030625565.1). GTDB lineage: Bacteria > Pseudomonadota > Alphaproteobacteria > Rhodobacterales > Rhodobacteraceae > JAAEUB01. The sequence continues at coordinate 5,445 of DAOUQO010000014.1, read as the reverse complement.
CAGTGCCAGCCTGTTTATCGGGCAAACCGGCCGCAGTTTTTTTGCGCCTTTTGCACCTAGGTACCAGCGTGCTGTTCGCTATATTCAGCCTGGTCGCGATACAACAAGAATCGATCAGATACGTGCCCTGATAGGGCAGGCCGAATCCGGACGCAAAAGTTATGATGCCATCCAGCATGGCGCTGTGATCCGGCCCGCAAAGCGGCCAACAGAAATGACAATTCAGGAGATTTACGATTGGATCGCCCAAACACCGGGCCAGCAACATGCAATTGGCCGTTATCAGTTTATTCCTGCAACGTTAAGGCGGCTGGTTGCCCAGCTTGGCGTTGCGCAAAGCCAGATTTTCACACCACAAATTCAGGACCGATTGGGGGATATTTTATTGGTCGAAGCAGGCTTGAATGCCTTTGGGCAGGGCGACATTGAACGCCATGCCTTTATGAATAACCTTGCCCGAATTTGGGCAGGGCTGCCGACGTCATCGGGCAAATCCTATTATGACGGCATTGCCGGAAATCGGGCTTCGATGACCTGGGCCTATTTTGACCACCAGATGAGCCTTATTTTCCCGAATTCACAATCATAGCGACTAAATCATCACAGCGTCATGTGTCGCGCCCTTGCGCCGCGTTCAATTGCAGCGGCGTGCAGGCGGTCGATTTCCAGTTCGTACCGGATTTCTTCCAGTAGGCGCAGCTCGCTTTCGCGTAAGGTCCCGTCGGCGGCGGCAACATCGCAAGCCAGCGCATAGGCAGTTTCAAACAAGGTTTTAGGCAGGGTTTCACGCACCAGACCAAACAGGGCGTCCAGCCCGTCTTCGACCGTAAGTAAATCAAACACTGTTTGGGCAACGTTTTTAATGCGGTCGGCGTCATAGCTGGCAAAAACCGGCAGGTGGTTGACGATTGCCTCGATTGTGACCAATTCCGAGGTGCGAATATTTTCGTCCGAGGCCGAGATCGCGATCATCACAGCGATCAGGCTGTCTTCGGCAGTAAGGGAATGGGGGGCGTTTGGCATCGGGTGCTCCTGTTGGTTGTTAAGATCAGAATATTGACCTATGCGCGCATGAGCAATAGGGGTAGCGGCAGCCGCGTCAATGGGACCGGAAAAAACCAAGGAAAAACCAATGTCTGATCTGGTAGAGACCGCGATGAAATCGAAAGCCTGGCCCTTTGAAGAAGCACGCCGGATTTTGAAACGTCTGAACGGAAAAACGCCGGAAAAGGGCTATATCCTGTTTGAAACCGGTTATGGCCCGTCGGGCCTGCCCCATATTGGTACCTTTGGTGAAGTGGCGCGCACCACAATGATCCGGCGCGCCTTTCAGGTGATTTCCGACATTCCGACGCGTTTAATTTGTTTTTCCGATGACATGGACGGGATGCGCAAAGTGCCGGGTAATGTGCCCAATCCGGACGCGTTGGCCGCGCATTTGCAGCGGCCTTTGTCTGCGGTGCCTGACCCGTTCGGGAAATATGACAGCTTTGGTGACCATAACAATGCCATGCTGCGCCGGTTTCTGGATACGTTTGGGTTTGAATATGAATTTTATTCAGCCACTGAATTTTACAAATCCGGCCAGTTTGATGCGGTGCTGCTGCGCGCCGTTGAAAAGTATGATGAAATCATGGCGGTAATGCTGGCGTCGTTGCGCGAAGAACGCCGGGCGACCTATTCTATATTTCTGCCGATCAGCCAGAAAACCGGGCGGGTTTTGTATGTGCCGATGAAATCGGTGGATGCGGTTGCAGGCACCATTACGTTTGACGATGAAGACGGCGAAGAAGTAACCATGCCGGTCACTGGCGGGCAGGTGAAATTGCAGTGGAAGCCCGATTTTGGCGCGCGCTGGGCCGCGCTTGGGGTGGACTTTGAAATGTATGGCAAAGATCATTCCACCAATACGCCGATCTATGATAAAATTTGCCGTATTCTGGGGGCCCCTGCGCCGTCGCATTTTGTGTATGAGATGTTTCTGGATGAAAACGGCGAAAAGATTTCAAAATCGTCAGGTAACGGAATTTCCATCGATGAATGGCTAAGTTACGCTGGTGCCGAAAGCCTTTCATATTACATGTATCAAAAACCAAAAACCGCCAAGCGGTTGTTTTTTGACGTTATTCCCAAGGCGGTGGATGAATATCACCAGCAATTGCGCGCCTATGCGGGCCAAGATGCCAAGGCGCGTCTGGCCAATCCGGTGTTTCATATTCACGGCGATAATGTACCGACTTCGAACATGGTTGTGCCCTTTGCAATGCTGCTTAATCTGGCGTCGGTTTCCGGGGCCAAAGATAAAGAAACCCTGTGGGGATATATCCGCCGTTATGCCCCCGATGCCACGCCCCAAACGCACCCTGATCTGGACGCTGCCGCTGGATTTGCGGTTAAGTATTTTGAGGATTTCGTCGCCCCAACCCGTGTATTCCGCGCGCCAAGTGATTTAGAGCGCGAAGCATTAGGCGAGTTGCGTGGCTTGCTGGCAAATTGGGATGGACAAAGCGATGGGGATGCGCTGCAATCTGTTGTATTTTCTGTGGGCCGTGAACGGTTTGATCCCATGCGCGACTGGTTCAAGGCGCTGTATCAGGTGCTGCTTGGTGCCGACCAAGGCCCGCGCTTTGGCAGTTTTATTGCACTGTATGGCGTTCAGGAAACCGTGGTCCTGATTGATAAGGCCTTGGCTGGGGAAATGGGCTGATAGGTAATAGTTTGAGCGTTAATAAACTTTTCGAAAGTGGAGTTGGATTGTTAGGTGCCCGCAGCCATTTGAGGTGGTGCATTGTTACGAATGAAATTCAGCACTTCTTCCAACACCAACGCGCCGCCCTTTACGTTTAGGTGTGAAAAGTCATCTTCGCCTTTATGTTTGAATTTTTTATGGGTTGTGTAGCCATTCTTACTTAAAAGTGCGGCCGGGGTATCCAAGAAAGTGCTGCCTACAGTCTCTACCTCGGATTTATGGATGTTCATAATCTTGGATACTTCACTGTGATTGACCCTATCAAGGCCCTGGGCAAATGGCGCTACTTCATTCGGGTAAGGGGCTGGAATTGATGCTATTTTCACGTCTTCATTTAGATTCGCTCTTTGAAGTTTGATTAGAAATTTGTAATGTGATGTTGTGTGAATGAAATCTAAATGTGATTGGTGCAATGCCTGTGCGCTAAACGGCTTTGCGGTGCTTTTGATTTTAGAAATCCACTTCCTAGAGGAGGCTATCACCCTGAGCCGACACCCATAAATAATAATATTATCGAAGGTATTTAGGGAAACGCTATCTAAGTCTTGCGCAATTAGTTCGCGCCTTACCTCTTCATTCGTTGCTTGTAATGCGCCGGTTTCATCAATTTTTAAGTTTGGCAGCAATCGATTACCATGAATCGTTAAGAAATGCAGGTTATGGTCTATTTTTTGAGCATCATAGGCTTGCTTCAATGCCGCCACATGAGAATTCCCAATAAGTAATGAACTCATTTGCTAAAGGCCTCCAACAATGCTTCTTCGCAAAAATCAGCTGCAGCAGTCTTTTTCCTAGATTCTACCTTGGCATACTTTCCGAATTTTGTTTCCAGACAGCTGAAAAACTGGCTCATTACAAAATTTACGCCGTGCGGATTAACACTTCTTTGGTTCGGCTCAAAAAAGCTCCCTCGAAAAATGGGGCTATTGATGATTTCGTATGATGGAAAATAGTCAACATTGGCCCGATTGGTTGCCATTTGGTCGGCTACAGCCCGTAAAATTGATTTAGATGCCATTGTTGCAACGGCCACGTGTCTTCCAGATTTTGTGGCAGTCAGCGGGACAGGAGAGACTGTCAAAATGAATTTAATACCAGGGTTCACTTCTTTCATAAGTTTCACTGCAGAACTTAGGTTTTCAAGAATTTTCGAAAACTGTTGATTGATAAATGTGTGTTTGGTTTCATCAAATTTGCCGGCAACTGTGCCCGGGCACATAGGGTATTCGTAACCAAATTCGCTGTTCACCCAACTTTCAGTGAGGCCCAAGGTGAATACAAAATATCGGGCATTTTTAATGCTGGTTCGAAATGCGGCAATGGTTTCCAGTTGTGACGTTTTTACTTCTTTTAAGCTCTCAAATCCGTTTGGCTCTATGTTTGGTCTGAACGGGTCAAAATATCGGCCATTTTCAACCCATATTTCCTCAGGAACCGGAGCTTTTTCTAATGCCCATTCGGTCCATTGTTTAAGTAATGAGGTTGTGTAAATATTGCCTGTTCGCGCGGAAAAAACATTATAGTTGAATTTTTTGCAATTTTCCTCTGACAAGCCACACGGGGGGGATTCATTGGAAATCCAATTAAAACCATTATTTTTCAGTGCATTGCCTATGTGCTGTGCGAAACATGACCCAAAGGTAACAACATTTTCGTTTCTGCCGATGTGGAATTTTGGATCCCAAAAGTCTGACATGTCAAACATACTTTTGTTTGCTACAGCCGTCTTCCAAAAGGCTTTAGGAGGGAGGTTTTCATATGGGTTCATTGTATGCTCGTTTGTATTAAGTAAAAAACATTAGCTAATTTTATAATATGGTAAGACAGAAAACCCATGGTTGCAATGAATGGACCATGCCCGCGCAATGTTCATACAATACCGGCGGCCGCTTTCACCGTTATTTTTTATGCCGGGGTGAAATCCCTGCGTTATGCCAAGAATTTTACGATCCGGGGGCTCTCTCCAACATGGGTGATGCAAGCAGCGTACGCTGCGATTAACCTTGGTTAATCCCCCTTTGTTACCCCTTTCAGCATTCCGGGACAGCTGCCCGGTACCCCGTGATTCCAGTCTTTACTGGGTGCATCCGGGTTCCTGAATTTATGAGACCTGAAAGGGAATTGAATGAACAAGACAATTACTGAGGGGCTGATTTTCATGCCCCCCCCCTTCGTTGACGGGCTAAGCGTTTGGTCCAGCGAGAACGGTACACCGGGTTCTGCCACCTATGATGGTGCTGGAAATGCAGCGTTTGTTCCTGCGGATGCCGATTTTGGCGGCTGTCTGGAACTTTTAAAAACCGATACAACGCAAAAACTGCGCTGGATGGGCCAAACCCCCATATCGGCAGGGTGTTATTTACGCGTCACTGCCAAGGTTAAGGCCATTAGCGGCGCGCTTCCAAGCGTGCAAATTGCTGCTTGGGCCGGACAGGCCGGTGGGGCGCATGCTGGTGGATATACCGAAGTCGGGCCAAGCGTCACGCTTACATCTTACGGCGAAATTGTTGAGGTTTCGGCCATTATTGGTCAGGGAAATCGCGGTGGCGTCGATATGGTTTGGGGCTCAAACGCGGCCTATGGCCATTTTGGCTTGAACCTGACTGGTTCAAACGGTGGGGTGATCCGGGTCGAAGACCTGGTTGTCGAAGATATCACCGGTGCTTTTTTGCGGACCATGATGGACTGGGTCGATG
>DAOUQO010000200.1 GCA_030625565.1 Aliiroseovarius sp. | reverse complement strand
GCGATGTCCTTTTTCACAGGAATACCCGTCAGGACCGAAACGATGGATGTCACCATGCCAACACCGGCCGAAGGGCCATCTTTGGGCGTTGCGCCTTCGGGCACGTGAACGTGGATGTCACTGGTTTCAAAAACCGGCGGTGTCACCCCGATTTCGGGACTGATGGAACGCACAAAGCTGGCCGCAGCATCAATGCTTTCCTTCATCACATCGCCCAGCTTGCCGGTGGTTTTCATCCGCCCTTTGCCGGGTAATTTCAATGCCTCGATCGACAAAAGATCGCCCCCAACCGAAGTCCATGCCAGACCGGTGACAACACCGACCTGATCCTCTTTTTCGGCCAGCCCATAACGGAATTTTCGCACACCCAGATAACCCTCAAGGTCGTTCGCGGTAATCTTGACCGTTTGTTCATCTTTGCGGATGATTTTGGTCACGGCTTTGCGTGCCAGTTTGGCGATTTCACGTTCAAGGTTTCGCACGCCAGCCTCGCGGGTGTAATAGCGAATGATGTCGGTCAATGCGCCGTCGGACAGATCGAATTCGCCCTTGCGCAACCCGTGGTTTTCCACCTGTTTATCCATCAAATGCCGCTTGGCAATTTCGTGTTTTTCATCTTCGGTATAACCCGAAAGCGGGATGGTTTCCATCCGGTCCAGCAACGGGCCGGGCATGTTATAGGTGTTGGCCGTGGTCAAAAACATCACATTGGACAGGTCGTATTCGACCTCCATGTAATGATCGATAAAGGTTGAATTTTGTTCAGGATCAAGCACTTCCAGCATTGCAGATGCGGGGTCACCGCGAAAATCCTGACCCATCTTGTCAATTTCATCAAGCAAGATAAGCGGGTTCGTTGTTTTGGCTTTTTTCAGTGCCTGAATGATTTTTCCGGGCATTGAACCAATATAGGTCCGCCGGTGGCCGCGAATTTCGCTTTCGTCACGCACCCCACCAAGACTGATGCGAATAAATTCACGTCCAGTGGCACGCGCGACCGATTTGCCAAGGCTGGTTTTACCCACGCCGGGCGGCCCGACAAGGCACAAAATCGGCCCCTTCAGTTTCTTTGAGCGCTGCTGCACCGCAAGGTATTCAACGATGCGTTCTTTAACCTTTTCCAGTCCGTAATGGTCGTCATCCAGAACGCTTTGCGCACTTGCAAGGTTCTTTTTGACGCGGGATTTCACCCCCCACGGGATCGCTAAAATCCAGTCCAGATAATTGCGCACAACGGTTGCCTCGGCCGACATTGGCGACATGTTTTTCAGCTTTTTAATCTCGCCTTCGGCCTTTTCGCGGGCTTCTTTTGACAGCTTGGTATTTTTGATTTTTTCTTCTAATTCAGCAATTTCATTGGGGCCGTCGCTGCCTTCGTCGCCCAGTTCTTTCTGGATCGCCTTCATTTGTTCGTTCAGGTAATATTCGCGCTGGGTGCGCTCCATCTGGCTTTTGACGCGGGTTTTGATTTTCTTCTCGACCTTCAAAATCGACATTTCGCCTTGCATCAGGCCATAGACCTGTTCAAGGCGTTCGGCCACATCCAGCGTTTCCAGCAATTCCTGCTTTTGGGCAACTTCAACCCCAAGATGACCCGCAACAAGGTCGGCCAGCATGTCGGCTTCGCTGGCTTCGGCAACCGAAGAAAGCGCTTCTTCGGGGATATTTTTCTTGATCCGCGCATAGCGTTCAAATTCTTCACCAACCGTATGAAGAAGCGCTGTTATTGTATCCTCATCCCCGGCCACTTCTTCCAAAAGTTCGGCGTGCGCCTCAAAATAGTCTTCGTTTTCAATGTATTCAAGGATTTTAACCCGCGCCTGACCTTCGACCAGCACCTTAACCGTTCCGTCTGGCAGCTTTAGCAATTGCAGCACATTCGCCAGCACACCGGTTTTATAAATGCCGTCGCTGTCAGGGTCATCAACGCCGGGGTCAATCTGGCTGGACAGCAGGATTTGCTTGTCATCCTGCATCACGGCTTCCAGCGCCTTTACGCTTTTGTCACGCCCGACAAAAAGCGGAACAATCATGTGGGGGAAAACCACGATATCACGAAGTGGAAGAACCGGATGGGATATGCTGAGATGCTCGCTCATGTGCTTTCCTTGTATTTGGCAGTGGACCCAGCCCCAGATAGGCAACCAGATCCAACTCCTGTTCACGGTTATTTAACTTGGGGCTTCACACCCTCTTTTTCAACCACAACCAGATGATTTCGCCGTATATTGCCCTTCTGTCACCATGGGGGCAAGGGCAGACAGGCCAATATCGCAGAAAATGCCTGAAGACTTTAGGCAAATTTTCAAAAACCCTGACGCAATCCAGAGTTGTTTGCCCATCCCACTGTACGCAAACCACCATCAATACCTGAAAATTTTGGATTTTGTTTCGACTGCCAAAATTCAGCCTTAATTTTAGGTCATATTACTTAAAATTCGAAGCGCATGAAATAGCGCGTTTATCTTGCAGGTATGAAGGCAGAACATGACCTATCCAGTATATTATGCGCGTGGCGATAGCAGTTCGGCCAATAATGCGGCATTGAATGCACAAGGCACAACAACAACCCCCGTCACCACGCTTGAATTTCGCCCAACCGAAGGGGGCGATGCAATATTAGAATATAACGGCGGCCTGCCCGACCCTGACACCGTGGTTTTTGTCGATGGGGTTGAAATGACATTTACCCTTGAATTCAGCGGCACATTGCCAAGCAGCAACAAACTTAGCAATGTGAATGGCGAAGATCTGCGCAGCACCGAAATCACCGTTATCACCACCGAAGACGGCCAGCGTTTTTTCTTTGGTTCGGACGGCACGCTATCCAGCGCAACCATGGATGATTTCCCCAACGGGGCGCATGCCATTGGCAACGTAGACACAACAACCAGCGTCGCGGTTTGCTTTGGCCAAGGCACGCGCATTGCCACCCCGACCGGGGACAGGTTGGTGGAAAGCATTGAATCCGGTGATTTGGTATTGAACCATCTTGGCCAGCAAGTGCCTGTTTTGTGGGTTGCAAAACGCCATATCAGCAACGCCGAAATGCACAGCACGCCAGCCTTGGCCCCCATCTTGATTAAGGCCGGAAGCCTTGGGTGCAACCTGCCTGACGCAGATCTGACATTATCAAAACAGCATCGCATTTTGCTGTCACATCCAGACCATTCGCTGGCTTTTGACTGCCCAGATATCTTGATGCCAGCCGCGTATTTGCCCCGTGAAATTGCCACAGTGAAGCCCGCCAAAGACGGCGTGACCTATTACCACCTTCTGTTTGCCCGCCATGAAATTGTGATTTCAAATGGCTTGATGAGCGAAAGTTTTCAGCCCGGCATTGTCAGCATAAACGGGCTGTCACTGGCCGCGCGCCACAGCTTTGTGACACGCTTTGATGCAAGCAGTCGGGATCGTTTTTTCAACCGTCCCGACGCGGCCTATTCAGTACGCAAATTCGAAGCCCCACTGGTTAAAGCCACGGCAAGGCAGCCTGATTTCATCGGGCGCGCTTACAGCGGTTCAATATCGCCCTGCGCCCTATCGGCATGAAAACCAGCCTCAAATGAAGCAAAGGTGCCGGCCGCAATTGCCGCGCGCATATCTGCCATAAGGTCTTGATAATATTGCAGGTTATGCCATGTCAGCAACATCGAGCTGATGATTTCCTGCGATCGAAACACATGATGCAGATACGCACGTGAATAATTTTGACAGGCCGGACAAGAACAGGCCTCGTCCAGCGGGCGCGGATCATCCATGTGACGCGCATTTTTGATGTTCAAAACCCCGTGGCGACTGAAAACCTGCCCAGTGCGTCCTGAACGCGACGGCAGCACGCAATCCATCATATCAATGCCGCGCTTAACCGCGCCAACAATATCGTCGGGCTTACCAACCCCCATTAAATACCGTGGCTTATCCGCGGGCAGCATATCGGGCGCATAATCCAGAACCTCGAACATAGCC
>DAOUQO010000246.1 GCA_030625565.1 Aliiroseovarius sp. | reverse complement strand
ACATAGGCCACTTCTTCCAGTGTGGTGAAGCCTTCGGATACCAGCAATTGCGCAAAGAATTCATCAAGGTCCAGCTTGTCGATAAACAGGCCGGTACGCAGGGAAAATTCAGCCTGACGGCGTTTGCTTTCTTCTTCTTCGGTCAGGATATCGATGTCCAGACCAGTCAGCTGGCTGGCCAAGCGCACGTTTTGGCCACGACGACCAATGGCAAGGCTTAGCTGTTCTTCGGGCACGACAACTTCGATACGTTCTGCTTCTTCGTCGAATACCACCTTGGAAACTTCGGCAGGTTGCAGCGCGTTAACAAGGAAGGTCGGAATGTCTTCGTTCCACGGGATGATGTCGATTTTTTCACCCTGAAGTTCGTTTACAACGGCCTGAACGCGGCTACCGCGCATACCAACGCAGGCGCCAACAGGATCAATGCTGTTGTCATAGGAGATCACCGCAATCTTGGCGCGCGATCCGGGGTCACGGGCAACGGCCTTGATTTCAATGATGCCATCATAAATTTCAGGCACTTCCATTTTGAACAATTCGGCCATGAATTCAGGCGCGGTGCGGCTCAGGAAAACCTGAGGGCCACGCACTTCGCGGCGCACATCCTTGATGTAACAGCGGATACGATCGTTCGGGCGATAGCTTTCGCGCCCAATTTTTTCGTTGCGGCGCAACACGGCTTCGCCAGTGCCCACATCGACAAAAACATTGCCGTATTCTTCGCGCTTGACCTGACCGTTGATGATGGTGCCCGCGCGGTCTTTGAAGTCTTCGAACTGCTTGTCGCGTTCGGCTTCGCGAACCTTTTGCAAGATTACTTGCTTGGCGGATTGGGCGGCAATACGGCCCATTTCAACTGGCGGCACTTCTTCTACAAAAGCTTGGCCAATTTCAGGGTTTTCCATGTATTGCTTGGCTTGCTCAACGGTGAATTCGGCCTGATAATTTTCCAGATCGGCCTCGGCAACCACAGTGCGCACACGGGTGAATGTGGCGCGGCCTGTTTTGCGGTCAATCGCCACGCGAATGTCCATTTCAGCGCCATAACGCGACTTTGCAGCCCGCGCGAGGCTTTCTTCCATCGCTTCGATAACCAGTTCGGGTTCGATCATTTTTTCGCGTGCCACAGCGGCGGCGGTTTGCAAAAGTTCCAGCTGGTTTGCTGATGTAATAGACATGTCAGTCCTCCTCAGAACCGTCTTCGGTTTCAATCGTATCAAATTTCGTTTCATCCACGCCGCCGGCTTTTCGTTGCCGCAGCATTTCGCTTATCAGATCATCGGTCAGAACCAGCTTGGCCTCGGCCAGCCATTCGAATTTCAACCCGATGGTGCCTTCGCTGATTTCAATCAGCACCTCGTCGCCATCAACCCCCGCCAGCGGACCCTTGAAGCGCTTGCGCCCATCGATCAGATCGCTGGTTTCCAGCTTGGCAATATAGCCCGGCCAGCGCGCGAAATCCTTAAGGCGCGTTAGCGGCCGGTCAATGCCGGGGCTTGAAACCTCAAGCGCGTAATTGTCGTCGATCGGGTCTTCGACATCCAGAACTGCGCTGATGGCGGTGGAGATTTTGGCGCATTCATCAACTTCGATCCCGCCTTCGGGACGTTCGGCCATGATTTGCAGCGTAGGCGCGTTGCCACCCATCAGACGCAGGCGCACCAATTCAAAACCCATGCCTTCGATTACAGGCTGGACAAACCCGGCAAGCCGCCGGTCGATAGATGTTTTTGCAATCATATCATTCATGGTCGATGTACCTTTAAGCACAAAAAAACGGGCGCGCGGCCCGTTAGAAGATCCGGTGGGCGCTGGGGGTGGAAGCCAGCGCGCCGCTGTTGAAGGGGATATAGAGCGGTTGTGGGCAGAATGCAAGGGATACAATAAGGCGCACTGGTAAGGTGTAGTGGTCGCTTTGAAATAGGATGCACCCGTTTGTTGCCGTGCCGCCAAAGACAAGGTATGCCCAACTCAGCGCAAATAGGAAACGCCAATGACTCTTGAAAATATGATCGACTGGGATGAAACGATATTGCCATTTCAGCTGGATGGCTGCGATATTCGCGGGCGTGTGGCGCGGCTGGATACGTGTTTGAACGAAATCCTATCCCAGCATCAATATCCGCCGGAGATCGAGGCCCTTGTTGCCGAGGCTGTTATTTTAACCGCCCTAATCGGCCAGACGATCAAGCTTAGGTGGAAGCTGTCCTTGCAAATTCGTGGGGATGGGCCAGCGCGGTTGATTGCAACGGATTATTTCGCGCCGGAAAAAGATGGCGAACCTGCGCGCATTCGGGCCTATGCCAGCTTTGACGAAGCCCGAATCGAAAAAGGTGCAGAACCTTTTGCGCAAATCGGCAAAGGGTATTTTGCGGTCTTGATTGATCAGGGCGAAGGTACAACGCCATATTCCGGCTTAACGCCGATTGCCGGCCAGTCCTTGGCTGAGTGTGCGGGCAGCTATTTCGCGCAATCCGAACAATTGCCATCGCGCTTTTCCCTTTCTTACGGGCGCTCGACAGAACCGGGTCAGGCAGAACGTTGGCGTGCCGGTGGGGTAATGCTGCAACATATGCCCAAGGCATCGCCGTTTGTTGCGGGCGGCGAAAAACGCGATGATGCTGATTTGGTAACCGCCTTTGACCTTCTGAATAAGGACGAGACCGAAAACTGGACGCGCGCCAATATCTTGCTTGATTCGGTCGAGGAATTTGAACTGATTGGCCCGAATGTTCCCCCCGCTGACCTATTGGTTCGCCTGTTTCACCAAGAACAGCCACGAATTTTCGAGGCACATAAAGTCAAATTTGGGTGCACCTGTTCGGCTGATCGGGTGAAAAGCAGCCTTTCGATTTATTCAGCCAAAGACATCGCCCATATGACCAAAGACA
>DAOUQO010000207.1 GCA_030625565.1 Aliiroseovarius sp. | reverse complement strand
TGGCCGAAGACAGTCTGGCCGATCGCGCCCAGTGCGGATTGCTGAACGGAAACCTTACCGAAATCACCCGCCGTTACCGCGAAGCCGTGGATCAGGGTCTTTTGAAAATCATGGCCAAGATGGGGATTAGCGTTTTGTCGTCCTATCGTGGCGGTCTGAACTATGAAGCCGTCGGTCTAAGCCGCGCCATGGTTGCGGAATATTTTCCGGGCATGACCAGCCGCATCAGCGGCATTGGCATTAGTGGCATTCAGCGCAAACTTGAAATGGTCCACACCAAGGGCTGGCTTGCGCCCGATGACATCCTGCCCATCGGCGGTTTTTATAAATCGCGCAAGGGCGGTGAAACCCATGCATGGGGCGCCCAAAGCATGCAGCTGTTGCAACAGGCCTGCGCGCAATCCAGCTTTGCGCTTTGGACCCAGTTTTCCAAACGCATGCAGGCGAACCCGCCTATCCATTTACGTGACCTGCTGGACATCAAGCCGCTGGGCGAACCTGTGAAGATCGAAGAGGTCGAAAGCATCACCGCCATTCGCAAACGCTTTGTCACGCCCGGCATGTCGCTTGGCGCCCTTAGCCCCGAGGCGCACAAGACGCTGAATGTCGCGATGAACCGGATTGGTGCAAAATCCGACAGTGGTGAAGGCGGCGAAGATCCCGCGCATTTCACCCCCGAAGCCAACGGGGACAATCCGTCGGCCAAGATCAAACAGGTTGCCTCGGGGCGTTTTGGCGTCACGGCGGAATACCTGAACCAGTGCGAAGAGCTGGAAATCAAGGTCGCGCAAGGGGCTAAACCTGGCGAAGGCGGCCAGCTTCCAGGTGTGAAAGTGACCGAACTGATCGCGCGCCTGCGCCATTCGACCAAGGGCGTTACGCTGATCAGCCCACCGCCGCACCACGATATTTATTCAATCGAAGACCTTGCCCAGTTGATTTATGACCTGAAACAAATCAACCCGCGCGCCAAGGTCACGGTTAAGCTGGTCGCCAGTTCCGGCGTTGGTACAATTGCCGCTGGCGTGGCCAAGGCCAAGGCTGATGTGATCTTGATTTCCGGCCATAACGGCGGCACGGGTGCCAGCCCCGCAACCTCGATCAAATTTGCCGGACTTCCATGGGAAATGGGCCTGACCGAGGCGCATCAAGTGCTGGCAATGAACAACCTGCGTTCGCGCGTTACCTTGCGCACCGATGGCGGGCTGCGCACGGGCCGCGACATCGTTATGGCGGCAATGATGGGGGCCGAAGAATACGGTATCGGCACCGCCGCGCTGATCGCGATGGGCTGCATCATGGTGCGCCAGTGCCAGTCAAACACCTGCCCTGTCGGTATCTGCACGCAAGACGAAGATTTGCGTGCCAAGTATCAAGGCTCGGCCGAAAAGGTTGTGAACCTGATCACGTTTTATGCCCAAGAAGTACGTGAAATTCTGGCCAGTATCGGCGCGCGTTCCATTGACGATGTGATTGGTCGTGCTGATCTGTTGACGCAGGTCAGTCGTGGCAACGCGCATCTGGATGATCTGGATTTGAACCCGCTTTTGATTTGCGTCGATGGGGCCGACAGCATCGTTTATGACCGTTATCGTGGCCGCACCGAGGTCACGGATACGCTGGATGCCCAGATCGTGCGCGATGGTCACCGTTTCCTTGAGGACGGCGAAAAAATGCAGCTTTCCTATGCGGTGGAAAACACCCACCGCACCGTTGGCGCCCGCATTTCCAGCCATATTGTCAAAAACTTTGGCATGCGCAACAACCTGCAACCTGACCATTTGACGGTAAAGCTTACCGGCTCGGCTGGGCAATCTTTGGGTGCGTTTGCAGCACCGGGGTTGAAGCTTGAGGTTTCGGGCGACGCCAATGATTACGTTGGCAAGGGTCTGTCGGGCGGCACAATCGTGGTGCGCCCGCCGATGGCCAGCGCGCTGGTTGCCGCTGAAAACACCATTATCGGCAACACGGTTTTGTATGGTGCCACGGCGGGGTATTTGTTTGCCGCAGGGCGTGCCGGTGAACGGTTCGCGGTGCGCAATTCAGGCGCCAGCGTGGTGATTGAAGGTTGCGGCTCAAACGGGTGCGAATACATGACAGGCGGCACTGCGGTTATTTTGGGATCAATCGGGGCCAATTTCGGCGCAGGCATGACAGGCGGCATGGCGTATTTGTACGACCCAGACGGCCAAGCATATGCCTATACCAACATGGAAACGCTGGTGACATGTGCTGTGAGCGTGGGCCATTGGGAGGCTGATCTAAAAGCATTGATCACCCGCCACCACCTTGAGACAGGCAGCGCCAAAGCCGCCAGCATCCTGCAATACTGGGCCAGTGAGCGGCTGAATTTTGTGCAAATTTGCCCAAAGGAAATGCTGGATCATTTGCCTGCCCCTCTTAGCCTGAGCGAAACCACCATTCCGGCCGAATAGGTTTGTTTAGACAAAAAACAGCCACAAGGCAGTCAGCGCCAAACATCCAGCAAGCCCGGCATTTATACGCCGGGCGGCTTTGGGACTGTTGAACAATCTGGTCAGGGTCTGGCCTGCAATGGTCCATATTAAAAATGCCACCATATTATTCAGGGTAAAAACAACTGAAATCATCGCAATCTGCGGCCATGTTTGCGGCGAAAATTGCGAAAACATCAGCGCCATTATCACATAACCTTTGGGGTTCAGTATCAGCAGCAACCCCCCTTGCAGCAGACCTGCGTGCCCTGCTTTGCCAAGGTCCAGCCCCGCCTTTGCGCGCCACAGTTTGCTGGCCAGCCAAAGCACATAAAGCGCGCCGATGCCTTGCAACGCCATCATTGCGAAACTGTCAGGCGAAACCACAAGCGCAAAGCCTGACCCAATCGCAAAGCTGGCAGCAAGCGTTGCCAGATGATAGCCGATATTTGCGCGCAGCGATGCATACAGGCCGGATTGGGCCCCAAGTGCCGCGAAAAACATGTTTCCCGGCCCCGGACTGTAGGCCAGGGGAAATAGAAACAAGATCAGGGTCAGGGCATCGGGGATGGTCATGGGCGCTCCGGAATTTTCCCTTTGGTAAAGGCCGGAAATGGCGCTGACGACCCGAATGTTGCGCATATATGTATAGATTGGATTGGCGGGGGCATTTTCCAACGCGCGCCTCTCTTGTTCTTCTTGCGCGTGCGACCTAGAACATGACCAAGCATACAGGAGCGCCCCAATGACCAATATGGCCAATATTAAACCCGTTGTATTGTGTATTCTTGACGGCTGGGGCCTGCGCGAAGGCCGCGAAAACAATGCGCCTGTTTTGGCAAACACCCCGAATTTTGACCGCCTTATGCGCGACTATCCCAATGCCACGTTGATCACCCATGGCCCAGATGTGGGCCTGCCGAAAGGGCAGATGGGCAACAGCGAGGTTGGCCATACCAACATTGGTGCCGGGCGTGTGGTGGCTATGGATTTAGGGCAGATTGATCTGGCGATCGAAGACGGCTCATTTGCGGATATGGCCGCACTTACAGGCTTCATCCAAAGGCTGAAAAATTCGGGCGGAGTGGCGAATATTATTGGGCTGGTCAGCGCCGGTGGCGTGCATAGCCATGAAGCGCACATTCTGGAAACAGCCCGTATTTTTACCCGTGCTGGCCTGCGTGTTGCCATGCATGCCCGCACTGACGGGCGCGATGTTGCCCCTAAATCGGCGCTGGAAACAGTGCTGGAATTTCA
>DAOUQO010000180.1 GCA_030625565.1 Aliiroseovarius sp. | reverse complement strand
CCGCAACTGCTGAAATATGGGCGGCAAACTCTGTAACAAAAGTTTTAAGTGATGATAACTCGCTTAGATGCCGATGCTGGCCACTTTTTGCCGTATCGCGTGGTGAAGCTAAGAACGTGGCGCTTGTGTAGAGCCCTTCCTGAACGAGCTTCCGGCATAATAAATCGTACCGTTGAGCATAAGATGCACCTTTAAATTCAGGGAAAACCGGAAAATGTGGCTCCCGATCTTTCACTGATGAATTCGAGGCATCACAGTCCTCCATAAGCATAATCCAACCCACATATGGCCGAGAAACATCTGTGCCTAGTCCACCTTCACGATAAGCAGTCCACAGGTCGTGCGCTGTACCAATGGCCTCTTCAGTCCTATTGTTATAATTGTTACCGAATGACGGCCCCACCTGAGACTTAAATTCAAACGCTCATGTATCCAACTTTATATGACGACGGACAGTCATTACGTCGAAAACGACCCCGGTCCTATCCTGGTTGTAGTTCCCACTAAAGTGGGAACAAAAATCCCCAACGGAACGCCCAACTGCTCTAACCAGTTTAGCCATGAAAGGAGAAAGCATCATAAGAATGTTGGTAGCGGGAGAGGGACTTGAACCCCCGACACCAGGATTATGATTCCCGTGCTCTAACCACCTGAGCTACCCCGCCACTATCGCGAGGATTTAGGGGGTGCGCGGCGTGGGGTCAAGGGGGAATTGCATAGAATTCACTATTTTGCAGGTGCGCCCGCCAATGCGCTCAGCCCATTCAGGATTGGGCAATCCGGGCGATGGTCGCCGGCGCAGGCATTAACAAGGTGGGCCAGCGTGTCGCGCATGGCTTTCAGGTCGGCAATTTTGGCGTCAATCTGGCTTAGGTGATCTTGCGCCACTTGCTTTACATCCGCCGATGCGCGCCCTTCGTCTTGGTACAATGCCAGCAACATGCGGCAGTTTTCAATCGAAAACCCCAAGGCACGCGCGCGGGCCAGAAATGTTAGTTTGTGCAGGTCTGTATCGCAAAATGAACGATATCCATTTTCAGCCCGATGCGGGGTAATCAGGGCGATTTCCTCGTAATAACGAATGGTTTTGGCCGGCAGGCCGGTTTTGGCGGCAGCTTGTCCTATGTTCATCATTTGCCTCCTTGGTGTTGCATAAGCGGGCGAAAACGGCGCAGGCGCAGCGCGTTACTTAGCACAAAGACCGACGACAGCGCCATCGCCCCCGCGCCCAGCATTGGCGACAGCATAATGCCCCAAACCGGATAAAGCAGCCCCGCCGCGACTGGAATTAAAACGATGTTATAGCCAAACGCCCAAAACAGGTTTTGGCGGATATTGCGCATGGTGGCGCGGCTAAGGGCGATGGCGTTGACCACACCGGCAAGGTCACCTGACACCAACACCACATCAGCAGCCTCGATCGCAACATCAGTTCCGGTGCCGATGGCAATACCCACATCCGCGTGGGCCAAGGCGGGTGCGTCATTGATGCCGTCCCCGACAAAGGCCAGCGTTGCGCCATCTGCGCGCAAGGCCTCAAGGGCGGCGACCTTGCCCTTGGGCAGCACTTCGGCGACCACATCGTCAATGCCAAGATCGTCGGCAATGGCGCGCGCGGTTGCCGTGTGATCACCGGTGATCATCACCACCTTCAGGCCCAATGCGCGCAACGCGCCAATCGCCGCCGGAGTTGACGGCTTAACCGGATCTGTCACCGACAAAACCGCTGCAACCACCCCGTCCAGCACCACATAAAACGGTGTCTGGCCCTTGCTGGCCCAGCCTTCGGCCTGAATGCCCAACGCACTCGGTTCCAGTTTTTTACGGGTTAAAAGCCGCTTGGCACCAGCCAGCAAAACGTGGCCATCAACATTGGCAGACAGGCCAAACCCCGGTAAGGCGCGAATATTTTCAGCCTTGGGAATATCCAGACCGCGTGCCTTGGCTACACGCATAATCGCCCCCGCAATCGGGTGCTCTGATCCGGCCTCGGCCGCCGCCAGCAGGCGCAAAACTGCATCTTCGTCAAAACCTTCGGCGCAGGCGATTGCCGTCAAATCAGGGCGGCCTTGGGTCAGGGTACCGGTTTTATCCATGGCGACCACGCCCACCTCTTGCAGTGATTGCAGCGCGTCACCTTTGCGAAATAGCACCCCCATTTCAGCCCCGCGTCCGGTGCCAACCATGATCGAGGTCGGCGTGGCCAGCCCCATCGCGCAAGGGCACGCGATGATCAAAACTGCGACACCAGCCACCATTGCATAGCCCAAAGCAGGCGTGGGGCCGATCGACAGCCAAACCAAAAAGGTCAGGCCCGCAGCTGCCATAACCGCAGGCACGAACCACGCAGTAATTTTGTCGACCATGCCTTGAATGGGCAGCTTAGCGGCCTGTGCCTGCTCTACCAACTTAACGATCTGCGCCAACGTTGTGTCGGCCCCGACCCGTGTTGCCCTGAACGCAATCGCGCCCGCGCCATTCACCGTGCCGCCAAACAAGGCCGCGCCTTTTGTTTTTTCAACCGGCACAGATTCACCGGTAATCATACTTTCATCCACCCACGAACTTCCGGTCAAAACCGCGCCGTCCACCGCAATTTTTTCGCCGGGATGCACATGGATGATATCACCGGGGGCAAGATCTTCGACCGCAACCTTGTCAACCTTGCCGCCCGCACGTTCAACGCGTGCCGTGGTCGGCGCCAGCGCGATCAGGCGTGAAATGGCAGCGCCCGTGTGACCCTTGGCGCGGGCCTCCATCCAGCGACCAAACAAGATCAGCACGATGATAACAACGGCCGCTTCAAAATATACATTCGCGGTGCCCGCGGGCAACCAATGCGGCGCAAATGTTGAAACGGTGGAAAAACCAAATGCCGCCAGCGTACCCAGCGCCACCAGCGAATTCATGTCAGGTTTAGCGCGCAGCAGTAGCGGAATACCTTTGGTATAAAACCGTTGGCCCGGCCCCGCCATAACCACGCTGGCCAGTATAAACTGGATTATGTGCGAATTTTGCAGGCCGATATTGGCCGCCACCCAGTGATGCATTGCAGGAAATATATGCCCGCCCATTTCGATCACAAAAACCGGTAGCGCCAGCAGCGCGGCCAGTAATGTCAGGCGCCCAAGCTTAATGGCCTCTTGGGCCTTGCGCTCAGAAACACTGCCTGCCTGATCCGACGAAACAACCCGCGCAGGGTAGCCCGCCGCGCTGGCAAGGCGCACCAGATCATCGGCAGTAATCTGTCCGGCGGCAATGCGTAGATGCGCGGTTTCTGTGGCAAGGTTGACCGAAATATCAACCACGCCTGACGTGCCCAAAAATGCGGACTCAACCCGCCCAACACAGGACGCGCATGACATGGCGTCAACCGCCAACACCACGTCTTCAATCACAACCGGATAACCCGCGCGCGCCAGTGCCGCGACCAAAATTGGCAAATCCGCAGGTGCGCCAAATTCCACCCGCACCGCTTCGCTGGCCAGGTTTACTTCGGCTAAGGTAACGCCGGACACGGCCAGCAACGCCTTTTCCACCCGCGCCACACAGGACGCGCAGGTCATATTTTCAACCCGTAAGGTTTCGTTTTGCATCAGGACTGCTCCGAAAATTCTTTGTTCACCAAGCTACATAATGCTTCCAGTTACAGGAAGGTCAAGGGATACATGAAAGATCCCTTGACGCGGGGGCCAATCAGGTTCTAGCTCAGGTCAAACCTATGAAACGGAGACCGCTATGAGCATCAAATTACACGTTCCTGACATGAGCTGCGGCCATTGCAAGGCCAGCATCATCACTGCCGTTGAGGGCGCCGACCCGCTGGCCGAACTGACCTTTGATATGGACGCGCGCCATGTGGAAATCGACAGCGATATCGACCTTGGCGATCTTACCGTTTTGCTGAAAGATGCAGGTTTTGCGGCCACAGCACTGTAATCGCGTGACGGCGCGCGTATTTTGCGCCACTCTGGGTCAAAACTCGGAGTAGCCCATGACTCATATTTTGGCCATTGACCAAGGCACAACATCCAGCCGCGCCATTGCTTTTGACGCAAACCTGAAACCTGTGGCCACCGCGCAGGCCGAATTCCAACAGATTTTTCCGGCCTCGGGCTGGGTTGAACATGATCCCGAAGAAATCTGGCAAACCGTGCTGGACACTGCGCGCGAAACGATTGCAGCGGTGGGAGGCGACATTGCCGCCATTGGCATTACCAATCAACGCGAAACCACGCTGGTCTGGCACCGTGACACCGGCGTGCCCATTTATAACGCAATTGTCTGGCAGGATCGGCGCACCGCTGACACTTGCGCGCGCCTGCGTGGCGAAGGGCTAGAGCCGCTTATTCGCGCACGCACCGGTCTGTTGCTGGACCCGTATTTTTCGGCAACAAAACTAGCGTGGAT
>DAOUQO010000028.1 GCA_030625565.1 Aliiroseovarius sp. | reverse complement strand
CGCGCATGTGGCCCATAACCCGCTGTCTAATCTCAAGCTGGCCTCGGGCTTTGCGCGGGTGCCTGAAATGATGGCGTCTGGCATCAATGTCACGCTGGGAACCGATGGGCCCATTAGTGGCAATGACATGGATATGTGGCTGGCAATGCGGCTGGCGGCGACGATGCACAAAGCGGCTAGCGAAAACCCCGCTGCGGTGACGGCGCCCGAGGCCCTGCATATGGCCACCTTGAATGGGGCCAAAGCGCTGGGCGCGAAAGATATTCTTGGCTCGATCGAGGTTGGTAAACGCGCTGATTTTCAGCTGGTTGATATAAGCGGGCCGCATGCTGTGCCGATGTTTAATCCGGTTAGCCATCTGGTGTTTTCGGCATCGAAAAATGATGTGACTGATGTGTTTGTATCTGGTCGCCAAGTGGTGCGTGGGCGTCAATTGCTGCATGCTGATCTGGGCGATATTTTGGCCCGTGTAAGGCGCTTGCAACCTGAAATAACTGCTGCCCTGGAGGGCTGATATGCAACCTGATTTTCTTAACAAGATCGACATTGCTGTCGCCGCCTTGCGCGGCATGACCGATTTTAAACCTGAACTTGCGCTGGTGACGGGCACTGGCCTTGCGGGGTTGCTGGATCAGATCCAAGCTGAAAAGGTAATTCCTTACAAAGACATACCCGGTTTTCCGGTTTCAACTGCGCCCTCGCATAAGGGTGAATTGGTGCTGGGAAAACTAGCCGGAAAAAACGTTGTTGCCCAAAATGGCCGTTTTCATCTTTATGAAGGCTGGTCGGGCGATGACATTGTTTTTCCGGTTTATGTACTGCGTGCGCTGGGGGCTAAAACCTATGTGGTGACAAACGCGGCAGGCGGGCTTAATCGCGCGCTGGCTGTGGCGGATGTCATGCTGATCGAAGACCACATGAATTTCATGGGTATTCATCCACTAGCAGGCAAAAACGAAGACCGTTTGGGGCTGCGTTTTCCTGATATGTCGCGGGCGTATGATCCGGATTTACGCGCAACGGCGATTAATATTGCAGCTAATCTAGGGGTTAATTTGCAACGCGGCATTTATGCGGGCGTGCATGGGCCGGAATTTGAAACCAGCGCCGAACGGCGGTTTTTGACCATGGCAGGCGGTGACGCTGTCGGGATGTCGACGGTGCCCGAGGTGATCGCGGCTAACCATGCCGGCATGCAGGTTTTGGGCTTTTCGGCCATCACCAATGCGGCCAGCGGCGGCGAAGACCAGCAACCCGACACCTTGGAGGAGGTTTTGGAAAATGCTAACAAAGCCGCAACAAATATTGCAAAGATCATCATTCATATGATTGAAAACAATAAATTTTAGGGGGCAGTATGATAAACCAAGGTAATGATCTAACTGGAAAAACGGCCCTTGTAACCGGGGCCAGTGGCGGGATCGGTGCAGCAATTGCCGACGGTTTAACCAAGGCCGGCGCGCGTGTGGCGCTGCATTACAACCATACCAAACCCACCGTAAAAGGTGCGTGCATTGTGCGCGCAGACCTTGGGCAGGCCGGATTCGAACGCGGGCTTTTGGATGACGCCAAGGCCCAGATTGGCGCGGTTGATATCTTGGTTAATTGTGCGGCTTCCCAAGATGTGGGCGCGTTGGCGGACATGTCGGTGGATGACTTTAGCCAGATGCAGGATTTGAATGTCGCGGCGGTTTTTGCGCTTTCGCGTGAATTCACGCGCCGCCTTGGTGATAACGCAGATGGCGCGACAATTGTGAATATTTCTTCGATCGAGGCGACGCGCCCCGCGCAATATCATGGCGCCTATGCAACCTCAAAAGCGGCGCTTGAAATGCTGACAAAATCCATGGCGCTGGAATATGGCGCAACAGGTTTGCGGGTTAATGCAATTGCGCCCGGCTTGATTGCGCGTGATGGCATTAAAAATGCATGGCCTGACGGTGTTGGCCGCTGGGAAAATGCATGCCCGCTGGGCCGCATGGGCCAACCCGAAGACATTGCAAATGCGGTGGTATTTCTGGCCTCGGACGCGGCCAGTTTTATCAATGGCACGGTTTTGACGATTGATGGTGGCATGGATGTGGTGGCCGGGTGGTAGGGTGCTAGTGCAGTCGTTGCACCGGTTTTTGCCAGATTACCACAGGTTTTTCGGGCTTGCCGGTACTGGCCCTAATCGCTGCCTGCATGTCGATACCGTTCAGGGCGGATAGGGCCTCGAACAAGCCATCAGTGCCTTCGGCGCTGGTGGGGATAATTAACATTTCACCCGGCGAGCGGAACCGCCAAACTGGTAGTCCGGCGCGGTCGGGGCCAATTTCAACCTGTGTCAGCGCATCAAGCGAAGCAAAGCCGCCACCGATCGGGGCTAAATAGGTGATTTCACGTTCATCCACCTGCACCACGCCCAACCCGCCATGGCCGCCGCGAAAGCGCGCGCGTTGGATACCCGACCACATAAACACAGCGCCAAAAGCAACCACTGCCACGGATAAAATGCGGACAAAACCAAAAGTTGTCGAAAGCCAATACAGCCCCAGCGCTATGATTATGGTGCCAATAGCGGCCTCGCGCCAGCGCAGCAGATTTTCGCGGGCCTCGGGGCGAATAAAGCTCATGCCCAGTCTCCTAATGTGGTTTGCCATAGGGTCAGCGCGGCAATTGCGGCGGTATCGGCGCGCAGGATACGTGGGCCAAGGCTAACGGCGTGGGCCTGTTTCATGGCGCGCAGGCGGGTGTGTTCGGGTTTGGAAAATCCGCCTTCGGGGCCGATTAGAATTGCCCATTTTTGGCTGCTATTATCGGCAAGCGTTTGCGCGGCCCCCGCAAGGGTTTCATCACAAAACATGATTTGGCGGTCTTCGGGCCAGTCGGTCAGAAGTTGGTCAAGTTTAACCAGATCGGTGACTTCGGGCACATATGTTGCGCCGCATTGTTCGGCGGCCTCAAGGGCGTGGGCCTGCAGGCGATCACGGCGAAGGCGTTCGGAATTGGTGAAATCGGTTCGTACCGGCATAATTTTTGCAGCCCCCATTTCGGCCGCTTTTTCAACGATGAACGCGGTGCGGGCCTTTTTAATCGGTGCGAAAAGCAGCCAGAGGTCAGGCGGCATAACCAGCGGGCGCGATTGCGCCTGACATTCCAGCAGGCCACGGCGTTTGCCCGCCTGTTTGATTTCGGCGGGAAATTCGCCATCGCGACCATTAAAAACCAATATTACATCGCCGGGGGTCAGGCGCATGACCGCAAAAAGGTAATGTGCCTGCGTCTGAGACACAGGAACCGATTGCCCAAGGGCCAGTGGGTGATCTACATAGAGCCTGACGCGAGATTGTTTCATGAGGTGACATTATGAGCGAAAGCCCGGAAATTCCAGAGCCAAAAGGCCAAGTTGCCGATGCGGTGCGCGGCAATTGGGTGGATAGCTATGCGCCCAAAGCTGCGCGGCCGTTTTTGCGGCTTTCGCGCGCGGACCGGCCGATTGGCACGTGGCTGTTATTGTTGCCATGCTGGTGGGGGCTTTTGCTGGCGATGGGCCATACGGGGCACGCGGGTCTGAGCGATCTATGGATCGCCGTTGGCTGCGCTGCTGGGGCGTGGCTGATGCGCGGGGCAGGCTGCACCTGGAATGATATTACCGACCGCCATATTGACGGGCTGGTTGAACGCACTGCTAGCCGCCCGATCCCGTCAGGGCAGGTAAGCACGCGCGGCGCTGCAGTTTGGATGGGGCTGCAAATGCTTGTGGCCTTCATGATCTTATTAACCTTCAACATGGCGGCCATTGTGATGGGCATCATCGCGCTGGTGCCGGTGGCAATTTACCCGTTTGCCAAGCGGTTCACGTGGTGGCCGCAGGCATTTTTGGGGATTGCATTCAACTGGGGCGCGCTGCTGGCATGGGTTGCGCATACCGGAAATCTGGATTGGCCCGCCGTGGTTTTATACGCGGCTGGCATCATGTGGACATTGTTTTACGACACGATTTATGCCCACCAAGACACCGAAGACGACGCCTTGATCGGGGTGAAATCCACTGCGCGGCTGTTTGGCGAAAATTCACGCCTGTGGCTGCGCGGTTTTATGTCCGCAAGCGTTGGTCTGATGGCGATTGCAATCATTTTGGCCCTTGGGGACAGGGCAAATATTCTGGCGATGGTCGTTGGCCTTGGGGGGGCATGGTTT
Source organism: Aliiroseovarius sp. (assembly GCA_030625565.1). Lineage (GTDB taxonomy): Bacteria > Pseudomonadota > Alphaproteobacteria > Rhodobacterales > Rhodobacteraceae > JAAEUB01. Next base: position 13,962 of record DAOUQO010000028.1, on the reverse strand, counting down.
TTCGGCTGGCATATGGGCTGGCAATTGGGGCGGCTGAATATTGGAAAACCGGATGTTTGCCTGCGGCTTTTCCGCTCGAACCGCAATGCTGGACTGATCCTTGTGCTGTTTCTTGCCGTATCTGCATTGCTGTGATTGCCTTGGCCCGTCGAAGGCCATAGAGATGCAATAACACTTAGTAAACGGACGCAAACCGACCATGCATCTTTCACGACTTTTCCTAAGCTTGGGCCTTGTTATAGCGGCGGCAGTCGCGGCATTGCTGGTGTCTTTTGAGGCCGTCGGCAATATCGAAGCCGGGGCCAAGGCCGATATTGAATCCCGCTTCCGGATGGAGGGAATTGAACAGGTTTCGGTGGCAACGGATGGCTTGCAAGTCACCTTGTCCGGTATCGTTGAAAATGAAACCGAACGTTTCCGCGCCATTTCAGCCACGGGAAATGTTGTTGATTCAGCCCGTGTTGTTGACCAGATTGATGTGGCGGCGGCAATTCCGGTTCGCCCTCCACATTTTTCCATTGAAATTCTGCGTAACGATCGGGGGATATCGCTGATTGGGCTGATCCCTGCCGCCACTAATGAGAAGGGGCTTTCGCGCCGGATTGCCGAAATTGCCGATGGGGCGCGGGTCGCAAACCTGTTGGAAAGTGCAAATTATCCCAAGCCTGACAGTTGGGAGGCTTCGCTGAGCTTTGCGCTGGATGCACTTGCACAGCTAGAGCGCTCAAAGATTTCAGTCGCTGCAAATAAGGTAGAAATCACCGCCATTGCCAATTCTATCGAAGAAAAAAATGACATGGAGGCAAGGCTGGCACGCGCCGCCCCCGGTGGGCTGGACCTTGCGATCAGTATTTCTGCCCCGCGTCCGGTAATTACGCCTTTTACCTTACGTTTTTTACAAGGCAAAAATGGCACGTTTCGCTTTGATGCCTGTTCAGCCCATACTGAAACAGGGCGCGAAACCATATTAGAGGCCGCACGTCTGGTCGGGTTTTCTGGTGATGTGAATTGCGTTCTTGGTTTGGGCGTTCCCAGCCCCGAATGGCCAAATGCGGTTGCTGTCGCGATATCCGCGGTGGCCAATCTGGGGGGGGGAACAGTTACATTTTCAGATGCGGATGTGACGCTTGTTGCGCCCGAAGGCACGGAACGCACGGATTTTGACCGCATCGCAAGCGAGCTGGAAGCTGCATTGCCCGAGGTGTTTTCGCTGCATACCGTGCTGCCAGAACCCGTGGTCATTGACGGAACTGGCGATAGCCAAGAAGGTCCGGCAGAATTTGTCGCAACCCTAAGCCCCGAAGGTCAAGTGCAGCTGCGTGGCCGCCTGAACAGCCAAATCCAGCGCGATGTTACTGAAAGTTATGCGCGTGCGCGTTTCGGGATCGGGGCGGTATATGTGGCAACCCGGCTGGATGAAAGCCTGCCGGCAAACTGGTCAACCCGGGTGCTGGCCTCGGTTCAGGCGCTTAGTATGTTGTCCAACGGGGTTGTGGTTGTGCAACCTGATCTGGTCGATATTCGCGGCAGTACCGGCGACAGCCAAGCCAATGCAGAAATTGCCCGGCTGCTATCTGAAAAACTGGGCGAGGCGCAGGATTTTCGCGTCAATGTCACCTATCTGGAGGCGCTGGACCCGGTTGCGGCAAAACCAACGGCGATTGAATGCGCAAATGCGGTGAACGAGGTTCTGGATAGCGCAAAGATCACCTTTGCACCGGGGTCCGCCGATATCGTGTCCGAGGCCCGCAATACTGTTGATAAGATTGCAGAAATCTTGAAAGAATGTGAAGGTATCGCCATGGAAATCGGTGGGTTTACCGACAGCCAGGGGCGCGAGGAAATGAACCGTGCCTTGTCACAATCACGCGCCCAATCGGTGCTGAACGCCCTGCTGGCGCGTCGGGTTTTGACATCAAGCCTGACGGCGCATGGATATGGCGAAGAACGCCCGATTGCCGATAACGGTACAGAAGAAGGCCGCGAGGCAAACCGGCGTATTGAATTCCGCCTGATTTTAGAAGATGCAACCGCCGCAGATGCCGGTGATGCAGGCATAGAGGCCGAGGTCGTTGGGGCGGCAGATGCCACACAAGTAGAAGCCGCAAGCACGGCTGGGGATGAAACAGGGGAAAGCGATGAATAGAACTGAGTTTATCATTGTTACGGCAATTATTTTATTTGCGGCTTTTGCGCTGGGCTGGTTTGCCCATTGGTTGGTGCACCGGTTTTCAAAGGTTACCGGGTCGGACATGGGCGAGCTGGATAAAATGGCGCAAGCCTTGCACGAGGCTGAAGAAACCCGTGATCAGGCGATTACATATATGCAGCAACGCGAAGCAGAGCTGACCAGCAAGTTACATCAAAGCGAAGCCGAAACCAGTGCCGCAATGGACGGGTTGCGCAATGTGCGCGAAGAGGCGGAAGAACTGCGTGCCTATATTGAGAAATACACCCCTGAACAGTAATTAGCCCGAGCGTTTTTTTAAGAAAGGTGGCCTCCCGCCCGCGCGGTTTGCATCAAAGATGCAGCCCTTACGGTTGGGCCAGGCCTCGCTTCGCTCGGGAAAAGAGGCCTTCGGCGAGGATATTTTTTGCAAGAGGAAAAGCAGGCGCGTTGTTACCAGCGGTTTAGGGCATCTTCGTCGGCGGCTTTGCTTTCGACCCAAATGCTGCCATCTTTGCTGACTTCTTTTTTCCAGAATGGTGCGCGAGATTTCAGGTAATCCATTAGATAATCAGCGGCTTGAAAGGCTTCGACGCGGTGTGAAGATGCGGTTGCAACCATCATAATCATGTCGTTTGGGTTCAGGTGTCCGTGGCGGTGGATTACGGTGCAGGCGGTAAGATTCCAGCGTTTGCTGGCCGATGCCATAATTGCGCTAATCGCCTTTTCGGTCATGCCCGGGTAATGTTCGATCAGCATGTGATCAAGCGTGCCGCTATTGTCACGCACGATACCTGTGAAGCTGACAACGGCCCCTGCACCGCCCACATTTTCAGAGAAGTTGCGCAGTATATCACCGGGGTCAAAGGCGTTGGATTGTACCGAAAGCACGTTTTATCCGCCCGTCATAGGGGGAAAGAACGCCACTTCGCGCACGCCATTCAGGGTGGCATCAAAGTCGGTCAGGTCCTGATCAACGGCCACGCGCAGGGCGGAAATATCGGAAAATGCCAGTGCATAGCGTTCTTCGCGCGCCGAAAGTTCAGCGACCAAGCCGTGTACGTTGGTCGCATTGGTTTCGACCGTTTCACGCGGAATGCCGATGCGTTCGCGCACCCAGGCAAAATAAAGGATTTCAATTTGCATCTTTTGCCTCGTCGTCAGCGTCACGCAGAAAAGGCAGGGCCTTGCGGAAGTAATCCCCGCCAGTGATAATTGTTAGCAATCCGGCAATCCAAAGCAGCCCGACGCCGGCCCAGAACGACCAAATCATGCCGTTCAGTTTCCATTTCAGGCCCAATTCATCAGGTTCAATTCCGGTTATGATATCGGCAAACATTGCGTCATCCATGCCGAAGGTCTGCATCCCCAGGTAATGTTCAAACGCACCGTTTGCAAACAAGATCGCGATGGCCACCATTTGCAGCATGGTTTTCCATTTCGCCAAATTTGTCACCTTCAGCGCGCGGGCTTTGTCGCCGAGAACTTCGCGCAGGCCCGACACAAATACCTCGCGGTAAATGATCAGGGCCGAGGGCAGCAATATCCATGGCGTCAGGCCGGAAACACCGTTGATCACCAAAAGTGCGATCAAAACCATGGCTTTGTCAGCGATCGGGTCCATGGCGGCGCCAAAGGCGCTTTCTTGTTTCCATGCCCGCGCTAGGTAGCCGTCGACATAATCTGTCAGGGCCGCCACTATGAATAAGGTCAGGGCAAACCAATCAGCCAAGGGGCGGGTGAAAAACAAAAACAGCACCGGCAGCAATGGTGCTGCAGCAAGGCGCATGATTGTCAAAATATTAGGTACGTTCCATTTCATAGACTCTTGTTACCTTCATAATGCTAGGCATGGAAGCGGGGTTGGAAATTTTTATGCAGGAATATTGCCCTTATTGCATCGCGCTTGTTCAAGGTTTTGAATAAGCGGCGCCAATCTGGTATGGTGCTACATCGATCTGGTATGGTGCTACATCGATCTGGATCAAAGCGCGGAATTGTTTGCTAATTATAAGGCACTGCCGCGATAGCCGCGTATAAGCATGGAGAGTATAGCATGAAGCCCCCTTGGCATTTTTGGGTTACGGCCATTTTTGCGCTGATTTGGTATGCAAACGGGGCCTATGATTATATTTTAACAAAAACTGAAAATGCTGAATATTTTGCGCAACTAACACCCATACATATCGCTTACCTTAAGGCGCTTCCTGTCTGGGCGGGCATGGCGTGGGCCTTGGCGGTTTGGGGCGGTGTTGGCGGGGCGATTTTGTTACTTTTACGCCTACGTTTTGCAGGTGTGGTTTTTGGCGTGGCGCTGTTGGGCGTGGTTGGAAAATTGGTTTACGGGTTTGGCTTGTCCGAGGTCGTGATCTTGGCCGTTCTTGGCCCGTTTGCAACAACTTTCACACTTGCAATTGTACTAATCCCCAGCGGTCTTTGGATTTATGCACGCCAAATGACCAAAGCCAGAATCTTGCAATAGGGGCCTATTACGGCAGGCTCTGCTTGCAAATAACCTAGCTGCATTGGTTTTCAACGGCGGTTCCCCACAGCTTATAGCGACCCCAAAGCCGTTCATCCGAGCGTCGGCTGGATTGGCGCAGTTCCTGACTTAGGTGGGGTTCTTTAAAGAATTTAGCGATGCGCCGCATTTCTGATCGCGAAAATATAGGGCGTGCAATATCATCAATACAACCACAAAAAACCCGTGATGCACCATCACGCCCAGCCTTTAGGCAGGCCCTCTCAAGGGTTCCAGCCTGGGCAATGGGTGCGCTGGTCAAAACCAAACTGGTCGCAAGAACCAAAAAAAGGGGGGTCAGATATTTCATACGCTGCCTCGTTGCCTGTTCACCTTGGTCCGGCCTGTGCCGGGCGGTGATTTTGGTAACAATAGCGTGGCAAGGCCGATCTTTCAAATGCCCGATTATGTTTGGCTATTTTCTGCAAAATCCCGCTTATTTTTAAAAACCTCAAAGAGGTATGTTGCCCAACCCAGAGCCATGCCCCTTTTAATGACATCTTCATGATCTATCTGCATTTAGGGGCCATGAATGAACATCAATGGTCTTGACCTCCAGAAGTCTTTGAAATATTCGATGAATTCAGTAAGCGGGCGTTGTGTAGTGGTAAGACCTTAGCCTTCCAAGCTAATGACGCGGGTTCGATTCCCGCCGCCCGCTCCAGATCATATATATTCCTGAAATGAACGCCTTTGGTGATGCGCTGCCCTTGTGCCACGTTCTTGCTCTGCTGCATTGACTGTGACAGGTAGGGGTAACAAGTACAGGTGAAAAATGAAAATTGCAGTTGTTGGTATTGGCTATGTAGGGCTTTCAAACGCGGTATTGTTGGCCCAGAATCACGAAGTCACAGCAGTTGACGTTTGTGCTGCGCGGGTCGCAGATGTGTGTGCGCGAAATTGCCCGATTGAGGATCCCGAACTGGAGGATTTTCTGGCAACCAAGCCCCTGAACCTATCCGCAACAACTGATGGCATCGCCGCTTTCGCCAATGCGGATTTTGTTATTATTGCAACCCCGACTAATTACGATCCAGTAAATAACTTTTTTGATACATCTTCGGTCGAACTTGTCGCCCGTCAGGTGTTGGCCGCCAGTGATACGGCTGTAATTGTTGTTAAATCCACCGTGCCGGTTGGCTTTGTTGATGGGCTGCGTGAAAGCCTTGGCAGTGACCGGATTTTGTTTAGCCCGGAATTTTTGCGCGAGGGTCGGGCGCTGTATGACAACCTGCATCCATCGCGTATTGTTGTTGGCGAAGACAGCGCGCGTGCTCGGACTTTTGCCGGACTTTTGGCCGAAGGTGCGCAGGATAAAGATATTCCAATCCTGTGTACCGGCACTTCCGAAGCCGAGGCGGTCAAGCTGTTTTCAAATGCTTTTCTGGCCATGCGAATTGCCTATTTCAACGAACTTGATAGCTATGCAATGAAATTTGGGCTGGATGCGCGCGCCATTATCGAAGGCGTCGGTTTAGACCCGCGTGTCGGCAGTCATTACAACAACCCATCGTTTGGTTATGGGGGGTATTGCCTGCCCAAAGACAGCAAACAATTGCTGGCAAATTATCAGGATGTGCCGCAATCTTTGATCCGCGCGATCGTTGATGCCAACACCACGCGCAAGGATTTTATCGCCGACCAGATTATTGCTGCAAACCCCAAAATTGTAGGGGTTTACCGGCTTGTGATGAAGGCGGGGTCAGATAACTTTCGCCAAAGTTCGATTCAGGGCATTATGAAGCGGATCAAGGCCAAGGGCATCCCTGTCATCGTCTATGAACCAGCGATGGAAGAAGCTGAGTTTTTCAACTCGCGCGTGATTAATGACCTTGAGGAATTTAAATGCGAGGCCGATTTGATTATCGCCAACCGAACCCACGCAGACCTGTCGGATGTGGCTGACAAGGTGTTTACCCGCGACATTTTTGGCGAAGGATAAGTCGCCTGCGGCGGTTCTGCCGCAGGACGATAATTCATAAAATGCCGTTCAGGCCTGTAGTTCAGCCAGAATTTCGGCGATGATATCCATGCCGGAACCCCACCCTTTTCCAAGGCCGGCCATGGCCATCGCAAAGGCGGCATTTTCGGCCTCGCTGGCCTCGTGTGGAACCCATGTCAGGCGTAATTTTGTTTGGTCGCCGTCTTCTTCAAACGTGATTGTTGTATGCAGGGTGCGCGGCCAGTTTTCCATCATCATGGATGGTGCAATGTCCCAATTTCCATTGGCGCTGGATTGCAGCAAAACCAGTTTTTCGGGGGCGTTAACCTCTAGATATTCGATCCGTTCATAGCCGGAATTTCCGCCAAACTTCATTTCATTCAGCCACAAGCCACCCGGCGTTGGGTCAAATTTATGTATAATTGTATCAACTCCGGGGCCGTACCAGCGGGCCAGTAATTTAGGGTCGGTCCAGGTTTTCCAGACCAGTTCGCGTGGTGCTGAAAATATCCGCTCCATTTCAAAAATTGGTGTCTCACTCATGTTTTATTCCTTTTTGTTGCGCGTTTTTCAAGGTTTCTAAAAGTTCGTCAAGCTGGTCAAAGCTACCAGCCCAAAATTGTTTGAATTCTTCAAGCCACTGCACTGCCTCGGCCATGGGTTGTGCATTCAGGCGGGCAGGGCGGCGCTGGGCGTCAATTTCACGGCTAATCAGGCCCGCGCGCTGCAGCACTTTTAAATGCTTTGAAACTGCGGGCTGGCTTATGGCGAAGGGCGCGGCCAGTTCGCCAACTGTCGCGTCGCCGCTTGCCAGACTGGCAAGGATCGCGCGGCGTGTCGGGTCCGCAAGGGCCGCAAAAATGGCATCGAGTTTCTGCGGTTCGCGGGGTAAGATTGCTTGCTCCATAACCTAATGGTTATATAGCTGGCGCACCGATGTCAATCCAGCTGCTAAATCCCAAACCCCACATAGGGTAAAAAGCGCACGCTGTCGCCGGGGGTCACGTCACGCGCGGCCTCTTCCAGCTCGACCAGCCCCGTGGCCCAGCTTAGGCCTGAAATTCGGCCCGAACCTTCGGATTGGAATACCTCGACCGCGCCATCTTGGTTAATTCTGGCGCGCAAATATTCGCGCCGTCCGGCCTTTTTCGATTTTTCAAAGGCTGCCGGCAGGTTCAAAACCATCGGCTTGCACCACCCCGCACCGGCCAGTGCAGACAGGGAGGGGCGCGCAAAAATCAGGGCACAAACAAGGGCGGCAACCGGATTACCCGGCAGGCCAAAAACCGGTACGCCTTGCCACATGGCCAACGCCAAAGGGCGGCCGGGTTTTAGGGCAATGCGCCATGTTTTCAGGTTGCCTTCGGCAGATAAAATTGCCGAAACATGGTCTTCATCCCCCGCCGAAGCCCCGCCGGAGGTAAAGATTACATCGGCCTTGCCCGCCGCGTCATTCAGGGCCTCACGCAAGGCGGCGCGGTTATCGTTGACATGGCCAAGATCAACCGGTTCATATCCCCATTTTTCCACTAATGCCAATAACATAGGCCGGTTTGCATCATAGGTTGCAGCTGGGTCAAGGGTGCTTCCAGGTGCGACGATTTCATCACCTGTAGACAGCACGCCAACCCGCAGTTTTTCGCGAACGGTAACCGTAGCCAGCCCCAAACCAGACAGCAGCGCAATATCGGGCGGTCTGATGACGTGGCCCGCTGCAAGGGCCAGATGTCCGGCCTCTACGTCTTCGCCAGCACGTCGCGCATTGGCTTGCGGCTTAAGCCCTGCACCAAAGGAAATATGCCCGTTTTCTACGGCCACGTCTTCCTCCATGACCACAGTATCAACGCCTTGTGGCAGCAACGCACCGGTCAAAATCCGAATGGCTTTGCCCGCGGCAAGGCTGCCCGTAAAAGGCACCCCCGCAGCGGCGCGGTCGTTAACCAATGGCAGGGTAATATCGCCGCTATCAGGCAGCGACGCAAAGGCAAAACCATACCCATCCACAGCAGAATTTGCCCCCGGAGGGTTAGATCGCAGCGCAAAATGGTCCTGTGCTAACACACGCCCAAGGGCGCCAGCGGCAGGTATTTCAGTGCTTTGCGTGACAGCATCAAGGGATGATTTCAGGTGGCCAAGCGCGGTATCAACGGGGGTCCATTCAACCCCTTGGGGCAGGGCAAAACAATCATCTTTAAGCGTGGTGGTCAAAGGGGCAGGGCTGGGTTTCGCAAGCCCAACTTCATCCAAAATGAAATCGGCGATCGCCTTGGTATCATCCAGATCAAATAGCGGTAAATCCACATCCTTCAGCGTCACATCGGCAGCGACGGCGCGAATGGTGGGGTCGTCATTTGAAATCAGGCTTTGGCCAGTAACCGTGCGGTGAACCTCGATTTTGGCGTGGGTGTCGCGCTTGTATCCCTCGACCAGAACAATGTCGCAGGGGGCCAGTTTCTGCGTCAAATCCTCAAGCGAAGGTTCTTTGCCCTCGGCCAGTTCATGCATCAATGCCCAGCGTTTTTGACTGGCTAGCAGAACCTCGCGCGCACCGGCTTGGCGGTGGCGAAAGCTGTCTTTGCCCTTGTGGTCAACATCAAAAACATGGTGCGCGTGCTTGATCGTCGTTACCCGCAGGCCGCGCGCCGTGAATTCAGCCACCAAGCGTTCCATGAGGCCGGTTTTTCCGGTATTTTTCCAGCCAACAACACCGTAGATTTTCATGATTTTTTGCCTTTCAGCATGGCTTCTGCCCGGGCAAGGTCTTCGGGCGTATTAACGTTAAAAAATGGGTTATAAGCGGTGGCGGGAAAGCTGGCTAATGCGGCATTATGGCCGTCTGTCCAGATCACAATTTTGCGCAAACCGCCCAGCAACGCCGCGCGCAGATCATCGCGCAGGGCAACGGGCCACAGGCCGAATGTTGGTTGGCGGCGCACGCCTTCGGTCGGGTCATCCGAAGCTGCAAGCACAATAGGCGCGCCGGTTTCTTCGGCCCTCAGCAACAGCTGCGGCACAAGGTCGGGCGGCAAAAACGGCGTGTCGGCAGCGGCAGAAACAATATGCGTGGCCCCATGCTGCGCGGCCCAGTCCAGCCCCGCCAGAACCCCGGCAAGCGGGCCAACAAAACCGTCAATTGTGTCATGCAAAACCGGCAGGTCAAAGGGCGCAAAACGGGCTGCATCGCCATTGGCGTTCAGCGCCAGATCCCCCACTTGCGGGGCCAGCCGGTCGATCACGTGGCTTAACAGCGTGCCGCCGCCAAGCGGCAGCAAGGCCTTGTCGCCGCCGCCCATGCGCCGCGCTTGCCCACCAGCCAGAATAACACCCAAAGGTTGCTTCATTTTGCACCCCCCTTGCGGCCATGTTTCTTGGCCTCGGAACTGACTGTGGCAAGGTCGGCATCGCGGATCAGGCGTTCTTCGCCAGAAAGACAAACAAATCGTTGCCCACGCAGCCGGCCAATTAATGTCAGGCCAATTTTTCGTGCAATTTCAACACCCCAAGCGGTAAACCCAGATCGTGATGCCAGAATAGGAATGCCCATAGTAGCGGTTTTTATCACCATTTCCGAGGTCAGGCGCCCCGTCGTATAAAGAATTTTATCGCTGGCTTCGGCGCCTTCTGACAACATCCAGCCGGCCACTTTATCAACGGCATTATGGCGGCCCACATCCTCCATATATACCAACGGTTGGTCCTGCTGGCACAGCACTGTGCCGTGGATCGCGCCGGCTTCAAGATACAGCGATGGGGTGGTGTTGATTTGGTGCGATAGGGCATAAAGCCATGATGTTCGCAGGCGGGCGGGGGGCAGGGAAATATTTTCAAGCCCTTCCAGCATATCGCCAAAAACAGTGCCAACCGCACAGCCCGAGGTGCGGGTTTTCTTGGCCAGTTTTTCCTCATATGTGGTTTGGCTTTTGGTGCGCACGACCACCGCTTCGCATTCTTCGTCATAATCGATGCGGCTGACATCATCATAGCCTGACAGCATGCCCTGATTAGCCAAAAAGCCAAGCGCCAGATATTCGGGATAGTCGCCGATGGTCATGGCGGTGACAATTTCGCGCGAATTCAGGAAAATGGTTAACGGGCGTTCATTGACCACGGAAATTGTGGTTTCGCGCCCCTCATGGTCAAAACCTGTGACCTGACTGGATAAATCCATGCCGCCGGGGTTCGGGGCAAGCAGGTAGGGGCTGGTTTTTGTTTTCAAGGTCAATTGCATCTCCGCCGATTTGCGCCTATGGGCGTAAGTGGCAACTTTAGGCAGCTTCATGGCGACGTCCAACCCCAAATCAATCTATCTGCGCGGTATTTTCGATGGCGCGCCCTTTGTGCTGGTCGTTGTGCCGTTTTCCTTGCTGTTCGGGGTTGTCGCAACCGAAGCAGGGCTGCCCATGGCGCAGGTCATGGGCTTTTCAATTCTGGTGATAGCAGGCGCTGCGCAGTTTACCGCAGTGCAGTTGATGTCAGATCAGGCCCCGCTGATGATTATTTTGGCCACGTCATTGGCGGTGAATTTGCGCATGGCAATGTATTCGGCATCGATGACACCACATTTGGGTGGGGCAAAGCTGTGGCAGCGCGCGCTTGTGGCTTACCTGTTGGTGGATCAATCGTATTTGATGGCGATTTCACATTATGAAAAACACCCCAAAATCAGCCTGTCTGCGAAATTATGGTACTTCTTTGGTGTGATCACTCCGGTCGCGCCTGCTTGGTACATTTCCAGCTATATAGGCGCGTTGGTTGGCACTGCGATTCCGCCGGAATACGCACTGGACTTTGGCCTGCCAATTACATTTTTGGCGATGATTGCGCCAAGCTTGCGGACTGTGGCCCATATCGCGGCGGCGCTGACTTCGGTAATAGTTGCGCTGGCGCTGGCATGGATGCCCTATGGCACGGGGTTGTTGGTTGCGGCCTTGGCAGCAATGATTGTCGGGGCTGAATATGAACGTCGCAGCGAAAGGCGGCGCGCATGAATATGGCCGCAAGCCAAATCTGGCTAATCATCTTTTTCCTGGCAATAGGCACCTTTTTGATCCGCTTTTCATTTTTGGGCCTGATCGGGGACCGCGAATTGCCAGAATGGGTGCTGCGCCACCTGCGCTATACACCTGTGGCGGTTTTGCCGGGGCTGGTTGCCCCCTTGGTTTTGTGGCCCGCCGCAACCGGAGGCGAAACCGATCCGGCACGCCTGTTGGCGGCATTCGCCACGCTAACAATCGGGTATTTCAGCAAAAACATCCTTGCAGCCATCCTTGGCGGCGGCGCTACCTTGTTTGTTGCCCTGTGGTGGTTTTCCTAAACCTGCCATTTCATTTTTCCAGAAATATCCCGGGGTGTGGGGCAGCGCCCCACTTGAAACTGCGTGTGGGGCAACGCCCCACGTAAAACCTCCAAGGAAACCTAAATATCTGTTGTCAGGATATAGCCATTTTCTTCCGGATCATCATCGTAAAACCGTTCTTGTGTAACGCCGGGTAAGGCGCCAAAGGCATCAGACAGGTTTTTGGGAAACAATGTGTTGGGCATGGATTCAAAACCGGGCAGGCCGCGCAGGATTTCCCCGACCGAACGTGCACACATTGCTTTTGGCACTGCGCCATAGGCCTGAACCGCGCGAATGGCTTGTTCTGCCACCTCGGCACTTACTACAATATCTTGTCGCAGCGTGTGATAGGTAATGCGCGAATGATAATCGATATAAAAGGCAACGGCTGGATCAGTGATGCCGTAATGCACGTCATTGCGTTCGGGCAGGTGCGGGTGGTGCCATGTGCCGGCGGGGTCAAATAAAACCCGTTGCGAGCCGTTAACCATTAACGCTGCATGCGCGCCAGAACCCGAATTGTTGGATATAACCGTGAACAGCGTCAGCGTTGTCGGGCCATTATGTATATAGGTGGAATTTGCGACGGCTTCGTCGGTGGCCCATTTTGGTTCGGCTGCGCCACAAGCGGCCAAAGTGGCCAAAGCCAGCACCGTAAAAACAATACGAAACATGATATCCCCCAGGATTATACTGCCCGAAAATCGGGGTTAGCTGTTAAATAGCGCCAAAAATATCAGGACAAGTATAGATGAAATCGCAACAAATTTTGAGGCTTTGATAAAACCCTCAAACGTTTTTTCATGTACCCGTGTGCTCATGCTTCCGTGTTGGTGTTCGGCCATTTTGTAATTCTCCCTGTTCGCTGTCTATTGATCTACCTGAATTTATTCAGGCTGTCACCACATGTGTGCAGTGGCTCATGTTGCTTTAGGGCTTTGTAAATCTTGCGCCAAACGAAAACCAATACGCGCCGGCGCTTTGTCAGGGTTGTTGCGCGGCAGGGCGCGCAGCATGACATTCAATTGGCTGACATGCTGGATCAGTTGGGTTTTGGTGTCGTTTTGGTCGCGGCCATAAAATGTGACGATATCAGGATCATAAAACCCGACCCCTTCAATGCGCAAAATTCCCGCATCCCCACCGGTGAATCCCATTGCAATTTCGTGTTCGTTATCCAGTTGCTCTTCAAAACTCTGAATGTACAAAATCAGGCGTTCATAGGCCCATTCTGCGGGGCTTTTGGCCTCGACCGGTTTGTCGGCCACGGCAGGCGGCAGTGTTTTTTGTTCCACGCCCAAAGGCGCATCTTCGCCGCAATGGGATGTTTTTGCGCGCGGTGGCTTTGGTGGCTTTGCTTTCTTCACAACCTTCTTTTTCTTGGATTTCTTGGCCATTAGCTGTCCTTTGCCTGCCACAAAAATGCGCCGTCTTTGCGCAGGGTGCGGCTGATTTTACCTGTCGCATACAGATGGTTAACGTGGGCAACTGCTTCGACCAAAGCAAGGCCGTATTCGCCCGCCCCGATGCGGCGTTTATACAAAGGGCTAAAACATTCGGCGGCCGTGTGCGGTGTTTCCAAAAACGCCAGCAGGCGTTCCAGCGCGTTATGGTGGTTGCCGATCAGCTGCTTCATTCGCATAGGCAGGCCGGTAAACGGCAGCTTGTGGCCCGGCAAAACAAGGTGGCTATCACGCGCAAATGGCGCAAGCCGCGTGCAGCTTTCCAGCCAGTCGCCAACGGGATCAGCTTCGGGCTCTGTTGCGTAGACGCCCAGATTTGGGCTGATCGTTGCCAGCAATTGGTCGCCACCAATCACCAGATCACAATCGCGCGACCACAGGGTTGCCTGTTCAGGCGCGTGGCCATTTCCAATACGAACGTCCCAGTCGCGCCCACCCATGCGCAGCACGTCGCCTTCTTTGATTCGTTTGAACCCAAGCGGCATGTCGGCCACGATATCGGCATAGTTAAACGGGCGATCCGCCTTGCGG
>DAOUQO010000278.1 GCA_030625565.1 Aliiroseovarius sp. | reverse complement strand
CCGCACACGCATTTGGAAATGCCTTTCATGGGCACGTATTCATCGGATGATTTTGAAAGCGGCACGCGCGCCGGTCTTGCTGGCGGCACCACGATGGTGGTTGATTTTGCCCTGCCAAATCAGGGCGAAAGCCTGCTGGATGCGCTGAAACGCTGGGATAATAAATCAACCCGTGCAAATTGCGATTATTCATTCCACATGGCCGTTACATGGTGGGGTGAACAGGTTTTTGATGACATGGAAGTCATTGTAAAAGAACGCGGAATTAACACATTCAAGCACTTCTTGGCTTATAAAGGTGCGCTGATGGTCAACGACGATGAGCTGTATTCCAGCTTTTCCCGTTTGGCCGAACTAGGCGCCACACCCATGGTGCACGCCGAAAATGGCGATGTGGTTGCCGAGCTGTCGGCGCGTCTGTTGGCCGAGGGCAATACTGGCCCCGAGGCGCATGCTTATTCGCGCCCCACTCAGGTCGAGGGCGAGGCCACGAACCGCGCGATTATGATCGCAGATATGGCCGGCGCGCCGTTATATGTGGTGCACACGTCTTGCGAGGAATCGCATGAAGCAATCCGGCGTGCGCGCCAGAACGGCAAACGTGTTTGGGGTGAGCCGCTGATCCAGCATTTGACGCTGGATGAAAGTGAATATTTCAACAAAGATTGGGACCATGCGGCGCGGCGCGTTATGTCGCCGCCTTTCCGCAATAAAAAGCACCAAGACAGTTTGTGGGCGGGGCTTCAGGCGGGGTCATTAAGTGTGGTTGCCACCGACCATTGCGCGTTTACGACCGAACAAAAACGTTATGGCGTTGGCGATTTTACCAAGATCCCGAACGGCACGGGCGGGCTTGAGGATCGGATGCCGATGCTGTGGACCCACGGGGTTGCCACGGGGCGTTTGACGATGAATGAATTTGTTGCTGTGACCTCGACCAACATTGCGAAAATCCTGAATTGTTATCCGAAAAAGGGCGCGGTTCTGGTGGGGGCGGATGCCGATCTGGTGGTCTGGGATCCTGAGAAAGAAAAAACCATTGCGGCCGACAGCCAACAATCAAACATCGACTATAATGTCTTTGAAGGTAAGCACGTCAAAGGCCTGCCGCGCTTTACCCTGACACGCGGATACGTCGCGGTGCATGACGGCGAAATTCGCACCCGTGAAGGCCACGGTGAATTTGTGGCGCGTGAACCAAACGGGACTGTTAATACTGCCCTAAGCAAGTGGAAAGCGCTGAGCGCGCCAACGCCAGTTAAACGCACCGGCATTCCGGCAAGTGGGGTTTGATGCTTACTGCTTCTGATATTGCGGCGTTTGAAAAGGCTGCGGCTGCGATTGTAAGCTATCGCAATTCAGTAGAAGCAAAACCTGTTGCCCCTCAATATGGGTATGCGCAGGCGATGGAGCTTTTTGGGGGGGATTTGCCTGATTTTGGGACCCCGCCAGAGCAGGTAATCGCCGAACTGGTTGAGAATGCTACGCCGGGGTTAATGGGGTATACGCATCCACGCTTTTTGGGTTGGGTCGTTGGGGCATCTCATCCAACCGGTGTCGCGGCGGACTGGCTAACCTCGGCCTGGGGGCAAAATGCGCCATTTGCCGAAGCGACGCCTGCCGCTGCCGCTGCCGAGGAAGTGGCCGGAGAGTGGATAAAAGAATTGTTGGGCTTGCCGCCCGAGGTCGGATTTGGCTTCACCACCGGTGCCACTATGGCCAATACAGTCGCGTTGGCTGCGGCGCGAAACGCGTTGTTGGCAAGGGTTGGTTGGGATGTGGAGGCTTTGGGCCTGTTTGGCGCACCGCAAATTAATGTTGTGGTCGGTGAGGAAATGCACGCGACCGTATATATGGGGTTGCGGCTGATTGGGTTTGGCGCAGATCGCCTGACCAAGGTTTCAGTTAATTCAGACGGGCGCATGAATACGGACGCCTTAAAGGTGGCTTTGGCTGCGCAAGAAGGCCCTATATTGGTGATCGCGCAGGCGGGGCATATTAATTCAGGTGTAATTGATCCCCTACGCAAAATTGCTGCATTAGCCGCAGAATATAATGCATGGGTGCATGTTGATGGTGCTTTTGGACTTTGGGCGGGGGCCTGTCCAGAGCCCGCTTATGTGGCAGACGGGGTCGAGGCTTGTGACAGCTGGGCCGTCGATGGCCACAAGTGGCTGCAAACCCCGTATGACAGTGGGTTTGTCTTTGTGCGGGATGTTGCCGCG
>DAOUQO010000143.1 GCA_030625565.1 Aliiroseovarius sp. | reverse complement strand
CCATGGCTTTAACCATATTTGGCGAAAAGCTGCTCAAAAGACCTGCTTATGCCTCTTTACCGCGCCTATGCCCCCTGCCTATAAAGTTTTGACCCGCATGAAGGAATCGCGGGGTTTTGCGGTATTTGAGAACGGGAAATTGGGCGTATGTGGAAACTTGCTGGGCTATTTACGTCAGACATGGCGATCGACTTGGGTACGGCAAACACGCTGGTCTATGTAAAAGGTCGTGGCGTCATTTTGAACGAACCTTCCGTGGTGGCCTATCATGTAAAAGACGGTGTCAAAAAAGTGTTGGCCGTTGGCGAAGATGCCAAGCTGATGTTGGGCCGCACGCCTGGGTCAATCGAGGCCATTCGCCCGATGCGCGAAGGTGTGATTGCTGATTTTGATACTGCCGAAGAAATGATCAAACATTTCATTCGCAAGGTGCATAAACGCACCATGCTGTCCAAGCCCAAAATCATTGTTTGTGTGCCCCACGGCGCGACGCCAGTTGAAAAACGCGCCATTCGCCAGTCGGTTTTATCCGCTGGTGCGCGCCGCGCCGGGCTGATTGCCGAACCGATTGCAGCGGCGATTGGGGCCGGTATGCCGATTACGGATCCAACCGGTAACATGGTCGTGGATATCGGTGGCGGTACCACCGAAGTCGCGGTGCTCAGCCTTGGTGATATTGTTTATGCGCGTTCGGTCCGCGTTGGTGGCGACCGGATGGATGAAGGGATCGTGAATTATCTGCGCCGTCAGCAAAATCTGTTGGTGGGCGAAACTACTGCCGAGCGGGTGAAAACCTCAATCGGAACAGCACGTATGCCAGATGATGGGCGCGGGGCGGCGATGATGATCCGGGGGCGTGATCTGCTAAGCGGTGTGCCCAAGGAAATCGAAATCACCCAAGCCCAGATTGCCGAAGCTTTGGCCGAACCTGTGCAGCAAATTTGTGAGGCTGTGATGACCGCGCTTGAAGCAACGCCACCGGATTTGGCCGCTGATATTGTTGATCGGGGCGTTATGCTAACTGGTGGTGGTGCGCTGCTGGGCGAACTGGATCTGGCTTTGCGCGAACAAACAGGGCTGGCAATTTCAGTCGCTAACGAAAGCCTGCATTGTGTGGCTTTGGGCACCGGCAAGGCGCTGGAATACGAAAAACAACTGCGCCACGTCATCGACTACGACAGCTAAGCGCCACCAGATTAAAGCAGAAACACGGGGGCCGGATTGGCACGCGACAGAGGCACAAGCGACGAATACACCCGCCCGATCCGACGTATTCTGATCGGCATCATGGTGGTGTTGCTTTTGGCAATTTTCCTGCTGTGGCGCATCGATAGCCCACGGGTGGAACGCTTTCGTGCGCAATTAGTTGACCGGGTTGTGCCCAGTTTTGACTGGGCCTTGGTTCCGGTTGCCAAGCTCAGTGATATGGTTGAAAACTTTCAATCATACAACAGAATTTATGAGCAAAATCAAGAACTTCGGCGTGAATTGCAGCAAATGAAAGCATGGAAGGAAGCCGCGCTTCAGCTGGAACAGGAAAACGCAAAACTGCTGGATTTGAACAATGTTCGCCTTGATGCGCGCCTGTCATATGTAACCGGTGTGGTTTTGGCCGATAGCGGTTCACCATTTCGTCAATCGGTGATCTTGAATATTGGCACCCGTGACGGGTTGGTTGATGGTTGGGCGGCGATGGATGGCTTGGGCCTGGTTGGGCGCATTTCCGGCGTGGGCGAACAAACCGCACGGGTAATTCTGCTGACCGACAGCAACAGCCGCATTCCTGTAACAATCCAGCCCTCGGGCCAAACCGCGCTGCTGTCAGGTAATAATACCGGCGCGCCATTTCTTGAGTTTTTGGAAAACCCCGGCCTTGTGCGCCCCTCGGATCGGGTGG
Organism: Aliiroseovarius sp.; assembly: GCA_030625565.1. Classification (GTDB taxonomy): domain Bacteria; phylum Pseudomonadota; class Alphaproteobacteria; order Rhodobacterales; family Rhodobacteraceae; genus JAAEUB01. Next base: position 4,269 of record DAOUQO010000143.1, on the reverse strand, counting down.
TGTCATCTGGTGATGGCGGTGTGTTCCCCGCTGGTCTGCTGATTGGCCATGTGGTTATGGTTGACCGGCGGTTGCGGGTACGCCTTGCGGCTGATTACGGCCGGCTTGAATTTCTTAGGGTGCTTCGCAGCAATACGAGCGAGAAAATCAGCACCTCGGGTGCTTTGATCGCCCCCGTCGTCACGACAGAAGGGGCGGGGGATGATTGATCCGCTTACCCTGCGCATGTGGCTGTACCGGATGCTGCTGGTTGGTTTGGCGGGGCTGATTACCTTTGTGCATATTCTGCCGCTATCAAATAATTCAGGGGGGCTACCCGGCCCTGATTTGGTGTTATCCATGGTTTTGGCATGGGTGATCCGGCGCCCTGAATATGTGCCGGTCTATATTGTGGCCCTGTTGGTGTTTTTAATCGATATGCTATCGCAACACCCCCCCGGTTTACGCGCGGCATTGGTTGTTTTGGGGCTGGAATTCCTGCGCCAACGCCAAGCGGGATCAACGGATATGCCGTTTGTGGCGGAATGGATTCTTGTAGTGCTGGTCATGGCAGGAATTGTTCTGGGCGAACGTCTGGTTCTGGCGGTGTTTCTGGTTGAACAGGTTAGCTTGGGTAAAACACTTTTGCGATTAGTCATCAGCGGCGCGACCTATCCTATTGTCGTGGCCTTTTCCATCTATGTTCTGGGGGTGCGTCGCCTGCAACCGGGCGAAGCCGACGCGCTGAGGCATGGTGTATGAAGCGCAGCCCGACCGATAACCTGAAAAGCGAGCGTCTGGTTTCACGGCGCGCCTTGCTGGTTGGCGGTGTGCAGCTTGGTCTGGTGGGCCTGCTTGCCGGCCGGATGCGGTTTTTGCAGGTTGATCAGGCGGATCAGTACCGTCTGTTGGCCGATGAAAATCGCATTAATATCAGGCTATTACCACCTGCGCGCGGGCTAATATTTGATCGGCGCGGTGTGCTTTTGGCAGGTAATGAACAAAACTATCGCATTGTTATCGTGCGCGAGGATGCGGGTGATATCGACCAAGCGATTGCGCGCCTTGGCCGTGTGATCGACCTTGACCCCGACCGGATTGCGCAGGCGCTTAAAGAAATGGGGCGGCGCAGTTCCTTTGTGCCCGTTACCATTGCTGATCGGGTCAGTTGGCAGGACGTGGCCGAAGTTGCGGTGAACGCGCCGGCGCTACCGGGCATTTCACCCGAAGTGGGCATGTCGCGCAGTTATCCGCTCGACAGTGATTTTGCCCATGTTTTAGGTTATGTCGGGCCGGTCAGTGATTATGATCTTAGCCGAATGGATGATAATGACCCGCTATTGCAAATTCCGCGGTTTCAGATCGGAAAATCAGGGGTCGAGGCCAAGCTGGAACGCAAGCTTCGCGGCTCTGCCGGAACCCGCCGCATTGAGGTGAATTCGGTCGGTCGTGTGATGCGCGAACTTGATCGGGTTGAGGGCCAATCAGGGGCCAGCGTGCAGCTTACGGTTGATCAGCCTTTGCAGAACTTTGTACAGGCCCGCCTTGGTAACGAAGCCGCATCAGCGGTGGTTATGGACGTTGAAACAGGCGATGTTTTGGCCTTGGGTTCCACCCCTACTTTCGATCCAAACAAGTTTGTGCATGGTATTTCTGTAAATGATTACAATGCCTTACTGGAAGATGAATATCGACCTCTGGCAAGTAAAAGTGCGCAGGGAACGTATCCTCCGGGCTCTACCTTCAAGATGGTTACAGCCCTTGCCGCCCTTGAAGACGGGGTGGTTGATATGGACGAAAAAATCACCTGCACTGGCTATACCGAACTTGCAGATCGTCGCTTTCATTGTTGGCGTCGTGGTGGGCATGGCAAGGTTGATTTGGTGCGTTCCTTACGCGAAAGCTGCGATGTTTTCTACTATGAGCTTGCCCAGCGGGTCGGTATCGAAAAAATTACGTTGATGGCAAAGAAACTGGGGCTGGGCCAGCGCCATGACTTGCCGCTTTCCGGCATTGCCCAAGGGTTAACGCCAACCAAGGCGTGGAAACTGGAAAACCGCAATGCGGAATGGGTGATCGGTGACAGCCTGAATGCGTCGATCGGCCAAGGGTTTGTGTTGGCATCGCCCCTGCAATTGGCGATAATGACAGCGCGTATTTCCACCGGAAAAGCCATCGTGCCGCGCCTTGTGCGGTCGCTGGATGGCATAGAAGAACCCTTTGAGCCACCCGCGCCACTGGATATTGACCCCGAAAACCTGTCGGCAGTTCGCCGTGGTATGTACGAGGTCGTTTATGGCCAGCGCGCCACCGCAGGGCGTTCGCGTATTGTTGCCGATGGCATGCGCATGGCTGGTAAAACCGGCACAAGCCAAGTCCGAAATATCACTGCGGCAGAACGCGCCACAGGTGTCACTAGCAACGAAGATTTACCTTGGGAACGGCGCGATCACGCGCTGTTTGTCTGTTATGCCCCGCATGACGCGCCGAAATACGCGGTTTCGGTGGTGGTGGAACATGGCGGCGGTGGCTCGGTCGCCGCGGCGCCGATTGCGCGCGATATTATGTTGCAAGCGTTGTATGATGGCCTGCCGCCCTTATCGGCCTATCCTTCATCCCAGCGCAGTACGATCCGTGAAATGCAGCAAGGTCTGGATCTGCGCGCCCCGATTGAGCCAACAGAAGGGCGGGGCCGCGCATGAGCTTTCTTGAATACAACATCAAAACAACCCCGACCGGTATTCGTAAGGTTCTGTATGTAAACTGGTTTTTGGTGCTATTGATTTGCTCGGTGGCAACCATTGGCTTTGTTATGCTGTATTCCGTGGCTGGGGGGTCGTTCGATCCATGGGTGAGCCCGCAAATCAAACGGTTTGCTATGGGTATGGCGCTGATGTTTTTTATGGCGATGGTGCCGGTTTGGTTCTGGCGCTCAATCGCCGGCATGGCGTATTTTGTTGCCTTGATATTGTTGGTTTTTGTTGAGTTCACCGGTGAAACAGGCATGGGTGCGCAGCGCTGGCTGAATCTTGGATTTATGCGGCTGCAGCCCTCAGAGTTGGCTAAAATAGCCCTGATCATGGTGCTTGCCAGCTATTATGACTGGCTTGAAATTTCGCGCACATCGCGGCCCTTGTGGTTGTTGCCGCCCTTGGGATTAATCGCACTTCCAACCATGTTGGTCCTGCGCCAGCCCGACCTTGGAACGTCGCTTTTGCTGATCGCGGGGGGCGGGGCAATGATGTTTTTTGCCGGGGTTAACCTGTTGTATTTCCTTGCCGTTATGATTATCGGGGTTGGGGTTGTCGCCGCAGTATTTTTGACGCGTGGCACTGAATGGCAGCTACTTAAAAATTATCAATATGGCCGAATTGATACATTTCTGGATCCGGCAAGTGACCCGCTGGGCGGGGGATATCACATTACCCAATCAAAGATTGCGCTGGGATCCGGTGGCTGGACCGGGCGCGGATTTATGCAAGGCACGCAAAGCCGGCTGAACTTCCTTCCAGAAAAACATACTGATTTTATCTTCACCACATTGGCTGAAGAATTCGGCTTTTTGGGCGCCGCATCTCTGTTAACGCTTTATGTGCTGATCATCGTCTTTTGCGTGATTTCAGCACTTCGCAATAAGGATCGCTTTTCGTCCCTTTTGATCCTTGGCGTTGCCTTTACATTTTTCCTGTATTTTGCGGTGAACATGTCCATGGTTATGGGGCTGGCCCCCGTGGTCGGGGTACCGCTGCCATTGGTCAGCTATGGTGGATCTGCCATGCTGGTTTTGCTTTTGGGCTTTGGTTTGGTGCAAAGCGCGCACGTCCATAGGGCGCGCTCAAAATGAGTATAAACATTTTATTTTCAGCCCGCCCCGGTCTTTGGGACATTTATAAAAAAACCTTGGTAAGCGCGCTTTCCAAGGCCGGTATAGACAGTCGTTTAGCGCGTGATTTTTCCCCTGACCAAGTGGATTATATCATTTTTGCCCCGAATGGGCCTGTTTCTGATTTCACCCCGTATACCCGCTGCAAGGCGGTATTGGGGCTATGGGCTGGTGTTGAAAGTATTGTTAATAACCAAACGCTTACGCAGCCATTGACCCGTATGGTTGACCCTGGCCTAAGCGAAGGTATGACCGAATGGGTGGTCGGCCATGTGCTGCGTCACCATCTGGAAATGGACCGTGATATTTTGCGCAGTGATCGCGAATGGATGCCCCATATTCCGCCGCTTGCGCGCAACCGCAAGGTTGGCGTTTTGGGGTTGGGCGCGCTGGGGGCCAGTTGCGCG
>DAOUQO010000050.1 GCA_030625565.1 Aliiroseovarius sp. | reverse complement strand
CGACACACCTTATTTTGTTGACCTAAAACCGGGCGGCCAATACGTGGCGCTGGACCTTTATGAGGCAGGCGGCGTGCCTGTTGTCATGAAAGAATTGCGCAAGGCCGGCCTGATGCACGAAGATTGCATGACCGCGTCGGGCTATTCCATGGGTGAAGAGCTGGACAAGATCGATCGCGAGGCAGACGGCCGCGTTATCTATCCGATTGAAACGCCAATCTCAAAAACCGGCGGTGTTGTTGGTCTGAAGGGCAATCTGGCCCCCGAAGGCGCGATTGTGAAAATCGCCGGAATGAGCGACGACGAAGTCGTCTTTACCGGCCCAGCACGGGTTTTCGAATGCGAACAAGACGCCTTTGAGGCCGTGCAAATCCGCGCCTATGAAGAAGGCGAAGTGATGGTTATCCGCAACGAAGGCCCATGCGGTGGGCCGGGCATGCGCGAAATGTTGGCAACCACGGCGGCCCTTGCTGGGCAAGGCATGGGCAAGAAAGTCGCCCTGATTACTGACGGGCGTTTTTCCGGCGCGACACGCGGGTTTTGTGTGGGTCACGTTGGGCCAGAGGCCGCGCATGGTGGCCCAATTGCGTTTGTGGAAAACGGCGACATGATCACGCTGGACGCCATGAGCGGCGAGCTGAGCATTGCGGTTTCCGACGAAGAAATGGCCAAACGCAAGGCAAACTGGAAAGGTCCGCGCGAGACTATATATGCCTCGGGTGCGATCTGGAAATATGCGCAGCAAGTTGGCGGAGCCTATAAGGGCGCGGTTACCCATCCCGGTGCCAAGCTGGAACGCCACATTTATATGGACCTATAAAGGGGCACCTTCGTGACCTTTGACGTGGCAATAATGCGAACAATAACGGCAAGCATCCTGATATTGGTGCTTGCCGGATGTTCGGGCGGTGCAGGCGGCGGATTTACCGGTTTTTCCGGTATGAAAGCCCCGCGCACCACCCGCCTTGCGGGGTTCGGGGTAACGATTGAGGGGCCGACCGGGTTCTGTATTGATCGCTCAACAAAAGTTTCAAATTCACAAAGCGGGTTCGTTGTGTTGGGGGCATGCGCGGCCATTTCCAACAATCCCCGTGATGCAATGCCGCCTATTCGCGCGGTATTAACGGCTTCGGTTTCGCATGTCGCGGATGTGACTTTGGCGGCGCCTGCGCACCTTAAGCAGTTCATTACCAGCAGCGCGGGTCAGGCATCTTTGGCGCAATCCGGATCTGCCGATCACATTAAAATTCTTGAAACACAGATGGTTGACGGCGTGGTTCTGGTGCATATGCGCGATACCTCGCCCAACCGTGCGAATGTTTTAGTGGATAAATACTGGCGCGGCATGTTTGTGGTGGATGACCACCTTGTCAGCCTGACGGTCACTGCTTTGCACACCCATCCATTCGCAGACAGAACCGGCAAGCGGTTGTTACGTGAATTTATCAGCCAGATACAGCATGCAAATCCCGTTAAGGCCGAAAATGAACAAAGCGGAATACTGGCGGCCTTCGGCGATATTTTCGGCTAAACACCCAAACAGGATCGCAAAAATACCATAGATCCTGAATTGTTAGCCACCTTTAAGGTGTTTTGGCCGCTTTTGTTTGCCCTTCGGAAACTATTTTGTTTTAAAATGGAAACAATCAAACCTCACACAGCGATTCTAGGGCGTGACCGTACTTTATGGCAGCGATATTTAATAATTTTCTAGACAAGCTCAGGCTGCACCGCAGTTTGCGGCGGTGGAAGGCTATTGCCGGTGCCGCCAAAGACCTTGATCTTGCATCGCTTAAACGTTTGCGCGGGCATGGCCGGCAATTACAAAGCCAGGTTGACGGGTTTTTGTTTTCTGCTGACGAAAGACTGGCGCTGCCCTTGATTGGTTCGAATTCATTTCAAAAACCACTGCACTGCGATTGGTGGTATCGGCCGGAATTGTGGCGTGGCCCGCTTCAGCCGCCGGGTAAGGCCGCCGTTGCAACAAAATCGCAATTCGGCAACGAAGTCACCTTGTTTCATGATTGCCAGATTTCCGAACTAACAGTGCGCCAACTGCGCAATACCCGCGAAGTTGATCTGGCCCCGTTCGGGCTGCGGATGGATGTTTTCCGGTTTGATGGCTCGTTTTTATCGCTGGTGATAGATTTGCCGCAGGATGCTGTGAACGGGTTGGGACGGTCGCATGTAATTCGGATGAACACCTTGGTTGAAATGGAAAAACCGTTGGAAATTTTTGCGCGCCTGAATGTGCGCCACGGGCCAAATACCGAACAAATCGTGCGTGAATTGCCACTGTTCGAGGATGACGTAATGGTCGAATTTGATCTGGCCTATACAAAAATGAACGAAAAACGGGTGGAACGCGCCTGGGTTGATCTGATCTTTGAGCGGCCCGAAATGAACCAGATTATCCTGCGGGATGTGAATTTCAGCCGCCGCCCCCGGGCGGATATGTAGGAGCAGAACATGAGCCAGCTATCACTTACTAAAATCCGCATCTCACAGGGCGTTTGGCATGGCGAATTGTTGGCTTCTGGCACCGAAAATGTGCAGCCGCAGGTCGAAGTGCGGCATATGGATAAGGTGCTGCAAGGCGTCACTTTGAAAGAAGACCCTGAACAAAAGGGCCGTTTTGGCCTAAGTGTTCCAATCCCGGTCGAGTTTCTGGGTGATGGGGTCCAGACATTTGTTATTAGTGATGCAGATAACGGGGATCGTCTGGGGGATTTCAACATTATCACGGGTCAGCCGATGCGCGATGATATTCGCGCCGAAATGAACCTTTTGCGCGAAGAACTGGATATGCTGAAACGCGCCTTTCGTCGTCATTGTGTTGAAACCATGTAAGGCAACCCAAAAAACAACAGAGCACAAATATGTATGACCTTCACTATTACCCTGGTAATGCCAGCTTTGCGCCGCATGTGTTGTTGCGTGAACTTGGTCTGCCATTTTCGTTGAACTTTGTTGATCGGGATAAGGATGCGCATAAGGGCGCTGAATACCTTGAGCTAAACCCGACGGGCCGCATTCCGGCGCTGGTGCGCGGTGATCTGGTGCTGTTTGAAACTGCCGCCATCTGCCTGCATCTGGTTGATAGCAAACCTGAGGTGGGACTAGCCCCGAAAATGGCCACGCCCGAACGCGCGCATTTTTATAAATGGCTGCTATTTATGGCGACCACCATCCAGCCCGATATCCTGATGTATTATTATAATGCGCGCTATACCACCGATTCTGACGGGGGCGAGGCCGTGAAACAGGCGGCCACCCAGCGCCTTATGAACTGGTTTCAAACGATCGAAGATGCGCTGCCTGATGAAGGCCCGCACTTTATGGGCGCGGATTTCACTGTGCTGGATATTTACCTGCTGATGCTGGCGCGTTGGGGTCGTTTTTTGCCGACACCGCCGCGCGACATGCCAAAGATTAACGCCATAGCGCGCGCAGCATTGGAACGTCCCAGCGTGCGTGCGGCAATCACATCCGAAGGCATATCAGGCGATTTTCTTACCTAACGCTGGGTTCTGCGTGACAAGGGCGCACGCGCAGTGTTGTATCGGGTGAACCTTATTCGGAGCGCGACATGACCCATTTCCCCCACCTTCTTGCCCCACTTGACCTGGGCTTTACGACGCTAAAAAATCGCGTGCTGATGGGCTCGATGCATACGGGGTTGGAAGAACGCGGCGACTGGGACAGGGTGGCCGAATTTTATGCAGCGCGCGCGCGCGGCGGGGCTGGGCTGATTGTTACGGGCGGTATGGCGCCCAATCCAGAAGGCGGGGTTTTCCCCGGTGCAGCAGGGCTGTTTACGCCCGAAGATATCACCAACCAACGCCGCGTGACGGATCGCGTGCATGATGCTGGCGGCAAGATCGCCATGCAAATTCTGCATGCCGGGCGCTATGCCTATGGCCCTGATTGTGTGTCCTCAAGCGCCATTAAAAGCCCCATATCGCCGTTCCCGCCGAAAGAACTGAGCGACGCTGAAATCCTAAGCCAGATTGATGATTTTGCCATTGCGGCCGCGCGGGCGCGCGAAGCAGGCTATGACGGGGTCGAAATTATGGGTTCCGAAGGCTATTTCCTGAACCAGTTTCTTGTGCGCCACGTGAACAAACGCACCGACCGCTGGGGGGGCGATTACGAAAACCGGATGCGCCTGCCGCTGGAAGTGGTGCGCGCGGTTCGCAAGGCCGTTGGCGATGATTTCATCGTGATCTACCGTCTAAGCATGATCGACTTTGTGCCCGATGGGTCCACCTTTGACGAAGTCATCACCTTGGCCCAAGAGATGGAAAAGGCGGGCGTCACAATCATTAATTCCGGCGTTGGCTGGCACGAAGCGCGCATTCCAACCATTGCCACCAGCGTGCCGCGCGCAGGTTTTGCCTGGGTCACACAAAAATTGATGGGCAAGGTCGGTATTCCGATTGTCACCTCGAACCGGATAAATACACCCGAAGTGGCCGAGGGACTGCTAAGCAATGGTGGCGCCGATATGGTATCGATGGCGCGGCCTTTTCTGGCAGATGCAGATTTTGTCAACAAGGCTGCGACCGGCCGTGCCGCCGAAATCGCGCCGTGTATCGCGTGCAATCAGGGCTGTTTGGATCATATATTTAGTGGCAAGATTTCAACCTGTCTGGTTAACCCGCGCGCCGGATTTGAAACTGAACTGCAAATCACCCCGACCGCCACGCCTAAACGCATTGCCATTGTCGGGGCGGGGCCTGCGGGGCTTTCAGCTGCAATTACGGCTGCTGAACGCGGCCATAAGGTGGTGCTGTTTGACGCTGCCGATCAGGTTGGCGGGCAGTTGAACATGGCTAAACGTATCCCGGGCAAGGAAGAATTTTACGGCCTTGTTGATTGGTACGCGACCATGCTGGACCAGCTGGGTGTTGAACAACGCCTTGGCGCCAAGGCCGGTGTGGATGACTTGGCCGACTTTGACGAGGTGGTGATTGCCACCGGCGTTAGCCCGCGTGACCCTGACATTCAGGGCGGCGACGGTGCGAACGTGCTGTCCTATATCGATGTGCTGCGTAACGGTGCCAAAGTCGGCGCGCGCGTCGCCATTATCGGTGCGGGCGGCATTGGTTTTGACATGGCTGAATTTCTGACCACGGACCATTCCCTGACCCAAGACCCTGCCGCGTGGCGGCGTGAATGGGGGGTTGGCGATCCTGCCGAAATACGTGGCGGGCTGGCGCCCGAAGGCCCGCAACCCCAAGCCCCTGTGCGCCAAGTTACCTTGTTGCAGCGCAAAGCTGAACGCCCTGGCAAGCGGCTGGGTAAAACAACCGGCTGGATCCACCGCGCGGGGCTAAAGATGAAAAATGTTCAAATGCTGTCTGGTGTGAATTATGAACGCATTGACAGCGACGGTCTGCATGTCAGCTTCGGTGAGGCTCGCGAGAATGCGCAACTGGTTGCGGTCGACACAATCGTGATGTGTGCGGGCCAAGTGGTAAACCGCACCTTGGCCGATGATCTTGCGGCGGCGGGGATATCTTGCCACGTTATTGGCGGCGCTGATGTGGCGGCAGAACTGGATGCCAAACGCGCCATTGATCAAGGTGTGCGCTTGGCCGCTGAAATTTAGGAAATAGGTTAGGACGCTTTTTATGCCGGTAAAAGAAATTTTTGAAATCGCCGATATCTATGTGCCGGTGAAGCGGATGAAAACACTTGAACCCGCCAAGGTGGAAGAAATTGCCGAAAGTATAATGGAGGAAGGCCAGCAAATTCCTATTCGCGTGCGCGCGGGCAAGGGGCGGCTGGTTTTGGTCGAAGGCCTGCACCGACTTGAGGCCCTAAAAGCGCTGGGTGAAACCACAATCCTGGGCTATGTGGTCCATGCGCGCCTGCATTAAGGTAAACATTTTTTGTTAAAGCAACACGACGCTTGGCTGCTTATTAACAGGCATTAACTTTTGTTATCCGGACTTTTGGGTGATTTTAAATGCTTCATTCCATTGAAAACATGCGGTTTATTCTATTTTCCCATAATATAAAAAGATTGTTTCTTTGTTTCCCCGAATAAAACGATTCCTATAAAAACCGCGGTATTGTCTGCTTCGCTCCACATTCGTGCCCAATTTGGCGGCGATACAGTTCTCAGAAGTTGAACAAGTTTTGAGAGTTGAATATGGATCGATTAACTGAAATGGAAGCGTTTGCCATGGTCATTGACCAAGGTGGGTTTACCGATGCGGCCAAGAAAATGGGCATTTCAAAGTCCGCCGTGTCAAAACATGTTTCGTCGCTTGAGGCCCGCCTTGGTGCGCGACTTTTGAACCGGACAACGCGCCGGGTCAGCCCAACCGAAATTGGCCTTGCCTATTATGACCGCGCCCGCCGTGTGTTGAATGATGCTGGCGAGGCTGACGCGCTTGTCACCTCGATGCAATCCGCACCTTCCGGCCTGCTGCGTATTTCTGTGGCAACAGATTTCGGCGTGAACCACCTAAGTCCGGTTTTGGGCGATTTTCTTACGGATTTTCCGGATGTGAATGTGAATATGGTGCTGAACAACCGCTTTGTTGAACTGATCAGCGAAGGGTTCGACATGGCCATTCGGGTGGGAGAGCTGGAAGATAGTTCCATGCGCGCCCGTAAATTAACCGAAACCACACGCCGCATGGTTGGATCCCCCGAATATTTCGAAAAATATGGTCGCCCCACGCGTATTGATGACCTGAACGAACACAAGCTGTTGCATTATTCTAGCCAGTCTTCGGGCAATGTCTGGAAGGTGCCCGCTGCATCTGGCGAAGTCCGCCAAGTGCGCACCGCCGGTTGGCTTAGCGTGAATGACGGCCAATCCCTGCTGAACGCTGCCGTTGCCGGGCTTGGCATCGCCTATCTGCCCAGCTTTTTGTACGCAGACGCGATGGAGAAAGGGCTGGTTGTTGACGCAATCCCTGATCTGCCTGTTGAACGCCAGGGTATCTATGCGGTGTATCCGCCCGGTCGTTTCACCCAGCCAAAAGTGCGCGCATTCATTGATTTCCTAGTCCACGCCTTTGGCGATAAAGGCCCGGATGTCTGGTAAGGCGTTAAAAACACAGTATTAATATTGTATATGATTATTGGGTTGAGGTGAGCACCACCTCAACCCTTCTGTTTTGGGTGCGGCCTTCGTCGGTGGAATTGCTGCCAAGGGGGGCCAGAAAACCGATGCCCTCGGCACTAAGCTGGTCGGCGGGCAGGGCGTGCAGGTCAATCAGGCGGCTGCGAACCGATCCTGCGCGATGGGTAGACAGGGTGATATTGGTCGCAAGCGGGCCGTCTGCATCCGAATGGCCAACCAGCGTCACGCGATATTCAGGGTGCGCCAGCAGATAGGTGGCAAGCTGATCCAAGCTGTCAAATGGTCCGGTCCCCAATTGGGAAGATCCGGTTTCAAACACCAGATCAGACAGCACCGCAAAACCGTTTTCATCCAGCTGCGTGGCGATGGCCGTGTCGGAAAGGGCGCCGGTAATGTTTGGGTCTGACATGGTCGATGTTACGGTCGCCAAATCCTTGCCCGCACCTTCGCCGCTTTGGCTTGCGCCTTCCGGCCCAATGCGGGCGATTTGCACAAAACCCGCGCTGGGCGAACGGCTGACCAGCAAAGTTATGTAATTGCTGGTGTCGCCTGTACTGCTTTTGCTGGCATCTTCGCTTGGTTTATAGGCGGCCAGAAATTGATAATCCCCAAGGTCCACATGCATGTGCGGTTCGGATACAACGTTGATTCCAAACCTGAAATCAAAGCCACCACATTGAATTTCGGCGCATTGGTACACAATTTCATAGCCCGAATCCGCAAGCTGGCGACCAAGGTCCGCCATTAGCAAATGGCTGGGCTGACCATTGTCACCCAGACGCCAGGTTTCCAACGAATAGCTGCCTGACAGGGTGCGAAACGGTACTTGGTCATTGGCAAATGGCCCGATCGGCAGCACATAACTGCTGACGCTTTCAAGCTGCTCAAACGTTTTGGTCGCGGGTGTTGGAAGCTGCAAAGCCTGCGCGCTGGCCTGCGTTCCAAAGGCAATTAGCCCTACACATATGGGGGTGAATAATTTCATCTGGCTTGTGCGTGGTATTCAGGATTGGGCTGCATGCCGATGGCGGATGCAACCCTATTGGTCATGTTGAAAAATCCGGTAACGCTGGCCACATCAAAAATGTCACGATCGCTTAGACCCGCGTCGCGCAGGGTTTGGCGGTCGGCGTCGCTGGTGGCGGCACTGGCAATTGTCAGCTGCAAGGCGAAATCCAGCATGGCGCGCTGACGCGGGGTAATATTGGCCATGCGGTAATTCATTACCATGGCTTCGCCCAGTTCGGGTTTGCCCGAAAGTGCGCGCACGGCGGCCCCATGGGCAACCTGACAATACCAGCAATTATTGTGCGATGACACCACGACCGCGATCATTTCGCGTTCCAGTTTGGACAGGCCCGAAGGGGCCAGCATGATGTCGTTATACATGGCCGTGAACGCGTTCAGTTTGTCGATATCAAACGCATAGGCGCGCAGCACATTTGGCACCATGCCCAGCTTGTCGTCGCAGACATCAAAATATTTTTGCGTCGCTTCGGGCAGGGGGTCAACCTGTGGCAGGTCAAGGGCTGTTGGGGCAGTCGATTTATCAGTCATTTACGTGATCCGGATTAATTTTCTTACGGTAATGATAATGGCCAATGATGCGCATTCCAAGGGCTGCATACAAAGGATTTGCCGCGTGGTTGCCTTGGGTGACAATCAGTGAAAGCACCGTGGCACCCTGACCGGCGGCCCATTCGGCGGCGGTGGCCAAAATATTGCGGGCAGTACCAAGGCGGCGCAGTTCCGGCACGACCTCAAGCGCGTGCAGCATGGCGACCCCTTCGTGAATGGCCACATAAGCAACCCCGGCGGGTTGATCATCTGATCGGCCAAATAATGCGGTTTTTGGCCCCTTGGCGCGTTCCATCACGGCCTGTCGCGCGTCATCAATCCCCGCATCGCGCCAAAGTTCACGCATGATTTCCATCGGTGGCCATATCTGGAAACCAGACACCATCGGGGCCTTGTAATGCAGCATTTCTTCGATCGAAATTGCATAGATATTAACCGGATCTGTAACCGCATACCCCAGATGGCCCAGCATGGTATCCAGCGCCTCTTCGCCATCGCGAACCTGAAACAGATAATCCTGCCCCAAGGCGCGCATGGCCTTTTCGGCGGTGGCCAGATCAGCCTCGGTTGTGGGCCAGTTTTCGGTGGCTGCTGATACGCGATTGCCGCCACCTTGGCCTTCGCGGATTGTCCATGCGCCATGTTTGGCGGCACTGGCGGGTGGCCAAGTTGCCTCGCAAACCTCCATTAGTTTTACGGCATCGGGCAGGGGGGGTAAATGATGGGTCATTGGCTGGCTCCGAACAGGGTGTCAAGGCGGTGCGCGGCGCGTTCCAACATGTCGCTGTCTATGCCTCTGATAACGATATTAGCACCAAACACACCGGCAAGCGAGAACGGATAAGAGCCGATGGATAATTCTGGAAAATCAGCCGCCAAAGTCGCCAGAGGTCCGGCAATTTCGCCTTCAGGCCGGTTGATTTGCACGCTTTTTGACAATAGCGGCGCGCCGCCTGTCAGGGTCGCGACCACGCCCGTAACCATCGCCTGAAATACCTTTGGCACTCCGGCTAAAACATGCACGTTTTCAAGGGTAAAGCCCGGCGCAACCGATACCGGATTATCAATTAAAACCGCCCCGTCTGGGATGCGCGCCATGCGTTTGCGCGCATCATTGAAATCAATACCGCGTGCGGCGTAAAACGTTGCCAGCAGCGCGCGGGCATCATCGCGAATACCCACATGAACGCCGAACGCTTTAGCGATGCAATCGGCGGTAATGTCATCATGGGTCGGGCCAATTCCGCCCGAGGTAAAGACATGGTTAAACCCTTTGGACAGCGCGCGAACAGCGCCAACAATCGCGCCTTCATCGTCCGACACAACGCGCACTTCGACCAAATTTATTCCAGCCTGCGTTAATGCGTTTGCCAAAAACTGCGTGTTAATATCCTGCGTGCGGCCCGATAAAATTTCGTCACCGATAACCAGCATTGCAGCGGTTGGATTCGTCATGGCTTGCCCCTTTTCCCCCACCCGTATAGGCCTGCATTTATGGAGTTTCAAACCCCCCTTATCCCCGCCCGTCTGACGCGGCGCTACAAGCGTTTTCTTGCCGATGCGGTGCTGGAAGGCGACGGGCGCAAGGTTGTTACCCATTGTGCCAACCCCGGATCAATGTTGGGGCTGGCGGATGAAGGCATGCGGATCTGGCTGGAACCCAATGATGATCCGAAGAAAAAGCTGGATTTTGGCTGGCGGCTGGTTGACCATGAAAATGGCCACTTTACCGGCGTTGATACATCCGTGCCAAACCGCGCCTTGCGTGCGGCGTTGATGGACCGCCAAGTGCCCGAGTTGGCCGAATATCCCATGGTCCGGCCAGAGGTGAAATATGGTGAAAACTCCCGCATTGATTTTCTATTGACGGGCGAAGGCCTGCCGGACGCCTATGTCGAGGTGAAGTCGGTCACTTTAAGTCGCACGCCTGCGCTGGCAGAATTTCCCGACAGCGTCACCAAACGCGGCACTAAACATCTGAACGAGCTGGCAAATATGCGCGCGCAGGGCCACCGCGCGATCATGCTGTATCTTGTGCAGCGCACAGATTGTGACCGTTTTGATTTGGCGCGTGATATTGACCCAACCTATGGCGCTGCCTTTGACATGGCGCGCCAAGCTGGGGTTGAAGTGCTGGTATATGACACCAAGATAACACCCGAAGGCGTTTGGCTGGGCAAGCCTCTGGTATCCATCGCGTGAAGGGCCTATCTAGGTTGAAACAATGGAGAAAACCCATGGATAAATCCCGTGCCCGACTGACCCGCGAAGGTATTCGCCTGTATAACCCTTCGGATTTCGAAGGCATGCATAAATCCGGACGTCTGGCCGCGGAAATTCTGGACCGGATCGCGCCGCTGGTGGTGCCCGGTGTTTTGACCGCCGATCTGGATAAAGCAATCGAAGATATGGTTAACGAGGCAGGCGCGAAATCGGCCACCATTGGCTATAAGGGCTATAAGCACGCCAGTTGTATTTCGATAAACCACGTGGTTTGTCACGGTATTCCATCGGATAAGCGCCTGAAAGATGGTGATATTTTAAACATTGATGTCACTGTAATTGTTGACGGGTGGTACGGTGATACCAGCCGGATGTATGTTGCGGGCAAGCTGTCGCGCAAGGCTGAACGCCTGATCCAGGTTACGCATGACGCCCTGATGAAGGGGATCGAGGCGGTCAAACCCGGCAACACTTTTGGTGATGTTGGCCACGCCATTCAAACCTATGTGGAAGCGCAGCGCATGACAATTGTGCGTGATTTTTGCGGCCACGGGTTGGGGCTGGTATTCCATGCGCCGCCGAATGTTTTGCATTACGGGCGCGCCGGAACTGGCTCCACATTTGAAGAAGGCATGTTTTTCACGATTGAACCAATGGTCAATTTGGGACGCCCTGAAACCAAGGTGCTGGCCGATGACTGGACCGCCGTGACGCGCGACAAATCCTTGTCAGCGCAGTTTGAACATTCCATCGGCGTCACCCCTGATGGCTGCGAAATTTTCACGCTTAGCCCAACCGGAAAATTCCACCCGACCTATTAAGCGGTGCAGTCGGGTCAGCCGCAAGGCTAACCCGATCATGTTTTTAGTGGTAGGCAATTGTGACAATTTCACCGTTTTCAATGATGAACTCGCGGTAACTTCCAGCCGCTTCACCGGGTCCGATCAGGTCAACCCCGCTTGCACCGACATAGTCAATTTCACCACCGGCGGCGAGGATCTCAAGCCCCTTGGCCAGCTCGCCTGGATAGATCTTTTCGCCCGGTGCGTTAGCCACATCCATCACATGGGTTTTAAACACCTGACTGTCCGAACTACCTGCCGACTGCATTGCCAGCACGATCAACGCCGCAGCGTCATAACCTTGGGGAACAAAGGTTGCGGCGGGGTCAAACGCGTCACCCGCAATATCTGCAAACAATGGCGTTCCGGGGTTGTCTGACGCGGGGTTCTGGCCGGTTGTGCCAGCCAGTTGATCGCCAAAACGTTCGGTTAACATATCGCCTAACATACTGGAATTGATGTGGAATGTATCAAATGCGCCCAAATCCAAGGCCGCCTGAAGTATCCCGGACCCACCTTGATCAAGGTAGCCGAAAATTACCAAAAGATCACCGCCCGCAGCAGCCAGCGCGCCGACCTCGGCAGAATAATCTGCCTTGCCGTCTTCGTGCGCGGCAACGATGGTGATTTCGCCGCCCATTGCCTCATATGGCACTTGGAAGGCTTCGGTAATGCCCTTGCCGTAATCATTATTTGTGTATGTCAGGGCGACGGAATTGATCCCGCGCGCCAGTAAAAGTTCAGCCATAACAACGCCTTCACGCGCGCTGGATGGCGCTGT
The DNA here is from genome assembly GCA_030625565.1 of Aliiroseovarius sp. GTDB lineage: Bacteria > Pseudomonadota > Alphaproteobacteria > Rhodobacterales > Rhodobacteraceae > JAAEUB01. Next base: position 766 of record DAOUQO010000050.1, on the reverse strand, counting down.
GCGGAAAAACAAACCGTTATCATCGACCGTTGAAAGTGCGGGGCTTGTCGCCGTAGGGGAAATTGCAACGATCCCGTTGGGAACCGCAACATTGGCAACAACCGCGCCGGTCACGCCTGAACAGCCCGCGCCCATAATTGCCTTGACCCTATCCGTGGTAACCAGCCGTTCGCCAGCTGCAACTGCGGCGGTGTTATCTGTGCAGGTTGAATCGCCCCGCACCGGAATGATGGTTGAGCCATTAAGAAACAGACCTGAATCGCTGGCTTCTTTTATCGCCAGCTCGGCGGCCAAAGCGATGGGGGGAAAGATGGTTTCTGCGGGGCCGGTAAAGCCAAGTAAAACCCCGATTTTGACTTCTTCAGCATGGGCTGGCGTCAGGGCTGTACCTGCCAAAAGTGCGGCGGCTGCGCAGCTTATAAGTGGATTTTTCATTCAACTCTCCCGAAAATAACGTTTTGTTGGTCTTCGAGTTTCCGCTGTAGGGCCGCATAAGGTCAAGTATTATTACCAGAGTTAGGTTTCAGAATGTTCACGTTCCTGTGGGTTTTGAACCTGTCTAGGCTTGCAATTCCAACAATCTGGGCACCTCTGACATTGATGTAAAGAGTTCGACATTTTGCGCCGTAACCCCGTAAATTTTCCCCTCTGGGGCATATCCCAAACACCGCATTCCGGCGCGCTGTGCTGCGGTGATCCCGCTTAAGCTGTCTTCAATAACCACGCAATCTGCGGGGGCAAAGCCAAGGCTTTTGGCGGCAGTTAA
>DAOUQO010000257.1 GCA_030625565.1 Aliiroseovarius sp. | reverse complement strand
TTGTGGGTGCGTTCATTCACCTGCACCGGCCCTTGCAGTGATCCCCCATGCCCCCGACTGACAACATGGGGTGTTAGCCCGCGTTCAATCAGATGGCTGACCAGCGCAATAACCGTTGGCGTTTTGCCTGTGCCGCCAGCGTTAATATTGCCCACACAAATGACCGGAATACTGGCGCGATAAGACTGCCCCTTGGCCAAACGCCGGGCTGTGGCAAAGGCATATAGCCGCCCCAAGGGATTTAAAATTTGCGCCTGCCATGTGGGTCTCTTGGGCGGGGTAAACCAAAACAAAGGAGCCTGCATTCTAAATCCCCCGCGCATCAAGATTTTCAAAAACCAGCGCGCACAGGCGGTCTGAAACCTCGGCGCCGCTGGTCGAAACCTCCCATGCGGCACGTGCCATTTCGGCTGCCTTGTTGGGGGCCATCAGAATTTCCAGTTCATCTGCAAGGGAACGTTCACAGGTAATTTCGCGCGCGGCCCCTGCGGTGTGCAAACGGTCATAAATATCTGCAAATACCCCACGTTCCGGTCCATGCAAAACCGCCGATCCAAGTGCTGTTGCTTGATATGGGTTGCGGGGCTTTCCGGTATTTGGAAAAAGCGAACAACCGATAAATGACACAGGTGAAACCCGAAACCAAAGCCCCATTTCACGCGCCAGATCAGCCACATATATTTGCGTATCCTGCTCAGGCATTTGACCTGCGGAACGCAATGCGACCGACCAGCCGTCATGTTCTAGACTCGCTGCTAATTCAGGGCCGCGCGTTTTATCATCGGGCACTAAAATCAGCAGTAGCCGGTGCGACCGGCGCGAAACATACTTATGCGCGCCCAGAACTTGCTGTTCTTCCGCTTCAGCAATGCCCGCCGCCAACCAAACTGGTCGCGCAGTCAAAGCTGCGGCCATTTTGTCGCGCTCGCTTTGCAGGCAATCCAGCGGGGGAGCGGCTTCGTGCATATAGCCCAGAACCTCAATCCGGTCGGCATCAACGCCCAGACGTTTCATGTTGTGGGCCGAACGCCCATCGATGGCTAATATGCATTCGCATTGGTTAAACGCCTTGCGTGCTGCCCCCGGAAACCAACGCAGCCTGTGCTGGTCGTCATCCGAAAAACTGGCATTAACCATGAACAGCGGAACATTGTTATTTGCGACGGCTTCAAACACAAGTTCGCGCAGGTCGGGGTCGGCCCAAATGCAGGCATCCGGTTTCCAGTGGTCCAGAAAACGGGCCAATCCCTGTCCGTCTTCCAGCGGTAAAAACTGGTGAAAACATGTATCCAGCAATTGCCCTGCCAGCGGGTTTCTGGCGCTATATTTTTCAGTGGTAATTAGAAAATTCAGCTCATCACGCTCAAGCCTCATGCGCTCAATCAGTTGCAAAAAATCCAGAGCATTTATTTCTGTCGCGACATGAATCCACATAAGCGGCCCATCGGGGCGCACAAGGTCAGTTTCCCCTAACCGTTCAGGCCAGCGTACCGGATGTTCGCGCCCCGCCGCGCGCCTTGCATCAAGCATTTGGCGTACGCGGTCTTTTTCACGCCGGTCTTTTCTGGCCGCTTTGGGCCCTGCATCCGGCGCGTTTTCCATTAGGCCTTAATTGCCCAGTTCTTCGGTCGAAGAGGCTTCGGCAGCTTCATCGCGCAGACGGTGAAGATGTGCGATGAAATAACGCATATGAGCATTGTCGACCGTGCGCTGCGCTTCGGCCTTCCAAGCATTATAGGCGCTGTTGTAATCAGCAAAAATCCCAACCATATGGATGTCATTAACGTTGCGAAAAACGTTGTTCGAAGGGTCTTTCAGCTCGCCGCCGAAAACAAGGTGAAGGCGTTGGCTCATGTGTGGCTCCAATGTTGGTTCACCGTTGTTTTAGGCGATCACAGGTCTGGTGGAAAGGGCTTGTCTGCGCCAAGGGCAGCAATTGCATTTACAATCCGGGTGAAGCTGTCACGTGCCCGCGCAACATCGCAGCGCGCACGCAGATAGCCATGCACAAGGCCGGGTTCATTAATCTGGATGGCCTGCCCGCCAGCGGCAAGAATTTTGTCGCAATAATCACGACTATCGTCTGAAATAGGGTCACATTCTGCCGAAATCAGCACAGAGCGCGGAAGGTCGGAAAAATCTGTATCATGCAGGGGGGCCGCTGTTGGATCATTGTTTGGTGGTGTGCCTTTGTGGCGCACACCCATATAGAATATAATATCGTCACGGGTTAAAATTGGGGCATTTTCGTGGGCCAGATATGATCCTTTGTTGGGGTCTCCGCCCAAGGCTGCATAAATCAGCACTTGTCCGGCGATATTCAGTGTATTGCGACCATGATGCGCAACAGCTGCGGCTAAATTTGCACCAGCGGAATCTCCGGCCAAAACAAGTGTTCCGGGCCATGTTAGGGTCACATATTGCACTGCTTGCCATGCGTCATCAAAGGCGGCCGGGTGTTGGTGTTCAGGGCTTAGGCGGTAATCAACGGAAATCAGCCGAAACCCGGTGCGATCACATATTTCAGCGCAGACATCATCATGGCTGTCCAGATCACCAAGAACAAAGCCCCCACCATGGAAATAGACAACGTTAGTGTCTGTTTTTCCCTTTTCATAGACCCTGATAGGCACCCCGTTAGCGGTGATGTCGGTCGTGGTTATGCCAGATGGATGGTCCTTAAAGAATGCGCGGCACATCGTGTTATAGGCGTGACGTTTGTCTTGTATGGTTATTTTTGTTGTGCCCGATG
>DAOUQO010000250.1 GCA_030625565.1 Aliiroseovarius sp. | reverse complement strand
ACCGCAGCGCCGCGTTCATCTGGGCGCGTGACAAAGTCAGCCCTTCGCTTGGAATGACGCTTTTGTCGGTTTCACCGGGGCACGCCAGCTTCACCATGCAGGTACGCGACGACATGGTGAACGGCCATGAAATTTGCCATGGCGGCATGATTTATACACTGGCCGATTCCGCCTTTGCTTATGCCTGCAACAGCCGCAATCAAAGCACGCTGGCCCAGCATAATTCGATCACATATATCAGCCCCGCCCAACTGGGCGAGGTTCTGACAGCCACAGCGCACGAGGTCAGCCTGAGTGGGCGATCCGGCATTTATGACGTGGCAATCAGCGGCGCAGATGGCCGCCAAGTGGCCCAGTTTCGCGGCCATTCGCGATACATTGGCAACCAGCATTTCGACGAAAAAACAGAACAAACAACATGACGCGCGACGTCACAGGGAACGACCCACAGGAAGGTACACGATGAAAGACCTAACCCCCAGACGGGAAGACTTAGACCCGATTGAGATTGCCTCGCGCGATGAAATCACCGCGCTGCAACTTAAGCGGATGAAATGGTCGTTAGCGCATGCCTATAACAATGTGCCCCACTACAAAGCCAGCTTTGACGCCGCCGGCGTGCATCCTGATGATGTGACCTGCCTTGCCGATCTGGCGCGTTTTCCGTTCACCATGAAGCAGGATTTGCGCGCTAATTATCCGTTTGGAATGTTTGCAGTACCGCGCTCAGACGTGTCGCGTGTTCATGCGTCATCGGGCACCACCGGCCAGCCAACCGTGGTTGGTTACACCAAAAACGACATCAGCACATGGGCAGATGTGATGGCCCGCACCATGCGCGCGGCGGGCACACGCCCTGGCGATCTGGTGCATGTGGCGTATGGTTACGGGTTGTTCACCGGCGGGCTGGGGGCGCATTACGGGGCCGAACGCCTTGGCTGTACGGTTGTGCCGGTTTCGGGCGGCATGACACCGCGTCAGGTTACCCTGATCGAAGATTTTCAGGCCAGCACCATCATGGTTACGCCATCCTATGCGCTGTCAATTCTGGACGAATACCGCGCCCAAGGGCGTGATCCGCGCGAAAGCCCGCTTCAGGTTGGTATTTTCGGGGCCGAGCCTTGGACCAATTCCATGCGTACAGAAATCGAAGCCGCGTTTGACATGCACGCCATCGATATTTTTGGCCTGTCCGAAGTCATGGGCCCCGGCGTGGCTGGTGAATGTGTTGAAACCAAAGACGGGCTGCACATTTGGGAGGATCATTTTTACCCTGAAATCATCAACCCCCAAACTGGCGAAGTTCTGCCAGACGGCGAATTGGGCGAATTGGTAATCACCTCGCTAACCAAAGAAGCATTTCCGATCATCCGCTATCGCACCCGCGATTTGACCCGTCTGTTGCCCGGCACCGCGCGCTCTATGCGGCGAATGGAAAAAATTACCGGACGCACCGATGACATGATGATTCTGCGCGGCGTTAACGTGTTCCCGACCCAGATCGAAGAACAATTGCTGAAGGTCGACGGCCTGACGCCGCATTTCCAAATCCGGCTGGATTGCAATGGGCGACTCGACACCATGACCGTGCTTTGCGAGGCCAAGGAAGACGCGGCCTCGGATGATGCGCGCGGTATGGCGATGGCCGACCTTGGCAAGCGGATCAAACAAATGGTTGGCGTCACGGTCAAGATCGAAGTGGCCCAGCCCGGCGGCGTAGCACGCAGCGAAGGCAAGGCTGTGCGTATTGTCGATAACCGTCCGAAAAAATAAGGAAACCAGCGGGGCAGTCCAAGTGGCTGCCCCGCGTTGTTTTTAAACTGCGTTCTTGATTTGGCGCAGCAATTTAACCGATTCAACGCACGCCAACGCGGCCTCGCGGCCTTTGTTTTCCATGTCGTCACGGCTGCGAACAAATGCCTGTTCGGCGGTGTATGTCGCCAAAATGCCAAAGCTGATCGGGATTTCGGTTGCTAGGGTCGCATTCATTAATCCGGCGCTGGTGGCCTCGCTAATATATTCGAAATGCGCGGTATCGCCCTTAATCACGCACCCCAAACAGACGATGGCGTCAAAGTTATTTGTCTGCGCAAGTGTCTGGGCAATAAGCGGAATTTCAAACGCGCCGGGGGCGTCAAAAATCAGATCCTTGGCAACGCTGATGCCAAGTTCATCAAGGGATGCCAGCGCGCCCTTCAGCAACCCCGAGGTCACCTTTTCGTTGAAACGGCTGACGACAATGGCAAGGCGGATATCGGATTCGGTTTTCTGTGTCATAGTCTTCCCTCGGGATTATTGTGAAAGTGTGTGACCAAACTTTTCTTGTTTGGTTTTAAGATAGCCAAGGTTATGCACGTTTGGCACGGTGATCAGAGAATGTTGCTGATCCACATTAATTCCATATTTTTCAAGGTCTTGAGCCTTTTGCGCATTGTTGGTCAAAAGCTGCACCTTGGCAACATCAAGTGCGCGCAGGATATGTGCCGCCGCAGCAAAATTTCGTGCATCCGGCGCAAAGCCCAGCGATGTGTTCGCCTCGACAGTATCAAGCCCCTTGTCTTGCAATGCATAGGCCCTGATCTTGTTGGCAAGACCTATACCGCGCCCTTCGTGACCACGCAGATAGATCAACACACCACCGTCGCTTTCAGAAATCAGGCGCAGGCTTTCTTGCAATTGTGATCCGCAATCACAACGCATTGATCCCAGCGCATCCCCCGTCAGGCATTCGGAATGAATGCGCACCAGCGGGGTTTCAGGCAGATTTCCAGATGCGGGGTATTTGACAATCGCAAGGT
>DAOUQO010000210.1 GCA_030625565.1 Aliiroseovarius sp. | reverse complement strand
ATCCGGTTCTCGATTGCCATAGTCGGCCATTTTCGTGGCGGTCTGGCGATTGCGGGCGTTCTGGCCTGCATGATGTTTGCCGCCCTTTCAGGGTCATCACCTGCAACTGTTGTGGCCATTGGCGGCATTGTTATCACCGCGATGCGGCAGGTTGGATATACCAAGGAATTCGCCGCAGGCGTTATCGCGGTTGCAGGAACCCTAGGCATCTTGATCCCGCCATCGATTGTGATGGTGGTTTACGCCAGCGCGGTTGAAGTATCTGTTGGCCGGATGTTTTTGGCCGGTGTAATCCCTGGCCTTTTGGCGGGTACAATGTTGATGGTTACCATCTATGTCATCGCCACAATCAAGGACATGCCACGCGGCAAATGGGCCGGTTGGGGCGAAATCTGGGCTAGCTTTGCCGATGCTATCTGGGGGCTTTTGTTGATTGTGATCATCATGATAGGCATCTACGGCATCCCTTCACCGATAGTGAGCCTGTTTGGTGTGCTTGGCATGGAAATCAGCAGCGGCGCGATTTTCACCCCTACCGAAGCGGCGGCAGTTGCATCGGTCTATGCATTCTTTATTGCCACCTTTGTTTACCGCGATATGGGCCCGTTAGCTGCGCGCAACGGGGCTGGAAAAAAGAACCTGTTCCAAAGGCCTCAGGCGATTATCACTGCATGGTTTCACCGCGACACCCGCAACACATTATTTGATGCGGGGCGTTTGACCATCACCTTGATGTTCATCATCGCCAACGCCCTGATCTTGAAACACGTTTTGACCGATGAACAAATTCCGCAGACCATTGCCAATGCGATGCTGTCGGCCGGATTTGGCAAGATCATGTTCTTGATCATGGTCAATGTAATTTTGTTGATCGGCGGGCAATTCATGGAGCCTTCGGGCCTGTTGGTTATTGTCGCGCCTTTGGTGTTTCCTATTGCGATGGAGCTGGGCGTTGACCCGATCCATCTGGGTATCATCATGGTGGTCAATATGGAGATAGGGATGATTACGCCGCCGGTGGGGTTGAACCTGTTTGTCACATCCGGCGTGGCTGGCATGCCAATGATGAAGGTTGTCAAAGCATCATTGCCGTTTTTGGCGGTGCTGATGGTGTTTCTGGTTATGGTTACCTACATGCCGTTCCTATCCACGTGGCTGCCGACATCGCAAATGGGGCCCGAGATTATCACCAAATAGGGTTTTGCTGAGGTTTCGTCGGGCTTGCGCCCAGCGATCCGGCGAGGGGCCAGCCCCTCGCGCTCCCCGGGATATTTTCGGAAAAATGAAGGGTGGAGTAAGCGCATGGAATTTCTGACTGGCTGGGGTGAATATATCGCTGCTTTTGTCGTGTTTTTTGCATCGCACCGCATTCCGATTCGCCCGAAAATCAAGGGCTGGATCAGTAAACACATTGGCAGTGTTGGTTTCACCACTGCCTATTCACTTATGTCTGCGGCAGTTTTAACATGGGTGATTATTGCAGCGGGACGCGCGCCTTACGTGGAATTGTGGGGACATGCACCATGGATGAACCATGTCACCCTGACGTTGATGGCGCTGGCGACTGGCGTTTTTGTGCTGGCCATTGGCCGGCCAAACCCGCTTTCGTTTGGCGGCACAAAGGACAGCCGGTTTAACCCGCAAAATTCCGGTTTGATCGGCTGGGTGCGCCATCCGTTATTGTTGGTTCTTGGCCTATGGTCGGTGGCGCATATTTTGCCCAATGGCAACCTTGCCCATCTGTTGATGTTTGGTCAGTTCGCACTGTTTTCAGTATTGGGAAAGCGAATCATCGACAAGCGGCGCAAGCGTATTTTGGGCGCTGATAAGTGGAACAGGCTTGCAAATACAACGCGCAAATTCGGCCTTAGCCGAAATGGTATCATCCGGCTGGCATGCGCCATTTTGCTGTATTTAAGCTTATTACACCTACATATGCCAGTTATTGGCGTTGATCCATTAGGCTTTTGAACTAATCCAGTTAGGGGGGCGTCATATTTCTTGCCTAACGTGAAATTCACTATAGGATCGAAAGACTGACATATAATAGGGAGAGAAAAATGAATTTGCTGTCAAAAACTACCGCGGCATCCGCTTTTGTACTGGGACTGGCCATTGCCGGAAGCGCAAGTGCAGCCTGCGAACGCGGCACATTGGACGAACGTTTTTGTGACGTCGATGGCGACCTAATCGCCGACATTCCAACAGACCCAAGCGAATGGCTTGACCCGGACACGCTGATTTTTGCGTATACACCGGTTGAAGACCCTGCCGTTTACAAGGCTGTTTGGGCCGAGTTCCTTGAGCATATGGAAATGAAAACTGGCAAAGACGTCGTTTTCTTCCCTGTTCAATCAAACGCCGCACAAATCGAAGCCATGCGTTCGGGCCGCTTGCACATTGCAGGTTTCAACACCGGATCAAACCCGCTGGCTGTTAACTGCGCGGGCTTCCGCCCCTTCACCTTGATGGCATCTGCAGAAGGCCACTTTGGTTATGAGATGGAAATCATCACATTCCCAGGTTCCGGCGTTGAAGCTGTCGAAGATATCAAAGGCGGCCAACTTGCCTTTACTTCGCCAACATCGAATTCGGGCTTCAAAGCACCATCCGCCATTCTGGCAGCAGAATATGACATGATCGCAGATCGTGACTTTGAGCCAGTATATTCAGGCAAGCACGACAACTCGATCCTGGGTGTTGCAAACCAAGATTACACTGCGGCATCTATCGCGAACTCAGTCATGCACCGCATGATTGCACGTGAAGAAATCACGGCTGACCAAGTTGTTTCGATTTATAAATCACAAACATTCCCAACAACCGGGTTTGGTACGGTTTACAACCTGAAACCTGAACTTCAGGCCGCAGTTCAAGACGCGTTCTTTACGTTCGAGTGGGCCGGTACTGCGCTGGAAGAAGAATTCTCGCGTTCCAACGAGGCTCAGTTCATCGAAATGACATACCAGGAATTCTGGGCTGTTATTCGTACGATCGACACAGCGAACGGCGTTTCATATTCTTGCGAATAATATAAGCGACAGAAAATGCGGTGGTCCGGCACGTCCGGGCCACCGTTTACTATATTTAAGGGGCGGGAAATGCTGCGACTAGAAGGCTTGGACAAAACATATGCGACGGGTGATCGCGCGCTTAAGGCTGTTGATCTAGAGGTGCCCGCGGGGCAAGTTCTGGCCCTAATCGGCCCCTCAGGCGCTGGTAAATCCACCCTGATCCGGTGTGTGAACCGCTTGGTTGAACCGACCGCCGGCAAGGCCTATCTGGACGGCACCGAACTTACCACGTTGAAATCTGGGGCGCTGCGTTTGGAGCGCCGCCGCATGGGCATGATTTTTCAGGAATACGCCTTGGTTGAGCGCCTGACAGTGATGGAGAACGTCCTGTCTGGTCGCCTTGGTTACGTTGGGTTTTGGCGCAGTTTCCTGCGTAAATTCCCACAATCCGACGTCGACGAAGCCTACCGTTTGCTGGACCGTGTGGGCCTGCTGCATATGGCGGATAAACGCGCCGATGAATTATCTGGCGGCCAACGTCAGCGTGTCGGCATTTGCCGCGCCTTGATCCAAGATCCGGTTTTGCTGCTGGTGGATGAACCCACCGCGTCACTGGACCCGAAAACCAGCCGCGACATCATGCGC
>DAOUQO010000100.1 GCA_030625565.1 Aliiroseovarius sp. | reverse complement strand
CGCGGCCATGGTGATTTCGGCGGTATCAATACCGTAAGGGCAAAACACCGAACAACGGCGGCATTCTGAACATTGGTGGTAATAGGAATACCATTCCTGCAGCACTTCTTCGGTCAGATCACGCGCACCAACCAGCCACGGAAAGTATTTTCCTGCAAAGGTATAATAACGCCGATAAACCGATCGCAGCAAATCCTGACGCGCGACAGGCATGTTTTTAGGGTCACCCGTACCAAGATAATAATGGCATTTATCGGTGCAGGCCCCACATTTGACGCACATATCCAGATAGACCTGAAACGCGCGGTTTTTTTCCGCCAGCTCGCCAATCATGGCGATGGCTTTTTCTTTCCAATCGTCCACTAATTCACCGGGAAAACCCAGCGCTTCTTGATGATCTGGCTTGGCCACGAACGGCTTAAGGTCCGCCATTGCACCGCATTTGAATTCGGGCAGCTCAAGCGGGTGAGAGCGTTCGGGGATTATGAAATCTTCGCCTTTGGCCATGCTATTTCTCCAACTTGGCCGCCCAAGCGGACAAATGGCGTTTTTCACGCGGGTTATCGACCTGATTGCGGCTTGGGCTGAAGAAAACAGCCGGAGCATGCAGCAATTTTGAAATCGGGAAAATAATCATTAACGTGGCAACCATCGCAAGATGCGCCAGCAGGTTAATGTCGCTTGGCAAATCACCAATTTGGAAACGCATGAGGCCCAGAATAAAGGATTTAACCGCGATGATGTCCGTATGTGACGCAAAGCGCATCGACAGCCCAGTAACACCAATGCCAATAATCAGCAGCAACATCAGGTAATCAGACGGGGCCGAAATATAACGCACGCGGTTCACCAAAAACCGCCGCGCCAGAAGGCCGCCAAGGCCAAAGACCATGCCAAAACCAGCGTATGAACCAAATGGCTGTGCGATTTCGACCCACCACCAAACGTCCGTGGTGAAATAACGGATATGGCGGATCAGAACCAGCCACATGGACATGTGGAAAACCCAGCCAAACAGCCAGATCCATTTGTTGGATTTGAATAGGCTTTCAAAGAAAACAACCTCGCGAAACATTCGCAGTACAACACCCGAACGGGTGGTTGGCGCAGGGGTCAGCGGGATTTTTAAAGGTGCGGGTGTGCGTGCATATTTGGCGATTTTCATGCCAAGACCCACGACCAGCAATAGGGTCGCGACGTAAAATAACACTGCGTATATAATGCCGAGCACGCGGACTCCTCCCATAGACTGGCCCTGAATGCTTGTTTCAAGGCCTTAGGTCGTGATGTTTACAAGGCCCGGCGCTCTCTCCCGCTACCGGGCCTTGTTATTAATTAGACGCAGCCAGTTGGCTTAGGCAGGCCAGCAATTTTACAGGCTTGCTTGGCAGGACCATAAGGGAACAATTCGTACATGTACTTGTTGTTGCCTTTTTCCGGACCCATGGTTTTTTTCAACGCTTTGATCAGCACGCGAACAGCCGGAGCAATCTGGTATTCGTCATAGTAATCACGCAGAAAGTTAACAACTTCCCAGCGTTCGTCATCCATTTCGATTTCTTCGGCAACAGCGATAACGCCGCCCAATTCAGGGGTCCAATCACCAAGGTTGGTGATGTAGCCTTCTTCGTCTGCTTCGATCGTTTGACCGTTTACTTCGTAATCCATGTTCGCTTTCCTTCTTTTGAAACTTTGTGGCTTAAAGCCAGTTTTGCGTGCGGTCGTGTTTTGCGACTAATTCCACAAAACCCGCGTAATCTGTGCCTTGGATGCCATCAATCAGGCGGGCAGCGTCGATGCCGCGCGCCGATAGATCTGGGGATAGCACATAAAGTGTTACCGATTTCATTTTGTCTTCGACCATTGACGCCATGCCTGTGCCGGAAACGCCGCCATAAACGCCGTCTTCGATCATCAAAACAGCGTCGCCATCTTTGCAATGGTTCAGGCAGCTAAGCAGCGCCTGCGTTGCGAAGGGCGATTTGTTGACTGTGTGTAAAGTTGACATATTTCCCTCCTCAGAAACTTAAAACGACGTCTTGATCAGCCATAACATCGGCCATCTCAGCGCGGTTAACGATGATGATCGATGGCTTTTCAGCATAATCGTCATCTTCGTCTTCGTATTGAATGTCTTGCAGATCGTCCTTGGTCAGGCCGCGTTCAGCAAGGCTTTCAGCCTCGACATACAGCTTGGTGACATCATAGTCGCCCAGCGCGCGAAAGGTGGGCGAGAAGTTTTTCACGCCAATTTCGCCGGTATCCTGACCCTTGGTCAGCTGGAACACACCGTCATCAAGAAATGCAACACTGACGTCTTGTTCAAACGCCGCGCCGATCAGCACAACCTCAAGACTTTCAAGCGCATAGATCGTCCCGTAGGGCGCCTTGCGGTTCACATAAAGGAATTTTTTCGTGGTCATAATGCGCCCCTAATCCCCGAAAGTTACCAGACGATCCGTCTGGATACCCATTTCAATCAATTGGCCAAGGCCGGAAATCCGAAAACCTTCGGCGATGTTGTCAGCGGTTTTGCCCTGACGTCTCGCCTCATTTTCGTCCAGCATTCCGCGCCGTTGGGCGGCTGCGATGCAGACCACCAGATCAACGTCGTGATCCTTGGCTAACGCTGTCCAGTTTTCCTGAATGTTGCGTTCATCCTGCGGCGGCACCGACAGGCGGGTCGCAACATTAACGCCGTCATGGTAAAAGAAAACGCGCGGCACTTCGTGCCCGTTGTCCAAGGCAGCCTTGACGAACAGGTAGGCAGAATCTGCCGCCTGATGCGTATAAGGCCCCTCGCTGACTACTACTCCGAATTTCATAGCTGCCCCCTAAAAATGAACGTGAGCGGACGTGTTCAGCGTTTTGCGCGCGCCGGTCCATGTGTCCAGGTGGTGTTTGGTGAACGCCAGATCGGTCAGTTCAAAGAACCGGTTCCAACCGATGCGTTCGATCCATTCGCCGATCCGTTCCCAATGCTTGGCGTCTGCCTTGTAAGCCTGAACAATTTTTTGCACCACGGCCGTAACTTCGGGCCAATGGGGCGGGTTATTGGGCAGTCCGGCAACTGCCAGCTTGTGGAATGTTGGTTTTGAGCGCGCATTCGAGTGCTTGCCGCCAACCCAGATCGCGATCTTGGTGCTTTCGGCTGAATTGATTTGCATCGGTGGGCAAGGCGGATAACAGGCCCCACAACAAACGCATTTCTTTTCGTCAATCTCAAGCGACGGCTTGCCGTCAACCATGGCTGGGCGAATAGCCGCAACAGGGCAACGCGCCACAACAGTTGGGCGTTCGCACACATTAGCAACCAGATCGTGGTTAATTTTTGGCGGCTTGGTATATTGAACGTTGACCGCGATATCGCCTTGGCCGCCACAGTTAATCTGGCAGCAAGATGTAGTGATACGCACGCGGTTCGGCATTTTTTCCTGCACGAATTCGTCGTGCAGCATGTCCATCAGGCCCTTTACAACGCCCGAGGCATCGGTGCCGGGAATGTCGCAGTGCAGCCAGCCTTGGGTGTGGCTGATCATTGAAACAGATGCGCCAGTGCCGCCAACAGGGAAGCCTTCGGCAGTCAGTTTTTCAACGAGCGGCGCGACTTTGGCTTCGTCCGCAACCATGAATTCAATGTTTGAACGTGTGGTGAAACGAATGTGACCATCAGCAAATTCATCGCCAATATCGGCCAGTTTGCGAATGGTGAAAACATCCATTTGACGCTGGGTACCTGCGCGCACTGTCCAGACTTCTTCGCCCGTTTTGGAAACGTGGTGCAAAACGCCTGCGCGGGGCCGGTCGTGCCAGTCCCAATTGCCATAATTGGCCTTCAGCGTCGGGTGCATGAACGGAAACGGATCTGGAACACCGGATTCGGTTGGCATGCGGGGTTTTTCAGCTTGGTCTTTCATGTTCTTCCTCCCAATACGTGCGGCCATTTTCAGGCCATCACGAAGGTATAAATCTGGCTTAGGCGCTTATTCGGCGTCTGCGGTCAAACCGGCCTCGGCTGCTTTGCGTTCGAACCACTTGTCGGCTTCTTCATCGAAGTCGTCGGTGCGCACATAGCTGGATGTTCGCGGGTGGTTGACCATGTTCGGATCAGCCTCAACACCAACTGCTTCAAGGAAAGAAGGCAGGCCAATGCGGTCGATGGTTTCACCAACACGTTCATGTTCCAGCGCATTATCAGCAAAGAATTCAATGCAGGTTTCTGCGAATTCTTCCAATTCTTCCAGCTCTTCATCGGTATCAAGCTTGATGAACGGCTTGATCATGATGCCCATCATATCGCCAACTTTCAGCGACCGTTTGCCGCCGATCATCACGGATGCACCGCGATCATCACCGGGGCTAAGCGCCTTGGTCATAACGTTGATACAATGCATACAGCGCACGCAGGATTTGTTGTCCACATCCAGCGTGTCATCGTCGTTCAACGAAAGCGCGCGGGTTGGGCACATGGAAATCACGGTATCGATGGTATATTTGCGACCAACTTTGGCCACGTGCTTTTTCACTTCTTCCTGGTTGACCTTCATGTCATCGCGCCACGTGCCGATTACCGCAAAGTCAGCCCGGTGGATCGCATTCACACAATCGTTCGCACAACCAGAGAATTTGAACTTGAACTTATAAGGCAGCGCAGGACGGTGCATTTCGTCAATGAAACGGTTGATAATGGCACGGTGCGTCTTGATCTCGTTATAGCAAGATTGTTCGCAACGTGCAGCACCCACACAGTTCATGGCCGTACGCAGCGCAGGGCCGGCACCGCCAAGGTCAAAGCCAAGTTCGTTCAACTCGTCAAAGGCAGGCTGGGCCGCTTCGGATGAACAGCCTTGGAACATGATATCGCCGGATTGGCCGTGAAACGCGATCAGGCCAGAACCGTGACGTTCCCAGATATCTGCCAGCTGGCGCAGCAGGTCAGTTGTATAATGGTTACCCGCTGGCGGCATAATGCGCAGCGTGTGGAATTCTTTTGAGGCAGGAAATTTATCCGCCACTTCGGAAAAGCGCGGGATGATACCGCCGCCATAACCCAGAACAGACAGCGTGCCGCCCTTCCAGAACCCAAGGCGTTCCTCATAGGAATGGTTCAACTGACCCAAAAGGTCATTCATGATCGCCTGATTGCTTTCAGTGCCTTCGTCGCGCAGACGTTTCAGTCCGGTAACAAAGCTTGGCCATTTGCCGCCCTCAAGCTGGTCCAGCATTGGGATCGGGTTCTTACCCTTGTTGGCTTCGTCTTTCATGTCATTCCTCCCTCACAAGTGTTCGCGCAGTAACCTAGGTTTTGACCCATTGGGTCTGGTGCATTATCTGATGTGTGGGTTAACAGATCAAGAACACACACCTGTCCGCCCAACAACGAGCGCATTGCAATTAATCTATACATCAAGATAAACGAATGTAAGAGAAAAGTGAATTTCCGGCCTAAAAACCAAATTTAGCGCAGCAATGCTGCAACCGCACAATAAAATTCAAGGAGGGTTGAAGTGGTTAACACACATAATCATAACGGTTTTTTCTGGAATGACCCAAAGACATATAATTTTTATCAGGATTGGCGCGCAGCACGCCTGAACGCGACAGAATCGGCAAAATCGGATGGTTTTGTCGAAATTTCTGATCTGTCGAATCCCACGGATTCGGAAAAATCCGAACTTATTCGCCGATGCCGCGAAACGAATCTGGCCCTGTATCAGGCCCCGCAAAAGGACAGTATGCGCGATGACTTGCGCCACGACCTGCGTGCCTTTGCCGGGGCATTTGACTTGCGCATTGCCGAACAGCACCGATCCGCCGGTGATCAGGGCATTGTTGCGTTGACCGAAACCAACGCGCCGTCTCAGGCTGGATATATCCCTTATTCCAAGCGTAAAATGGGCTGGCACACCGATGGTTACTAT
The DNA here is from genome assembly GCA_030625565.1 of Aliiroseovarius sp. GTDB lineage: Bacteria > Pseudomonadota > Alphaproteobacteria > Rhodobacterales > Rhodobacteraceae > JAAEUB01. The sequence goes on along the minus strand of DAOUQO010000100.1, from coordinate 2,722 downwards.
AATGCCCCCGATGAGCAGATCAGCGCGATGGTTTTACATTGCGCCAAGCCCGCCGAAGCTGGCGGTGAAAACCGCGTTTTGGACCCTGCGATTGCATTTATCCGTCTATATGATGAAAACCCTGATTATATACAGGCGTTAACACATCCTGCCGCGATGGTTATTCCTGCTGATGGCGATCAGCGCCCGCAATCGGTTGGTCCGGTATTTTATGGCGACCCCGAAACCGGCGCGCTGCAAATGCGTTATACCGCCCGAACCCGTTCAATCGCATGGCGTGATGACGCCCTGACCCGCGAGGCAGTGGCATTTTTGCGTCAAACCCTTGAAGCACCGGACCCGATGACCATTTCATTAAGATTCAAAGCCGGCCAAGGGGTGCTGACAAACAACGCCCTGCATGACAGAACTGGGTTTGACCCGAACGTCCTTACGAAATCTATGCGCGTGATGTACCGCGTGCGTTTCACCAACCGTGTAAAAGGAACCTGATATGGCGCGACTAAGTGACCTGATAATTTCCAACCCCGACGTGACCTCGTTTCCAGAACTGGAAAAACTGGTGGCGCATCTGGGCGAAAGCGGCGAAATGCATATGGAATTCGACGTGAAACCAGATTTCCGCGACACCCCGCGCAAATGGGCATGGCTGCTTGAGGCATCTTTTACCCGAGGCCTGAAATATGACTGATAACGTGCGCGAAATCGCCCTGTATGACTTGCCTTACGGGCGCAAGGCGGAACTGCGCGAAATTCAGTTCGAAGGCGGCATGAACATGCTGCGGCTGGTTCTGCGCGAAGGCAAACGGATCACGCAGGTTGATCTGGATGCAGACGTGGCGGGCGCGATTGCGGCTGAAATGCAGGCATGGACAAAGGAACAAAGCTGATGGATTACCTTCCGGTTTTTCTGGATATACGCGAACGCTTGGTCGTGGTTGATGGCGGCAGCACAATTGCGGCACGTCGGGTTGAACGCGCCTTATCGGCGGGGGCCAAAGTTGCCTCGTTCGATCCAAAACCGGACGATGAATTATCAGCGTTGTTTGATCATGAAAACCTGACGCATTACGCGCGTGTGCCTGTGCGTGCTGACTTTGACGGCTGTTTTGTTGCTTACGGCGCCAGCGAAGACGCCGCACGCGACACCTTGCTGGCAGACGCCGCCAAGGATGTGGGTGCGCTGTGCAATGTCGCCGATGTGCTGGAATATTGCGATTTCATCACTCCCAGCGTGGTTGAACGCGCCCCTGTCACCATCGCCATTTCCACTGGCGGTGCCGCACCCGTTATTGCCCGCAACCTGCGCGCCCGAATTGAGGCCATGCTGCCCGAAGGCTACGGACGCCTTGCCGCCTTTGCCGCCACATATCGCACCCGGATCGCCAACACCATTTCAGATGGGCGCGGGCGGCGACGGTTTTGGGAAAACATGATCGAAGGCCAAGCGGGGGATCTGTTTCTTTCGGATCGCGAAACCGACGCAATTGCGCAGATCAATGCCGACCTTGCTACCGCCGATACGGCCAAGCCCATCACTGGCGAAGCATGGCTGGTTGGGGCCGGACCGGGGGATCCTGATCTGCTGACGTTTAAGGCGCTGCGTCTGATGCAGCATGCCGATGTTGTGTTGTATGACCGCCTGATCGGCCCCGGAATTCTGGACCTTGCACGCCGCGATGCACGCCGCATCAACGTAGGAAAATCAGCGGGAAATCACGCGATGACCCAAACCGAAATCACCGCCCTGCTGATTAAGCTGGCACTGGAAGGCAATCGGGTTCTGCGCCTTAAGGGGGGTGATCCATTCATCTTTGGCCGTGGCGGCGAAGAGCTAGAAGAAGTCGCAGCCGCAGGAATTCCCGTACAGGTCGTACCCGGCATTACCGCCGCCGCTGGCTGTGGTGCCTGCGCAGGCATCCCCCTGACCCACCGCGACCACGCGCAATCGGTGGCCTTTGTCACCGCACACGGCGCGGGCGGTGTACTGGACCATGACTGGACAAAACTGGCGCGGCCCGGCCAAACTGTGGTGGTCTATATGGGCCTTGGCAGTTTGGGCGCGATTGCCACAAATGCACTGGCGCAAGGCGTACGTCACGACCTGCCGGTTGCGGTCATCGACAATGGGTCACGCCTGAACCAAACGGTAATAACGGCAACGTTAGAGACTATCGAAGGCATTGCAGGCGACGCAAACCTGAACGGCCCGGCCCTAATTATCATGGGCGACGTCGTTACGATGCGCGATAAGCTCAGCGTTAACGGGGTTCAGGAAGAACAGGTCTCACTTGGACTAAGCGCGCAACAGGGGCTCTAGACTTGCCACAAGGCCCGCGCAGGCCTAGCGTAGCTATATGGATTATAGCACCCTTATAGACGAAGAAACTTGGGCATTTATCCGGCGCACCGCCGCGTTCAACCCATCTGACACAATAGAAACGACCATACAGGATCAACGGCGCACCTATAACAAGATGTGCCGTGCGTTCTTTCAGGGTCATCCACCCAGTGTAACCACAACTGATACTACGGCCAACGGGGTGCCTATCAGGGTCTATGAAAAGGGAGAAACAGACACTAACGTTGTCTATTTCCATGGTGGGGCTTTGTTCTTGGTGATCTGGACAGCCATGATGATGTCTGCGCTGAAATATGTGATCGCACCGGGTTTCGGCTGATTTCCGTTGATTACCGCCTAAGCCCTGAACACCAACACCCG
>DAOUQO010000182.1 GCA_030625565.1 Aliiroseovarius sp. | reverse complement strand
GAAGTTGGCGCGGGCGTTACATCGCTTGTACCGGGTGATCACGTGATCCCGCTTTACACCCCGGAATGCCGCACATGTGATTATTGCCTGAACCCAAAAACCAACCTGTGCCAATCGATCCGCACCACGCAGGGTGCCGGACTTATGCCCGATGGCACCAGCCGTTTTTCGATGCTGGATGGCACACCGATCCTGCATTACATGGGCTGTTCCACCTTTGCCAACCACACGGTTTTGCCTGAAATCGCACTGGCCAAGGTGCGCAAAGACGCGCCGTTTGAAAAAATCTGCTATATCGGCTGTGGCGTGACCACGGGCATTGGCGCGGTTATCAACACCGCCAAAGTCGAAATCGGTTCCACCGCGATTGTGTTTGGCCTTGGCGGCATTGGCCTGAATGTGCTGCAAGGTTTGCGCCTTGCCGGTGCCGACCAGATCGTGGGCGTTGACCTGAACGACAACAAAATCGAGATGGCCACACGTTTTGGCATGACCCACTTTGTGAACCCCGCAAAGGTTAAAGGCGACCTTGTGGGTCACCTTGTTGAACTGACCGGAGGCGGGGCCGATTACACGTTTGATGCAACCGGCAATACCGACGTGATGCGCACCGCACTGGAAAGCGCGCACAAGGGCTGGGGCGAAAGCATCATCATTGGTGTGGCCGCGGCAGGCGCCGAAATTTCCACTCGACCATTTCAGTTGGTAACAGGCCGGGTCTGGCGCGGGACTGCTTTTGGCGGCGCACGCGGACGGACCGATGTGCCAAAAATCGTTGATTGGTACATGGACGGCAAAATCGAAATTGACCCGATGATCACCCACACAATGGGGCTTGAGGACATCAACAAGGGCTTCGATCTGATGCATCAAGGCAAAAGCATCCGCAGTGTTGTCTTGTTCTAGGCCTTAACTCCAAAACCACAAAGCAGGCCGGGCAATTGTCCAGCCTGTTGTCGTTTACACAACCATTACGATTAAAATTGCAATATTTGAAATAACTGGTAACGTTCCCACGGAAACGCCGATTCCTTTCTGCGAGGTCGAATGCGCCACTCGAAAAGAAATATGCCAACGATAATTGATGTTGCCCGTCGTTCGGGCGTTTCAAAAAGTACGGTCGGGCGCGCGCTTTCTGGCGGCAAAAATATTAACCCCGAAACCAAAGAAAAAATCCTGAAGGCCGCGCAGGAACTTGGCTATGAACGCAACCACCTTGCGCAATCTTTGCGATCCGGGCGCACTGGTATGCTGGGGCTTGTTATTCCCGATATCGCCAACCCGTTTTGGGCCGAAGTTGCCCGTGGCGCACAAGACAAAGCCGCCGAAACAGGTGCTTCGCTTTTGGTGTTCAGTTCCGATTGGAATTCCGAGCGCGAGGCCAGCCATTTACGCGCCCTGCGTCAGGCACGCGTTGACGGGGCGATTGTTAATCCGGTGGAAAACCGCATTGAAGACCTGAACCATTTTGGCATGCCGGTGGTGCTTATCGGCTCTAGTGCAGAACGTTACCCTGAACTTCCCAGCGTTGGCAGCGATATCATTCAGGGCATAGGACTTGGGCTGGATCACCTTAATTCATTGGGCCACCACCGCCCCGCATTTCTGTTAGGGCCTTTCGGGCGCTTGGCGCGGGTCAAGTTTCAGCGCGCCGTACATGACTATTTTGTCGTGCGGGGAATGGACCCTACAGACCTGCTGATTGAGCAGGGCGACTATACCGTAAAATCCGGCAAGGCCGCGATGGAGCGCATATTGGCCACCCGCCCCGAACGCCCGTTATGCTTGTTTGCTGCAAATGATTTGATGGCCTTGGGCGCGCTTCTTGCGGTGCGTGAAGCGGGGCTAACCTGCCCCGATGACGTTTCTATTTTGGGGTTTGACGGCATCCCCGCAGGGGTGTTTTCCGATCCCGGCCTAAGCACAATCGCCAAGCCCGCACGTGGAATTGGCGGCCAATCCATGACTGTGTTGCTGGATCAACTTTCCGGCCAAACCGTTGAAAGCCGACTGGTCCTGCCCTGCAAACTTGTACCACGTGGCACGTTGCGGGATTTATCAAATACCGAACCCACAAAACTTAAAGCCACAGGCTAGAAACATGCAATGAGTGACAAAAGCACACATATTCGCGTCAATGGGAACGTTCCTATGAGCAGAATTGACCGCATCACTCGCAGCTTGCGGGTTTGGTGGCCGTATTACCTGATGCTGGCCCCCGGTGTTATCTACTTTTTGGTTTTTCATTACTTCCCGATTTACAAAGCCAAGCTGGCATTTGAAGATTTCCGCATTATCGGCCCTAATATTTGGGTCGGGATGAAGCATTATTATGTCTTGTTCACCTCCACCGCGTTCAAACAGGTTTTACTGAACACCCTGATCATTTCGGGCATGAAGATGCTGTTTGTTTTCCCAGTGCCAATCTTTCTGGCGCTGCTCATAAACGAGGTGCGCGGCGACGGGTTGCGCAAGGTTGTTCAGTCGGCAATTTACCTGCCGCACTTCCTGTCCTGGGTGGTTATCGCCGGTATTTTCATCGCGGCCTTGTCCCCCTCAACCGGCGTGGTCAATGATATTCGCGGTGTTGTCGGGCTGGCCCCGCGCCCGTTCATGACCGAGGCAGGCAGCATTCGCTGGGTGCTGGTGTTTTCTGAAATATGGCGATCTGCTGGCTGGGATTCACTGTTGTATTTCGCCGCCATTATGGCGATTGACCCCCAACTTTATGACGCCGCCGAAATGGACGGGGCGAACCGCTGGCAAAAAATCCGCCACGTAACCCTGCCCGGCATCGTGCCAACGATTGCCACCCTGTTTATCCTGAATGTCGGCCTGTTTTTGAACGCCGGTTTTGATCAGGTTTTCAACCTTACCAATGATGCCATTCGCGACCGCATCGATATTTTAGACACCTATGTTTATCGTATCGGGCTGCAAACCGGACAGTTTTCGCTGGCCACGGCGGCAGGGCTGTTCAAGGGCATCATCGGGTTGGTGATGATCGTTGCCGCGCATAATTTCTCGAAAAAGTTAACCGGAAAGGGGGTCTGGTAATGGCCTCGCAAAACCGCACTTCGCTGGAAAAAATGGAGCAGGTGATCATTGTATCAACCCTGTTGTTGCTGGTTGTTATCACCGTTCAGCCAATTTTAAATCTGCTGGCAATTTCGCTTTCTTCACCCGAAAAAGTCCTGCTGATGACCGGCATGACAGTGATCCCCGAAGGATTTTCCACCGACGTCTGGAACATCTTGCTAAACCATCCGAAGGTACGCACAGGGTTAATGAATTCCCTGTTCATCACCATCAGCGGCACGTTTTTAAACATCATTTTTACCGCCTTAATGGCATGGGCGCTTTCACGGCCAAACCTGCCGGGGCGGCGGATAATTTTCATCTTTGTGCTGATAACAATTGTGTTCGAGCCGGGGATCATCCCCGATTATTTTGTGATCAAAGACCTCGGTCTTCTGAATACTTACTGGGCCGTAATTTTGTTTAAAATGGTTAACGCCTGGTATCTGATCATCCTGATCCGGTTTTTTGAGGAAATCCCTGAAGAACTGATCGAGGCGGCCGAGCTGGACGGCGCCGGTGCCTTTCAAACGCTGTGGCATGTGGTCTTGCCACTGGCAAAACCAGCGCTGGCGACCATTACGTTGTTTTATCTGGTTTACCACTGGAACGAATTTTTGCGCCCGATGATTTATTTCAACGACCAAGATATGTGGCCGCTGCAAGTGGTGCTGCGCCAATTCGTGGTTGAGGGTGACAAGGTGGCAATCGTCGGACTGGAAAGCATGGCCAATTATGATGCGTCAAGCCAGATCAGCATTCGGTCGCTGAAGGCAGGAATGATCCTGTTCACTATCGCGCCGGTCTTGATGATTTACCCGCTCATTTTAAAATTTTTCACCAAAGGCACCATGTCCGGTGCCGTCAAATGACCAAACAAGCAACTAACGGAGGATACATAATGCTTGCTAAAAAAATCCTGAAAACCACATCGGCACTGGCGCTGATTATGGGCATGGCCGGGGTGGCAAACGCCGAACCAACCGTGCTGCGCGTCGTGATCAAGGACGTGCTGGAAAGCAACCCGCTGGATGCCGCCCACATGGAACGCATCGAGGCTGCGATGGCGGCCCAAGGCACAGAAATCGACATTCAACTGGTCGAACTTCCTGCCGGTGGTTACGCCGATAAGCTGAACCTGATGTTGCTGTCTGGCGACATTCCTGACCTGATTTATTTTCAGGGCGGTGACGAACAGATTGCCAACCAAGACCAGCTGCTGGACTGGCGCCCATTGCTGGATGGCACCACGTATCTGAAAGACGGGTTGTGGCCACACAACGTGGCGC
>DAOUQO010000108.1 GCA_030625565.1 Aliiroseovarius sp. | reverse complement strand
ACCCATAGAAATCAGTCCATCAACGACATCATCAATCAACACAAATGGCAAAATATTGCGGCCGTTGCCCCAGACCCGCACTGCGCCCGCACCGTGCCAGCGCCCAATACCCCAATGTTGCAGCGGGCCATGTGCGCCCAGCACAATTCCGGGGCGCGCAATGGTCACCGCAAGGCCCTTTTCGCAGTGCATTTCCATCAGGCGGCGTTCACATTCTGCCTTGGATCTGGCATACATATTGCGGTCGCTCATATCATCTGCAAAGCCTGTGGCCTCGGTGATTATCCGGTCGGTTCTGGACATGTCATAGGACGCGATTGTGCCGGTATAAACCAGCCGCTCAACCCCGGCACCAAGGGCCGCGCGCGCAATACGGTCGGATGTTCCCACATCATTTTTCAACGCGGATTCCCATGTTTTATCCATAGATTTCGCAAGATTATACACCCGAGAAATGCCGTCCATCGCACGCATAATTGCGTCTTCGTCGTTCAAATCAACGGGCAGGGTTTCAACCTTGTTGGCAAGGTCTCCAAACGGGCCAAAAGCCCCGCGTGACGCCACCCGCACATCATGGCCCGCCGCAACCAAACCGCGCGTCAGGTGCTGACCGATGAAGCCGGTACCACCAATAACCAGCGCCGTTGGCTTGGGTTTTCGTCTGCGTTTCGGGGCGGGTTTTGAAGGGTCTTTTGGCAGCATTTCAAGCGCGAATTCAATGCTTTCAATCACACTTACCGCACTTTCACCACTAAAACGCGGGTCAGGCGTGCCGGAACGCACACCATCATAAAACCCCGAAATAGCCCGTTGAAAACTTATACCAAACGGTGATTTTCTGTTCAATGAAACGACTTGGCGAATGGCGTTTACTGCCCCCTCACGCACATGTTGGCCAGCGACTGATAGCTCGCGCATAAGCGGGTTCACCACCAGATCAAAGGCGTTTTCGCCAGCCACAATCAAGGTATCGGCAGCGTAATCCATACGCGCCCGTCCGCTTGATCCACGCAAGGTGATTGACCGGTCATCCGTGACCTCAACAGTTGACAGATTAAAGGTCAGCTCAACCCCGCCGGCACGCGCCAAAATACGCCAGCTTTGCGGGCGGATGCCCCCCCCGCCCGGCAACGTAACGGGGTGGCCAACCTGAACAGACAGAATTTCCAGCGCACCAAAAAGGTCGCGTGCAAAAGCAAACAAGTGCGGGCCAAGTTCCAGCAATAAATTGCGGCGTTCGCGCAGCAACCACAGGCCAAACGGTCCGGCGCGCAGCGGCGCAAGCGGCAAGTGCCAGTTAATTTCAGCCGAAGAAATCCGGCCAAGTGTGCCTGCTGCAACCATTTTTTTCAGCCGGCTGTATGCAGGAAGCGCCAGAAAATTATGCCCGACGCCGATCTGTCGTTCGGCCTGCGCTGCGGCGTCAAGCATGGCGCGCGCTTCGGCCCCCGTGGTTGAAAACGGCTTTTCACTGAAGACATGCAAGCCTCCGGCCAGACATTCCAGCGCCAGATCATGATGCAAATGCGGCTGCGTCAAAACATGGGCTGCATCACAAATGCCAGCCTCCAGCATTTCGTCAACACAGTGGAATGCGGGCACGCCATATGCCTGCGCCAAGCCATTGGCAGCAGCGGGCGATGTGTCGCAAATCGCGGCCAGTTCAAGCCCGGAAATCGCGCGAATCGCATCTGCATGCCATGTTGCAATATAGCCCGCGCCAACAAGGCCGATACGGATAGGGGGACTGCTCATAATAATCTCACTTATACTCAATAATACGCATGTCGGCCCCGCGCACACGGCGCAGGTGGTAGGTGATCATGCCAATAAGGTTTGGAAACTTGGAAAGGGTTAAGAACAGCGCCTGATGCGCGGCCTTGCCCACAGGCAATTCTGTCCGTTTTAACCCCTGAATGGTGCGGATATAACTAACGCCATACAGCGCCAAAACTGCAAACACAAAGACCGGATTTAACCATCCGCTAACCAGCACCAATAATGGCAATACTGCACCATAAAACCACACGCGGCGACGTTCAGGAATGAAAAATTCAGGGTGCAGCGCCCCCACTTGGGCAAAGCCATGCCCCGAACGAACCGCCCGTTTCCACCATTGTGAAAACCGCATCATTGCAGCGTCATGACGGGTCATAGAAACCGGAATTCGCCTAAGGCCCCAGCCCGCCTTGCCAAGGCGCAAACAAAATTCATCGTCTTCGGCAGCGATCACATCTGCACGGTAGCCACCAGCGGCGCGGTAAGCATCCGCGCGCACCATCATATCCCCGCCACAACTGGTAATATCACCCGCTGGCCGGTGCCATTCAAAGTCACATAATGCATTATAAATCGAAGCCTCAGGCTGAATTTCAGCCCGCCAACCGGTGACAAGCCCCAGCTTTTTGTCCCGATCCAAAGCATCTGCTCCAGCCGAAATCCATTCTGGATCGACCTCGCAATCACCATCAACAAACTGAATGAATTCAGGGTCTTCACTGTTTTTTTCAAGTGTTACAAAACCCGCATGACGCGCACGTGCTGCGGTAAATGGCGTGTCAGGTGAAAGTTTTACCACCATGGCCCCAGCCGCCTGTGCGGCAGCAATGCTATCATCAAGCGACCCGCTATCAACATAGATCAACGGCGCGGCGCGGCCCTGTAGCGAGGCAAGGCATCGCACCAGCCGCGCGCCTTCGTTTCGACCAATAATTATCGCGGCAATCCGGGTCATGGTGCAGCCTTTTCAGCCAAAAGAACGGCCAGCTTTCGGGCTTCGGCCATGCTTTCAAATTCAGCTGCGACCTTGGTAGCGCCGACCACGCCCATAGCGGCGCGCTGGTCGGGGTTTGCCAGCAATTTACACAGCGCATCAGCCAGCGAGCGGCTATCCCCAGGGGGGACCAACAGCCCGCTTTCGCCATGGGTGACCAATTCGCCCACACCGCCGACTGCCGTGGCTATAACCGGCAGTTTTGCGGCCATTGCCTCCATCAAAACCACGGGAACGCCTTCGGCAAAACTGGGCAAAACGAACACATCCGCCGCGTTAAGGGCGGTGGCCACTTCGTCTTGGGATTGATAGCCGGCAAAGGTTAACGCCAGGGTCAGGCCCATGCCTGCGGCTTTTGCTTCTAATTCGGCCCGCTCAGGCCCGTCACCGATCAAGGTTAGGCGCGTATCGGGATGTTTTTTAAGCACTGATTGCAGGGCATCAAACAACACAGGAACACCTTTGACACCGGCAAGGCGCCCGACAAAAAGCAGGTTTTTGCCCGGCGGCTTTGGCACACTGCCATAGCGTGCGGGATCCACCCCGCAATGCACAATTTTCAGTTTATGCCAGTGGGTTTGATCGGAAAAATTCATCGCCTGAGCACGGGCAAAATTACTGATGCACACCACAGATGTTGCACGTGCGATTTTCATATCCAGCCGCCAGCGATGCGGCGCATAAAATATGTCCGGCCCATGCAAGGTGAAACTAAACGGAATACCGGAAATTTCAGCCGCAAGCATCGCAACATTGCCTGCGGCAGTGGCAATATGGTTGTGCAAATGGCGGGCCTTTATCTGGTGCAAATGACGGGCCAGAATTGCGGCCTCGGCAAAATATATTGCTTGGTAAATGCCGGCTCGCAATCCACCAGAGGACATGCGCGTCGCCAAAATTACAGCGCGAAAATACCGCCTTGGCGCACGAAAAATCCAGCCAAGATGCGCCCAGATCAGGCGCGCAGGATTGCGTGCAGCCGACAGCGTATAAAAGGTGCGCGCGGCCTCATTGCATTGTTCTTTGCCCACCAAATGCGCAGCGTCAGTGCGGCGAATCGAACAGGTTTCAACATTTACGCCAAGGGCGCGCAGGGCGGCAACTTCGCGTTGGATAAACGTATCCGTCGCGCGTGGATATTCACCGGTCAGATAGGCAACGGGGCGTGTCATGCTGGCCCCCCTGCGCTTAGTGCGGTTTTCAAATTCGTATTTGGTGCCCAACCCAAAGCAGCCTTGGCGCGCGCATTCGAATAGCTGCGTGGTGCCATGCGCGCGGCTAATGTCACCGGGCGAAGTAAACCGGGTGCCGACACCCCCAGACATCGGGCAATGCGCGCAAGTACCATCAATATCTGCCACGGAAACGGTACTATTATCGGCGCATAATGTGGCGCGAAATCTGATGCACGCAGCGCCGCAAGGTAGCCCCGCGCATCTGGAAGGGCATCATCAACAATATTAAGCGCCTCGGTCGTTGCATCAGGCAAGGGAGTTTCCGAAGCCAAAACAAGCGCTTGGGCCGCATGAGGGGCAAACACCAGAGGGATTTCACCCCGACCTGCCAGTAAAACAAGCAAGCCCCCAGCCCGCACACCAATATGCGCGTTCCACATTCTGTCAGGGCCAAAAACCGCACCAAGGCGTAAAATACGGGTGCTAATCCCCTGCTCTACGGCCTGCATTGCGATAGTATCCTGATCCAGCTTGGCACGGGTATATGCATCGCGCGCCTCGGGCTGGGGCTCAAGCAAAGTGTCTTCGTCCACCAGCCCTGCGCACCCTTGATAGGCCGCGATCGAGCTGGCCAAAACAACCGGCACTGGATGTGCCGCAATGGCGCGGTATAATTGGTAGGTCGCAAAAACGGTGTCACGCGCATGGGTCACATCATCGCCTTCAAGGCTGGCGGCAAGGTGTATAACCCCGTCGATGCCATTCAGGGCAGCGCTGAAATTTGTTTGCGCCGACCCCATATCCAGAACCACCGGAATGATTTTGGCATCATTACCCCATGCCGTGGGAATGCTTTCATGGCGGCGCACCAAAGCGCGCACAATATGTCCGCGGCGGCGGGCTTGGTCAACCGTATGGCGGCCCAGATAGCCCCCAGCACCGGTGATAAGTAATGTTTTTACAGCGCCCATGGCATTGGCTCCATCGGGATGCAGGTGGTTGTCATTTTCTGTGTGTCACCCGCGGCAACGGCCAGCGTGACTTCATTCAAGTGCAGGGCATAATCACCGGACAGGCGCGGTGTTGCCCCAGCCGAAATTGCATCCAGCATTTCAATCGGGCCAAGGGCAAAATTCATCGCGGCCGCACCAAAGCGTTTCACCTTGGGATGGGTTGGCCCAGACAGGCGCAGGCGCTTGCCAAGCGGATGTTCAACCAATTTACGACGCAGGGTGAAACGGCGGTGGAACCGAACTGGCGCGCTGTTGTCCCAAGCGCGCTTCATCGCCAAAACGCCTTTGTCGCCAAATATCCGGATCTGGTGGTCATGACTTGCAATAATGGATGTGGTCAAGCGTGCCACCATGCCTGATTTAAAATATATTGTCGCAGTGGAAAAATCGGGGGCCTTGTTTGCATATGCCCCCCCCAAACTGGCTGTGGCCGAGGTGACAAAAGCAACCGGGCCAAACCATGCAATCAGCCATGAAAGGTAGTAACCCGCATGCTCAAGCGTACAGCCCGTGGCAAATTCATCGCCGTATGGCCATGCTGCCCCACTTTCACTTTTCCAACTTTTATAGGGCGCTTGACTGATAAAACCATCGTCCAACTCTGCATATATCAACTTTGGGGTGCCTATTGTGTCATTTCGCAAAGCATGCCCAAGTGTCTGGGCTGCTTGTCCCAAAACTGATGAAGGCGCCGTTGCAAAATGCAAATTAGCAGCCTGCGCCTGTGTATGCAAAGCGCGCGCATCTTTCATTGTCAGGGTTAATGGCTTTTCACTGAACACGTGGAACCCTGCACCAAGACAGGCGCGTGAAACGGCAAAATGTTCACCCGGATTGGTTAGGTTCAAGATTAGTGCGCCCTTGGGCAGACTTGCGAACAGGGCATCCTGCGTCGGTGCCGATGGCAGATTCCAATAATTGCAAAATGCCTTAAGGCGATCAGCATCGTGATCAAAAACCCCGCAAATTTTCACATCTCGATACAGTGCAAAAGAACGCAGATACAGATCCGCAACAAAGCCGCAGCCAATGATGGCAACGTCCCTCATGCCCGCACCTTTATGGCCCGGGGCCACCCGTCAAAATTTTCATCTACACCCGCCAAAATGGTTGCTCCGCATATTTGGGGTTTCTTGCCTAGGCAACAGATCACACAGGATTTTGTCAATATTTCGACCTTTCGCGCCCAACGATCGCCTGTTTTAAGGTTTAGTGCTAGAAAAACATTAACATCAACCAAATGAGGTCAGGGTGGAGTTCACCTTTCATCAGCTCACAATCACGGTGAATATACCGGATATGCAGGCACTTGAGGCCGCCGTGAACGCACGAATGCGGGCGCGGCAAGGTTTTGCTTTGGCGACTATCAATCTGGACCACCTTGATAAACTTGAACATGATGCAGAATTCCGCACGGCTTACAGCACCCAGGATTTCGTGGTGGCCGATGGCAATCCGATCGTCTGGTTATCACGCCTTGCAGGGCGCAAGGTCAGCTTACTGCCCGGTTCGGAATTGGTGCTGCCAATGGTGCAGTGGGCGGCGGCGAACAACATTTCAGTGGCCCTTGTCGGGGCAACCCCCAAGGCATTAGAAGGTGCCGCGAAACATCTGGAAACCAAAGTGTCAGGGGTGAATATCTGCGCCAGAATCGCACCGCCCATGGGGTTTTCACCTATGGGGGTTGCAGGCCAGGACGTTTTGGATGAATTGGCCACATCCGGCGCAGGATTGGCATTATTGGCGCTTGGTGCGCCGAAACAAGAACTGTTTGCCGCCCGCGCACGCGCACAAATGCCGACGCTTGGTCTGGCATCTATCGGGGCTGGTCTGGATTTTCTTGCCGGCACCCAAAACCGCGCGCCGGCTTGGGTTCGCGCAGTTGCAATGGAATGGCTGTGGCGTGCAGCCCTCAGCCCCCTACGGTTAGGACGGCGATACTTACGCAACCTGATCAGCCTTCCGGGCCATGCATTCAGAGCATGGAAGCTGCGCAATACGTAATGTCCATTTTGAAAAAACAAAGCCCCGCAGCATGGCAAGCATGGCGGGGCTTTGTAAATATTTTCTGTCTGGCGTTAAGTTGCGTTAACGCTCAGTCCCAACTCAGATGCCAAAGCCGCAATTTCAACTGCTTGCTTAGCCAAATCATCCAGCATTTCCGGAGTCGCGTTGTCGCGTGACGAAACTGCCGCGGTCAAAAATTCGTCCAGAACCTCTTGCGTTACCTCAGAAACCGGCATGGCACGTTCGGCCAAAACCGATGTGCTGGTTGCGGTAACTTCGGCAAAGCCGCCGGTCACTACGAATTCAGCGTCGCCTTCGGGCGAAGACACGCGCACAATGCCCGGACGCAAGGTGGTAATCACCGGCGTGTGGTCGGCCATTGCGGTCATGTCGCCTTCTGAGCCAGGCAGCTGTACCGCAGTCGCGGACAAGGATGCCAAGCTGCGCTCGGGCGAAACCAGATCGAATTGCATCGTATCAGCCATAATGGCCTCCCTTCAGAATCCTGCTCGGATTAAGCCGCGTCAGCAGCCATTTTTTCGGCTTTTGCGATAACATCTTCGATGCCACCAACCATATAGAACGCGCCTTCTGGCAGGTGATCGTATTCACCAGCAACAACCGCTTTGAACGATGCAATTGTTACGTCCAGAGGAACCTGAATACCGTCCGAGCCTGTGAATACTTTTGCAACATCGAAAGGCTGCGAAAGGAAACGCTGGATTTTACGGGCACGCGAAACAGTCAGTTTGTCTTCTTCGCTCAGCTCGTCCATGCCCAGAATGGCGATGATATCTTGCAGAGATTTATAGCGCTGCAGGATTTCCTGAACTTCGGTGGCAACCGCGTAATGCTCTTCGCCAACAATCGCAGGATCCAACAGGCGCGATGTGGAATCAAGCGGGTCAACCGCCGGGTAAATACCCAGTTCCGAAATCGCACGCGACAAAACGGTCGTCGCATCAAGGTGGGCGAATGACGTGGCAGGTGCCGGGTCGGTAAGGTCATCGGCAGGCACATACACGGCCTGAACCGAAGTGATCGAGCCAGCTTTGGTCGATGTAATACGTTCCTGCATCGCGCCCATATCGGTGGCCAATGTTGGCTGATAGCCAACAGCCGAAGGAATACGACCCAGAAGGGCGGAAACTTCGGAACCAGCTTGGGTAAAGCGGAAGATGTTGTCGACAAAGAACAAAACGTCAGCGCCAGTTTCATCGCGGAATTGTTCGGCCAATGTCAGGCCGGACAGCGCAATACGCATCCGCGCACCGGGAGGTTCATTC
>DAOUQO010000225.1 GCA_030625565.1 Aliiroseovarius sp. | reverse complement strand
CGCTGCCGAGGAAGTGGCCGGAGAGTGGATAAAAGAATTGTTGGGCTTGCCGCCCGAGGTCGGATTTGGCTTCACCACCGGTGCCACTATGGCCAATACAGTCGCGTTGGCGGCGGCGCGCAATGCGTTGTTGGCAAGGGTTGGTTGGGATGTGGAGGCTTTGGGCCTGTTTGGCGCACCGCAAATTAATGTTGTGGTCGGTGAGGAAATGCACGCGACCATATATATGGGGTTGCGGCTGATTGGGTTTGGCGCAGATCGCCTGACCAAGGTTTCAGTTAATTCAGATGGGCGCATGAATGCGGACGCCTTAAAGGTGGCTTTGGCTGCGCAAGAAGGACCTATATTGGTGATCGCACAGGCGGGGCATATTAATTCAGGTGTCATTGATCCCCTACGCAAAATTGCTGCATTAGCCGCAGAATACAATGCATGGGTGCATGTTGATGGTGCTTTTGGACTTTGGGCGGGGGCCTGCCCAGAGACCGCTCACTTGGTAGACGGGGTCGAGGATTGTGACAGCTGGGCCGTCGATGGCCACAAGTGGCTGCAAACCCCGTATGACAGTGGGTTTGTCTTTGTGCGGGATGTTGCCGCGCTGAATAGGGCGATGTCGGTGACTGCCAGTTATTTACCTGACGCAACCCATCGCGATCCCGCAGCAAATTCACCCGAACTTTCGCGTCGCGCGCGCGGGTTTGCGGTTTGGGCGGTGTTGCGGGCTTTGGGGCGTGAAGGTGTTGCCAAAATGATTGGTGACCATTGCGCGATGGCTAAAAAGGTGGCGGCTGCGCTAGAGGGTGAATCGGGATTGAGCGTGCTAAACGATGTGACACTTAATCAGGTTGCGCTTTGCTGTGAAAGTGACCACCTGACCAAAATTTTACTGGCTAAGGTTCAGGCCGGGGGTCAATGTTATCCAACGGGTGCTTTTTGGCAGGGACGCGAGATAATCCGATTGTCCTTTTGCTCAAGTGCGGCGGTCACCGAAGACGCAGAAATAATTATTCAAAATTTCCAAGAAATATGGCGCCAAGTTAGGAAAACCAATGAGTAACCAAGTTTGCATCGAGGCTAAAAACCTTGACCTTACTTTTGAAACAAATGACGGCCCTGTGCATGCACTGAAAGGTGTTGATCTGACCATCAAAAAGGGCGAATTCGTCAGTTTTATTGGGCCTTCGGGTTGTGGGAAAACCACGTTTTTGCGGGTTATGGCAGCGCTTGAGAAACCCACTGGTGGAACCATTACGGTCAACGGAATGACACCCGAAGAAGCCCGCCAAAAACGCGCCTATGGTTATGTTTTTCAGGCGGCTGGGCTGTATCCGTGGCGTACCATTCGGGGCAATATCAAGCTACCGCTTGAGATTATGGGCTATTCCAAACCCGATCAGGAAGCCGCTGTTGAGCGGGTTCTGGAACTGGTTGACCTTAAGGGTTTCGGCAAGAAATTTCCGTGGCAATTATCCGGCGGGATGCAGCAGCGTGCTAGCATTGCGCGGGCGCTGGCGTTTGACGCCGATATTTTGCTGATGGATGAACCTTTTGGGGCGCTGGACGAAATCGTGCGGGACCATTTGAATGAACAACTTTTGGAGCTGTGGAAAAACACCAACAAGACCATTGGTTTTGTCACCCATTCCATCCCTGAGGCAGTTTATCTGTCGACCAAAATCGTTGTCATGTCGCCCCGTCCCGGCCGGATTTCTGATGTGATCGAAAGCCCTTTACCGCGTGAACGTCCGCTGGATATCCGCGACACGCCTGAATTTCTAGAGGTCGCGCACCGCGTTCGTGAAGGTCTGCGCGCGGGGCATGCTTATGACTAACCCTATCCCGATCAGGCGCGCCGTGCCGGATGATGTCGCGGCATGTGCTGCCGTTGCAAACGGGTGGATTGACCAGACCGAATGGCTGGCGCGCGTGCACTCCCACGAAATGGTCGTTGGCTTTGTCGAAGACGGGATGAAAAACAGGACTATTTGGGTCGCCGGCGATCCGATTGATGGATATTTATCATTTAATCCTGAAACCAATCAGGTCGGCGCTCTTTTCTGCCGCAAAACTGGCGCAGGGCTGGGTAAGGCGCTGATGGACAAGGCCAAAGAGAATGTTAATTATCTTTGGCTGACAACCCATGTGCCCAACATCAATGCACAACGGTTCTATGCACGCGAAGGGTTTCATGAGGTTTCAAGGTTTGATCCAGAACCGCCCGAAACAGTTCGGGAAATTAAAATGGAGTGGCACGCATGAAATCTGTTTTCCCCGTCCTGACTGTCATCGCCGCGATCATCGTAATCTGGTATGGTGCGGCGGTGAATATGAACCAGCAATGGGCCAAGGATCAGGCCGCGCGCGCCGATATTGAACTGTCGTTTAAAGAATTGGTTGCCGATACCTGGAGCCAAACCCGTCCGGTTTTACCCGCCCCGCATCAGGTTATGGTCGAGCTGTGGAACACCACTGGCGCCAAGGTTTTGCAGGGTAAGGCAATGTCGAAACGCAGCCTGATTTTTCACGGTTGGATCACCCTTTCCGCAACCCTGCTGGGGTTTGCGATTGGCACCGGCGCGGGCATTTTGCTGGCGGTCGGAATTGTTCATAACAAGGCAATGGATATGAGCGTGATGCCATGGGCGATTGCCAGCCAAACCATTCCCATTCTGGCGATTGCGCCAATGATCATCGTGGTGCTGAATTCCCTTGGCATTCAGGGCTTGCTGCCCAAGGCGATCATTTCCGCATACCTTAGTTTCTTTCCGGTTGTGGTTGGTATGGTCAAAGGCTTGCGCAGCCCCAGTGCTGATCAGATTGATTTGTTGCGCACCTATTTCACTAGCGGAAACAATATGTTCTGGAAACTGCGCCTACCTGCATCAATGCCGTATTTGTTTACGTCGCTAAAGGTTGGCATGGCTGCCAGCCTTGTCGGCGCGATCGTTGCCGAACTGCCCACTGGGGCCATTCGGGGCCTTGGCGCGCGGATGCTAACGGGCAGCTATTACGGCCAAACCATTCAAATCTGGAGCGCGCTTTTCGCCGCTGCCATTCTGGCGGCAACGCTGGTGGGGATCATCGGAATTATCCAGCGCATCATGCTGAAACGAATGGGGATGCAATCATGAACTTGGTTTATCTGTCATTAGCATTTTGGGCCGGTGCTTATTTCGTCAACCATCGTCTGGCCAATAGCCGCGCAAACCACACAAGGCTGGTCAAGCTGGCTGTGCCTGCGATTTTCGGCATCA
>DAOUQO010000227.1 GCA_030625565.1 Aliiroseovarius sp. | reverse complement strand
ATTGTTTTGATGGGCTATTACAACCCGATCTATAATCGTGGCGTGCCCAAATTTCTAAGTGACGCCAAGGCTGCCGGTGTGGACGGGCTGATCGTGGTTGATTTGCCCCCCGAAGAAGACGACGAACTGTGCCTGCCCGCGCAGGCCGCCGATATCAACTTTATCCGGCTGGCAACACCAACCACCGATGACGAGCGCCTGAAAACTGTTCTAACCAACACGTCAGGCTTTGTTTATTACGTGTCCATCACTGGCATCACTGGGGCAGCCGAAGCACAAGCGGGCGATGTTGCCCCCGAAGTTGCGCGCATCAAGGCCGGAATCGACCTGCCTGTTGTGGTTGGTTTTGGCATCAAAACCCCCGAAGCCAGCCGTGAAATCGGCAAGGTTGCGGATGGTGTTGTGGTTGGCTCGGCCATTGTTGAACGGATCGGCAAGGGCCAATCTGTGGATGAGGTGCTGGGTTTCGTGCGCGGACTGGCCAGCGGCGCACACGGCGAATAAGAACCGAAACTAGGCGTGCGAAGGCATATAAGACCAAGCATTGGTCAGGCCAAGCGCGCCCTTTGTAATTTTGACCACATGGTAAATCTTGCCATCCCTAGCAGGGCATGCAAAATTGGTGGCAACCGCTCTGCTTAGGAACACACAAAATGCAGAAAAAAACAAACAAACATCACGCCATTGCAACCAACGACCCGCAGCTTCCACAGGTTTGCGAGCCGCGCAATCCGGGCATGGATCTGGATATGAATTGGGTGCGGGCCGTACAGGCAAACACATCAGCCATTGAACGCCGTGCCGGAAACCTTGGCGCGCGCCGGTCTTTGAAAAAAGACCACCAAGCCGCGTGGATGTTAAAGGCAATCACCTGCATCGACTTGACCACCCTTTCCGGTGACGACACCGCAGGACGGGTGCGACGCCTGTGCGCCAAAGCCGCCCAACCCGTGCGCGCCGATATTTTGGACGCACTGGGCGTTACCGGCATTACCACCGGCGCAATCTGCGTTTACCACGAAATGATCGCGCCCGCCGTGGCCGCATTAGAAGGCACAGGCATTCCAGTTGCGGCTGTCTCAACCGGGTTTCCAGCCGGGCTTAGCCCGTTCCATCTGCGTCTTCAGGAAATCCGCGAAAGCGTCAAAGCGGGTGCTGCCGAAATCGACATCGTGATTTCGCGCCGTCTGGTTCTGACGGGCAACTGGCAAGGGCTGTATGATGAAATGCGCGCTTTTCGCGAAGCCTGCGGCGAGGCACACGTCAAAGCCATTTTAGCCACAGGCGAACTGGGCAGCCTGCGAAATGTTGCGCGCGCCAGCCTTGTTTGCATGATGGCGGGGGCTGATTTCATCAAAACATCCACCGGCAAAGAAAGCGTTAACGCCACCCTGCCGGTCAGCTTAGTTATGATCCGCGCCATTCGCGACTATTACCAACGCACCGGTTTTCGGGTTGGCTATAAGCCAGCAGGCGGCATATCCAAGGCCAAGGACGCGGTGACATACCTGACCCTAATCAAGGACGAACTGGGCAATCGCTGGCTGCAACCAGACCTGTTTCGCTTTGGCGCGTCGTCCTTACTGGGCGACATAGAACGCCAGCTGGAACACCATGTTAGCGGGCAATATTCCGCAGGATACCGTCATGCAATCGGCTAGATACATTTTCGGAATTTTCAAAAATTCCGGCCCATTTTCTTTAAAGAAAACGGCTACAACACCAAATGCTTCGCCAGAAAGGCACTCTCATGAGCGTTAAAGATATTCTTGAGACCATGGAATACGGCCCCGCCCCTGAAAACACGGACGAGGCAGTTGCATGGATAGATGCAAACGCCCCCTTCGGCCTGTTTATTAACGGTGCGATGACCAAATCCGGCAAAACCTTTGCCACCAAAAACCCGGCAACGGGCGAAGATCTGGCCCAAGTCACCCAAGCCAGCACCAAAGATATAGACCGCGCGGTGAAATCCGCCCGCGCTGCACAAAAAGACTGGGCTGCCTTGCCCGGCCATGCGCGTGCCAAATACCTGTATGCCATCGCGCGCCTTGTGCAAAAACACGCCCGTATGTTGGCGATTCTGGAAACGCTGGATAATGGCAAGCCGATCCGCGAAAGCCGCGACATTGATATCCCCCTTGTGGCGCGTCATTTTTATTACCACGCGGGCATGGCCCAGCTAATGGATTCCGAAATGCCGGACGTTGAAGCCTTAGGCGTTGCCGGCCAGATTATTCCGTGGAATTTCCCGCTGCTAATGCTGGCATGGAAGGTCGCACCAGCGATTGCCATGGGCAACACCGTGGTGCTGAAACCTGCCGAATACACGTCGCTTACGGCGCTGTTTTTCGCCCAAATCTGTGTCGAGGCCGGACTGCCAAAAGGTGTCGTCAACATCGTTACCGGCGACGGCGATGTCGGCGCGGCCATTACCGCGCATCCGGATTTCGACAAAATTGCCTTCACCGGATCAACCCAAGTTGGCCGTATTATTCGCAAAGCAACCGCAGGGCGCGGTATTGCTTTGACGTTAGAACTGGGTGGAAAATCACCCTATATCGTCTTTGAAGACGCTGATCTGGACAGCGCAGTCGAGGGGCTGGTTGATGCCATCTGGTTTAACCAAGGCCAAGTTTGCTGCGCAGGTTCACGCCTGATCGTGCAAGAAGGCATTGCTGAAGTGTTCTACGCCAAATTACGCGCCCGCATGGACACGCTGCGCATTGGTAATCCGCTGGACAAAAGCATCGATGTCGGCTGTTTGGTTGACCCTGTGCAGCTGGAACCCATCACTAAAATGGTCGATGCCCACGCCCATGAAGGCGAAGTTTACCGCGCGCCCTGCACCCTGCCTAAGGACGGCTGTTATTATCCGCCAACCCTGATCACCGGCCTGACCACATCATCGCATTTGATGCAGGAAGAAATCTTTGGTCCGGTTCTGACAGCAACCACATTCCGCACCCCGGCCGAAGCCGTACAAATCGCCAACAATACCCGTTACGGGCTTGCCGCATCGGTCTGGAGCGAAAACGTCAATCTGGCGCTGGATATCGCGCCAAAGCTGGTGTCGGGGATTGTCTGGGTCAATGCGACCAACCTGTTTGACGCCGCCGCCGGATTTGGCGGGGTACGCGAAAGCGGCTTTGGGCGCGAAGGCGGCTGGGAGGGCCTGCTGGCCTATACCAAACCACGGGTGAAATCCACGGCACTCAAGCCT
>DAOUQO010000119.1 GCA_030625565.1 Aliiroseovarius sp. | reverse complement strand
GTCATTATCGGTGGCGGCAATGTGGGGCTGGCCGTGGCCAAGCGGCTGGAAATGCAATCAGACCGGATTCGCGCCAAGGTGATTGAACTGGACCGCGACGTTGCCGAACGCGCCGCCGATGCCCTTGAACGCACCGTGGTTTTGCATGGTGACGGCATGGATATGGAGATTCTAAAAGAGGCCGGGATCAACCGTGCCGATGCTATTTTGGCGGTAACGGACGATGATAAAGTTAACCTTTTGACTTCGGTACGGGCAAAGCAGGCCGGATCTTCCATGTCGATATGTCTGGTAAATGACCCGTCCTTGGTGCCGCTAATGGCCCCTTTGATGGTCGATGCCTATGTTAATCCGCGCGCGACAACCGTTAGCTCGATCCTGCGCCATATCCGGCACGGTAAAGTGCGCTGGGTCTATTCCGTCGGGGACGCCGAAGCCGAGGTCATCGAGGCGCAAGTCTTGTCCTCATCCCCAATTTCCGGTCAACGCATACGCGACATTGGCTTGCCTGATGGCGTGTTGGTCGGGGCCGTTATGAAAGGCGAAGAAGTCGTCAAACCAACCGGCGCCACCCGCATAGACGAAGGCGACGTTATCACGCTTTTCTGCCTCAGTGCCGAAGTGCCTGAAGTCGAGCGCCTGTTGCAGGTCTCAATCGATTTTTTCTAATGAAGGGCTTGTTTTTAAAACCACCTATGGTTGTTGCCTTGATGGCGGTTTTTGCTGTACTTATGCTTATTCCGGCAACGTATGGCGCTGTTACTCAGGATTATTTTTCAGCAAGGGTTTTCTTTTACTCGGGATTTTTGCTTGGCTTTTTAACCCTGTTTTTGGCCCTAACCATGGCTGGGCGCCCTGATAGCGGATTCAGCCGTCGCCACTTACTGTCTTTGTTGGGTATATTTGTATTTTTACCGGCAATTTTGGCGGTTCCCGTCTATGAAGCTGTTGGAAATACATCATTTTTAAATGCATATGTTGAAATGCTATCAAGCCTAACCACAACCGGTGCAACCTTGTTTGATGATCCTGAACGCCTGCCAGAATCTGTTCATTTATGGCGGGCTTTGGTCGGCTGGATGGGGGGGCTGATCATGTGGGTTGGCGCAATTGCAATTCTTGCCCCCATGGCCCTTGGCGGGTTTGAAGTACGTGCATCGCACGCCAACCTGCTACACAGGGCCGGAATTAACCCTGGCATAACCCAGATCACGGGAATTGCGGATTTCTCGGATAGGTTGCAAGTATACACCCTGCGCCTTGCCCCTATTTACATTGGTCTAAGCGTCGTTTTGTGGATCGGCCTTATCAGCGCAGGCGACACTGCATTTGTTGCTTTTTGCCACGCACTTTCAACCATTTCAACCAGCGGGATTTCCCCGGTTGGTGGCCTGTCAGGCAGCACTTCGGGGGTCGCAGGCGAAATACTTATTGCACTTTTCCTTATCTTCGCTGTCTCTCGCCTTGCCTTTTCCCCCGAGGGCAGATTGGGCGAAACCCGGCGATTGCTGAATGATCCCGAGGTTCGGATCGCAACCGTTTTAATCCTGTCTGTCACCGGCTTTTTCTTTTTGCGCCACTGGATCGGGGCCTATGAGGTTGAAGGGGTCTATGACCTTGCCGCAGGGTTGAATGCGCTGTGGGGCACTGCCTTTACGACGTTAAGCTTTATGACCACCTCGGGTTTTGTAAGCAATGCCTGGACCGGCGCGCAGGGCTGGTCGGCATTGGATACACCTGGGTTGATCCTGATGGGGCTGGCGCTGGTTGGCGGCGGGGTTGCGACCACGGCAGGCGGGGTCAAATTGTTGCGGGTTTACGCCCTGTCCAAACATGCAATACGTGAAATGGAAAAACTGGTGCATCCGTCTTCAATCGGCGGCGCCGGAACCGAGGCCCGCCATATGCGATCGCGCGGGGCCTATTTAGCCTGGGTATTTTTTATGCTGATGGTGATGTCTGTGGCCTTGTTCATGGTGGCCTTTTCGCTAACCGGCGAAGGGCTGGAAAATGCGATGGTTTTAACCATTTCGGCGCTGACCACCACCGGCCCCCTGGCAAATTTGGCAACGGCCGAGCCGATCAGCTATGGCAGCCTGTCATCAAACGCCAAGCTGATATTATCAGCGGCCATGATTATGGGACGCCTTGAAACCTTGGCGATCATTGCATTGTTAACCCCTGACCTTTGGCGTCGTTAACGCTTGTTGCATGGGGCTTTGCGCCAATTTTCCCCTTGAAAATTCAGGTGAAAATTGGGGCTGGAAACTCTGCCCTATGGGGATCATACTGTGCCTGTAAGAAACGATCTGCCAAACTTTGGCGGCACGAGATAATAAAGGAAAAAAGCGATGGCTGCTGATAGACAGAACCTTCAGGATGCATTCCTGAACCATGTAAGAAAAACCAAAATCCCCGTAACTATTTTTTTGATTAACGGGGTCAAATTGCAAGGCGTAATTTCGTGGTTTGATAATTTTTGCGTCCTGCTGCGCCGCGATGGGCAATCGCAATTGGTGTACAAACATGCAATTTCCACAATCATGCCCGGACAGCCTATCAATCTGTATGATGGCGAAGAAAGCTGAGCGACTAATTCATGAATGACCTCATTGAAAGCGAAGATGAGGCCACCCGTGCCTTTGTTTTGTACCCCGATATGGGCCGATCTGCGGCGCGTGAACTGGCCCAATCTGCCTTGGCAGAAGCCGTTGCTCTGACCGAAGCCCTGCCGGGGCTTGAAATCATGGGCAGCTTGGTCATACGTCTGGCAAAACCGACGCCCGGCACGCTGTTTGGCAAGGGCAAGATGGTTGAACTGGGCGATATATTCAAACAGGCCGAGGTTGATCTGGTGCTGGTTGACGGCACGGTTTCCCCAGTCCAGCAACGCAATATGGAGGAAGCCTGGGGCGTTAAAATTCTTGACCGGACCGGGCTGATCCTTGAAATATTTTCCGACCGCGCCCGCACCCGCGAAGGGGTGCTGCAGGTTGAAATGGCTGCCCTTTCATATCAACGCACACGTCTGGTGCGCGCATGGACCCACCTTGAACGCCAACGCGGCGGGCTTGGTTTTGTCGGTGGCCCCGGTGAAACCCAGATCGAGGCCGACCGGCGTGCCATTGATGACCAACTGGTGCGTATCCGTCGCCAATTGGGCAAGGTCAGCAAAACCCGTGAGCTGCACCGCAAAGCGCGCGCCAAGGTGCCATATCCAATTATCGCGCTGGTGGGCTATACCAATGCTGGGAAATCAACGTTATTCAACCGACTGACAGGGGCTGATGTCTTTGTCAAAGACATGCTTTTTGCTACGCTTGACCCAACCATGCGCCAGATCGATCTGCCCTCGGGGCGCAAGGCTATATTGTCTGACACCGTTGGTTTCATATCTGATTTGCCTACTGAGCTGGTCGCCGCCTTTCGCGCGACATTGGAAGAAGTGCTTGAGGCCGATCTAATTTGCCACGTGCGCGACATCAGCCACCCAGACACCGTCGCGCAAGCGCGAAATGTTGAAAAAATCCTTTCGGATCTTGGGGTTGACGACAGTATTGACCGGATGGAGGTCTGGAATAAAGTTGACCTTTTAGATGCAGACACCCGTGATGCGCGCCAGATCGAGGCTGACCGAAACCCGGACACCTTTGCCATTTCCGCCCTGTCCGGTGCGGGGTTGGACACGCTTCTGGATGCTTATGAGGACGCCTTGCTGGACCCTCAGACCACCGATAAAATCATCGTGGCGTTTGCAGATGGCCGCAAGCGCGGCTGGCTGTTTGAAAAGAACGTGATCGACAATGAAGACGCCAAAGAAGACGGCTGGCACCTGACCGTCACATGGACCGCACGACAGGCCGCAGAATTCAGCGGCCTGTAGGGTTTATTGCCCGACTGGCAGCAGATGCGTCACCCCGACGGATGCAGCACGCGCAAGGTCTGGGTCTAGTGACATCGGCACATATTCACCGCGCCGCCACAGCTCGCCCAGATCGTCGTAATGGCGGCTTAGAAAGTGCCCTGATTGGCCGGTTGAACTGATAAACAACGAAGAATCTGGGTCAGAAAAGTCATAGACACCGCGATATCCGGCCCCGTGCACATTTTGAAACGGTGCAGGGTCCAGCCCTGATGTGCGCCCCCGCAACAAGGTGTTATCGCCCCCCGAAGTCGATTGGCGAATATTAACAAAGAACCGCAAAAAGGGTGTTTTGCCTAAAACCGGATGATCATGCGTGGCAATATGGGCGTCGCCCCAACGCAGGGCCTCTTGTTCGCCGCCATGGGTTTCATCAATCCATAG
This sequence comes from Aliiroseovarius sp., assembly GCA_030625565.1. Taxonomy (GTDB): domain Bacteria; phylum Pseudomonadota; class Alphaproteobacteria; order Rhodobacterales; family Rhodobacteraceae; genus JAAEUB01. The sequence goes on along the minus strand of DAOUQO010000119.1, from coordinate 3,178 downwards.
CAGCGCGTCATCAAGGGCGGCGCGGGCAATATCGGAACAGGTTTCAACAATCGCCGACTGGATCACGTCACACCATGCCGATGCCCCATCAATATCGCGAAAAACCCGTTCGATGAACAAGGGTTCAAGATGGCGAAATTCGGCAGTGAGCGGGCCAAGGTCATCGCGGATCAGTCGGGTCTGCAAGGCGCGCAGCCATGCCGAATATATCAGCGGCTCGGGCATATGTTCATTCATTTCCCCGTTCCACTTGGCCAGCAAATCAAGGGCACGCTGGCGGGCGCGTTCGGGGCTGCCGGCCGGGGCGGCGGCGCCAGTGAACCATAAATCCGCGCCAATAAGCGGCAAAAGCGTGCGCGCGGTCACGCTGACCGGATCCAGCTGCGCCTCGATAAAGCTTTCGCGCGTATGCACCTCGCGGGCTTGCATCAGGCGTTCCCAACGCTGCACGCGCTGGCTGTCGCCCCACGAATAACTGACATGAAGCGGAAACGGGCGTTCCAGCAGCTTGTTGTTTGAATTACCAACAATTCCGCCAGAGGGCGCAACAAATTCAGGGTTAGCCGCATAATTTTCCAGCCCGCTCCAGCGGTTTTCGCGCAGCCAACCGGGGCTGGGCAGGCGGCCAAGGGTCTGGTGGTCGCTATGGCGCCGCGGCATTGCGCCAAAGGTTTTCAGCGCAATGGTGTCACGGTCAACCATGGTAACATTCTGACTTGGCGCGATAAATCCGACTCCGGCGGCCAGCCCTTCGGATACGCTTTTGGCCTGCATAAGCTGTAATGCGGCCGACATTGACGTGTCTTCACCTGACAAAAGCGTCCAGGAAAGGGCCGCGATATGGCCGGGCGGCGTGACCGAGGCAAGGTTGTAATGATACCCCGGCAGCACCGGACCGTTATCGGTCCATTGCAGGTTCAGCGTGATCGGCGCGGCATCTTTAATGCGCAAAATTGACGGGCGCGAACGCATCGGGGCAAAGCCTTCGGGGGTTTTGACCTCGCTTGGGTCTTCGGGGTTTAACTGCTCAATAAACAGGTCTTGGTCATCCAGATAGGATGATGTCAGTCCCCAGCCAAATTCGGCAGAACGCCCCACCAGAACGGCAGGCATTCCAGGTATAGTTGCCCCAATCACGCCGCCGCTTTCCAGCTCAAGGCGGGCCAGATACCAAACACTTGGCGCGGTAAATCCAAGGTGGGGATCATTGGCCAGCAACGTGCCACCGGCAGCCGAACGCGACGGGGCAGCAGCCCATGCATTCGAGGCACCAGCAAGGCCGCGCGGGGCAAAAGGCGACAGTGGGTCAGGTTGTGGGTCAGGTTGTTCAAGGGCCGCAAACTGGCGTGGGGCAGTGTTTAAATTCCATGTGTCAAACAGGCTGGCATATTCGGGCAGCGCCGCCAAACCGGTGCCCGGCATATCAGGCAAAACATCACGCAGCCGCACATCCGGCAGCACAAGCGACACCTGTGCGCGCAGAATCTCTTCGGCCAAATGGCCAGATAATTGCACCCCCATAAGCTTAAGAATGGCCAAGCTGTCTGCTGGCTGCCAAGGGGCCAATTCATTGGAAAACAAGAAAAATTCAGGCGCACCACGCCCCAGTGCTTGGTCATTCACTTCGGCAAGCCACGCATTCACACCGGCCGAATACGACGCCAACGCAATCAGCGTTGGTGTGTCTTGTACCACAAGTGAACTTTCCGCCAGCTTATATAAATCCAGACGTCGCATCAGCTCGTCTATCTTAACCGTGCGGCTGCCGAATATTTCGCTCAAGCGGCCCTGAACAGTGCGGCGCATCATTGTCATCTGCCACAGGCGATCTTGGGCATGCACATAACCAAGGGCGAAATACACATCCGCGTCGCGCCCAGCAAAAATATGCGGCACATTGGTGTTGTTGCGAACAATTTCAACCGGCGTGGTCACGCCCGGCAGGGTCATGGTGGCGGAATAGTCGGGCAGGGAACGTGACGCCAGATAGGTCGCGCCAAGGATAGCCACCCCCGCAAGGATACTGAACGTCACAAAGCCCCGTACCAACCATCGGAAAAAAAGTGCCATGTCGCGCTGCTATCCCATAAACCTAGCCACAAATGGCGTAAGGTTGTGCATAACTGAACCAGCCAGACAGCACAATTGCCTTACACTAAATTTGAACAGGTTAGGCGATGATACGGTTGTACTTTGTGCCCTCGATCGTTGCGCCAACGATTAAACCAGCCTGACCAAAAACCACAGCCACAACCGGGGACGTTGCCGTAATTGTATCGGCACTTATCCGGTCACCGGCATTTGAAATCGCGTATTTAATATCCGCGCCGGCAACCCAGCCCGGGGAAGTGCGAAAATCCTGTAGCGCATCTTGGGTCATAAAGAACAGGGCGTGGGCATATTGCTGTGCCCCGATCTGAAAACCAAAGCTCGCGCGCGTCTGGCTGTAATAATCCACACTTGCACCACCAACCCGCAGCGCACCGCGTCCATAGGCCCCACCAATACCAAAACCGGCCTCGGTAACCAGAGGCATGACCAACATGCCAACAGCTTTTTGGCTAAGCTCGCGCGTGCCTGGATATTCTGAGTAAAGAAAATCTAATGTGCTATCGATACGCGCGTCAATCGACATGTCTCCGCGTGATCCAATGCCATTTGCACAGCCTGACAGGACCATGCCCGCACCGGTTGCACCTACAATAAAACTCCGTCTGGAAAGCCTGCTCATCGATCTGCCTTTGCCTGTTCTGCCGCTGCCGGCGTTGCCTGTAAATTGGCGGATCATTCATTTTGCCCGCATCTGTTGGTAACATAGGGCAAGCCCAAGCCCCTGTCACCCGCCATATGGAAGGTGGCAAAAAATCGCCTGAAATAACGTTTTCGTTTTTCCAAAAATATCCTCGCCGAAGGCTTGGAATCTTTTCTTGATCACCCCAGTAATTTTGCGACGCGCGGGGCGAAATATGTCAACACGCCGTCACATCCCGCCCGCTTGAACGCCAGCAGGCTTTCCAGCATTACCGCATCGCCATCCAGCCAGCCGTTTTCGGCCGCCGCCATCAACATCGCGTATTCACCAGACACCTGATAGGCAAAGGTCGGCGCGCCAAACTGCGCTTTAACCCGTGTGCATATATCCAGATAGGCCATGCCGGGCTTTACCATAACCATGTCC
>DAOUQO010000173.1 GCA_030625565.1 Aliiroseovarius sp. | reverse complement strand
TGATGAAAAACAACGCCCAGTTTTTCACATTTTCGGCGAAAGGCCTGCACTGTTTGGTATGGGTTGGCAAATCCGTCCCCATGCACAACCATTCCGCCAATACAATCGTCTGCAACTGCGGGAAGCAGGCCGCGAAGGTGTTGCTGATCAATGATTTCTTCATGCTCGAAACCAAGGCTTTGCACCTGTTTCGCACGCCTTCGCAGCTGCGTTAATGCCGTTTCAGTAGCGGCAATTTTAATTTGGCAAGAGGGGACAAAGCCGCAATCATCATCAACCAGAGCTTCGATATTCTGCCACATCTTGGCCGATGCAACGGACAAAGGCACTTCCGGCAAAGCGCGGCCCAACCGCCGCACGCCGCCTGCATTAACACCCGATGCGTGGCGGCCAACATGGTCTTTTTCCAGCACAATTACCGACATACCATGCATGGCAAGATGCAAGGCTGTTGAGCAGCCAAACAGGCCGCCACCAATGATGATTGCATCGGCGTTTTTCTTCATGGCGTATCCTTTGCCATGTTTGCCAATTCCGTTAGCGGCAAGGGCTTAAGCGGTGCGCGAAGTCGAAAATAGCCAACCTTTTCAATTGGGTGCTGGGTGGTGTCGGCCATCATTTCTGATACAATTAAGCCGCAAAACCGCCCTTGGCATGACCCCATGCCGCAGCGGCTGATGCTTTTGAGCTGGTTGGGGCTGTCATGCCCCTGGGCGATTAGGTTGCGAATATCCCCAGCGGTAATTTCCTCGCACCGGCAAACGATCACCTTGTCATTTTCAGGAATTCGCGTGGCTTTGATAGGTTGGAATAATGTCTCAAGAAACGGGCGGGCGACCAATTCGCAATGCAGGTTTGCCTGATGCGAATGCGCCAATTTATTGCACGCATGTGTGTCAAGCATACCAAGGCGGTGCAGTGCCCCAAGGGCGGCAATTGCACCTTGATTTTCGGCTGCAACAGCACCGCCAATCGCCGCGCCATCCCCGGCAATAGAAATGCCATCAACGCTGGAATGCAGCCAGTCATCAATAGTAATATTCCAACACAGCTGGCGCGCATTCCAGTGGTGCGCGCACCCCGCCGCCAGCGCCATATTCAGATTGGGCGTCACCCCCTGATGCAGGGCCACGTGCTTGCACGGGATGCGGTGCCATTTCCCGCTCTTTAGATACTCAATAGCTTCAACATTTTCGGTGCCGTGGATGCGAATATCACGCGCATTTTGAATAAACTCTGCCCCTGATTTGGCGATTTCACGTTTCCAGCTGATCCCCTCTAGAAGACCCGGGAAAATGCGTAAGGCCCCGGATAAATGGCGCAATGCTTTGATATAATTGGCCTTAGGTGTAAGGTCGATCACCGCCTTAACCGGGATGCCAGCAGTCAGGTATTGATGCACAATCAGATACAGCAATGGGCCTGTTCCGGCGAAAACCGCGCCCTCGATTGCCAGCCTGCTTTGCTTAAGCAAAATCTGTGCTGCCCCTGCGGTCATCACACCCGGAAGCGTCCAGCCTGGCACCGGCATTGGCCGTTCTATGGCACCACCTGCCAGAATGATTTGCCGGGCGGCTACCTGATGCGCAGTGCCGTTTAGGGAATATCCAACCTCAAGGTCTGGCGAAACCTGCCAAACCGAGGCTTGCGGGATATATTCAACTTGGGCCTTGCGAAACCTAGCAACCAAGCCCGCGCCATCCGTATAAGCTTTGCCCAGTTCGGCACGGTTCAGGTTGCCGGGTGTTTCAATCGCGCGATAAATTTGCCCACCGGGGCTAGGCGCTTCGTCCAGCAGCAAAACATCTGCGCCGTGTTTAGCCGCTACATTTGCCGCCGCCATTCCCGCCGGGCCCGCGCCAATGATGATGATGTCTTTCATTTCAACGCCTTTGACAGATTTGATTGGTGCTCGATAATCATCCCTTCGGAAACCTTTGTCATACAAGCCTAACTATTGGCTTGACCGTTTATGACCATAAGGCAATCAAAACAGACCCCCATCATGCAAAACGGGGCGCGCGGGCTGTTGGTTTTGGGGGTGTTACGAAAATGGGCGATGCCAGCCTCTAGCAACGCCGCCGCCACATTCAGGCCTTTGGTCACACGCAAGGGTGCGCCATTAAACTGAACAAGGATGGTTTCCACAGGATCTGGTGAAATAGGCTTAAACATACCGCGGCCTTATTTGCCCTTGCCCACAAGGATATTATCCAGCCCGAAAAAGCGATCCAGAATGGCCATCAAAATGATAGTGATGAAAATCATCGTTGCCGACAGGGATGCAATCAGCGGGTCAATGGTTTCAGTGATATGCTCATACATCCGCACCGGCAGGGTGGTGGTACTGGGGGATGCCACGAAAACCGTCATCGTGACCTCGTCAAAGCTGGTGATGAACGACAAAACCCAGCCCCCTGCAATGCCGGGAATGATCATCGGGATGGTCACGCGCCTGAACACAGTCCAGTTTGACGCGCCTAAGGAGACCGCCGCATCTTCGGCCGAACGGTCCATGCCCGTGACCGCCGATAGCACCAATCGCAAAGCATAGGGCATGATGATAATCACATGCGTCATCACCAAACCGATGAATGAGCCGTATATGCCAACCTTGGTCAGGAAGCTTAGAAAAGCCACGCCAAGAACGATATGCGGCACCATCAGGGATGACATGAAAAACGCCATTATCGCCCCTTTGCCCTTGAACTCATAGCGCGCAAAAGCCAATGACGCCGGCACGGCCATTCCAACGGCAATGGTGGCCGATACCGTGCCTAAAAGCACGCTTAGGTAAAACGCGTCGATAAAGTGTGGATTGTCCAGAATGGCGTAGAACCAGCGTAGGGAAAAGCCGTCCCATGGTAGGGAAATATAGCCAAGCGGGGTGAAGGCCACCAGACAGACAATAATCAACGGGGCCAGCATGAAGGTGATGAAAAGCACGTTGAAGATCAAGGCAAGGGGGGAATTTTTGCTCATTTGAAGGCCTGTGCATATTTGCGCTCAATAAATTTATTGAAGCTGGTGATGATAATGACATTGGCGATAAGCAACAGCACCGCAATAGCCGCCCCTAACGGCCAGTTCAAGCTGCCCAGAAATTCGTCATAAACCGTTGTGGCAACCACCTTAAGGCGTCGACCACCAAGGATCGAAGGGGTGGCAAAGGCGCTGGCGGTCAGGGCAAACACAATCATGCTGCCAGACAAAATGCCCGGCATAATCTGCGGGATTACGATTTTACGCATGACAGTAAACGATGATGCACCCAGCGATTCACCGGCGCTTTCCACTTGCGGATCCAGCTTTTGCAAACTGGCCCAAACCGACAGGACCATGAACGGGATCAATACATGGATAAGCGCAACGACCACGCCCGTCGTGGTGAACATCATTTTAATCGGCGCATCAATGATGCCAATCGACATCAAGGTTTCATTAATGATCCCCTTCGAACCCATCAAAATCGCCCAGCCCAGCGTGCGCACAACCACCGATACCAATAGCGGCCCAAGAATGGCCAGCATGCAAATCGATTTCCACGGTTTGCTCATCCGGTGCAAAATATAGGCCTCGGGGGCACCCAGAAGCGCGCAGAAGAATGTGACAAGAAGCGACATCCAAAGCGTGCGCAGGAATATTTTATGGAAATAGGAATCCTGTATAACTTCGCCGTAATTGGCCAATTTGAAGCCGGTGACGATGCCCTGATTTATGTCATAGGAATAAAAACTGAGCAGGAATGTCATGACCATCGGGATCAAAAACATAGCCGTATATAGCAGCAGCGCCGGCGCACTTAACCAATAGGGGCGGGCGTTCATTGCGTGGCCTCGCGGGCCAAAACGCGCACCTCGTCTGGGGACCAATTTAGGCCTATTTTGTCGCCCTCTTCAACCTGACGTCCACCTGTGTTTTGGGTAACAACATCCATGGGGCCAAGCGATGTTTCAATTTGGAAAACCCATTGATCCCCAAGGAAAATTTGCGCTGTAACCGTGCCGTCAATCCGACCTGTACCGGCCTTAACCAGCTTGATTTTTTCGGGCCGCACGGACACATGCACCTGCGCGCCGTTTTCAATTTTAGCCTCGCGCGCCAAGAATTCCACCCCGCTCACATCAAACGCCGCCAGCCCGTCCGAGGCCCCTGTGTTAATGCCATCAAACATGTTTGATTTGCCGAGAAACTTGGTCACAAAACTATCCGAGGGGCGCTCATATGCCTCATAGGGCTGGTCAACTTGGGCCAAGCGCCCTTCGTGCATTACGGCAATTCGGTCGCTCATCGCCATGGCTTCGCCTTGGTCATGGGTGACCAGAATGGTAGTGGTGCCCAGCTTGCGCTGAATGGCGCGCAGCTCCAATTGCATGTCCTCGCGAATTTTGGCGTCCAACGCCGAAAGAGGTTCATCCAAAAGCAGGACTTCGGGGCGGATCACAAGGGCGCGGGCCAGTGCGACGCGCTGCTGTTGACCACCGGATAATTCGCGCGGGAAGCGGTGTGAGAAATCGCCCAGATGGACCATTTCCAGTGTTTCGCGCACCCGTTCATCGCTTTCTTGCTTGGCAATATTACGCATTTG
>DAOUQO010000295.1 GCA_030625565.1 Aliiroseovarius sp. | reverse complement strand
CCCCCCCTCGCTTGGTCGACGGGTGCAAGCCCGGCGAAACCACTAATCTTGCGCCTAAATCGGCATTACATATTCGGGTAATTCGGCCCTTCGCCGCCCTGTGGCACTGACCACGTAATATTTCCGGTCGGATCCTTGATGTCACAGGTTTTGCAATGCACGCAATTTTGGAAATTAATGACAAAGCGGGCGTCTTTGCCTTCTTCTTCGATCACCTCGTAAACGCCTGCGGGGCAGTACCGCTGCGCCGGTTCATTATATTCCGGCAGGTTCACACGGATCGGCAGATCAGGGTCGGCCAATTGCAAATGACACGGCTGTTGCTCTGCATGATTGGTCGCGGCAAAACTGACATTTGTTAGCCGGTCAAAGCTTAGTTTGCCGTCAGGTTTGGGATAGGAAATCACCGGATGATCCGCCGCTTTACCAGTGGCTTGCGCGTCTGATTTGCCATGCTTCAAGGTGCCAAACAGGCTGAATTTGAAAATGGTCTGGAACCACATATCAAAACCGCCCAAGGTCAGCCCGCCCAGCGTGCCCCATTTGCCGTTCATCGGCGCAACGTTGCGTACCTTTTGCAAATCCTTACCAACCGGCCCAGCGCGCAACGCTGTGTCGTATTCGTCCAGCGTGTCACCCTCGCGCCCAGCTTGCATCGCGCCATAAGCGGCTTCGGCCGCCTGCATGCCCGAATGCATGGCGTTATGGTTGCCTTTGATGCGCGGCAAATTAACTAGCCCAGCGGTACAACCCAGCAAAGCCCCACCGGGGAATGCCACTTTTGGCACAGACTGAATACCGCCTTTGGTGACGACACGCGCGCCATAAGCGATGCGTTTTCCGCCCTCCAGCAGTTCGGAAATCATCGGGTGATGCTTCATCCGCTGAAATTCCATATAGGGGTAAAGGTGCGGGTTTTTATAGCTTAGATCAACGATAAGACCGACATAAACCTGATTGTTATCAAGGTGGTAAATGAACGAGCCGCCACCTGCCTTCCACCCCAAAGGCCAGCCCATCGTGTGCATTACCGTGCCTTCACGGTGCTTGTCGGGGGCGACTTCCCAAATTTCTTTCATACCAAGGCCGAATTTTGCGTGATCCGCATCGGCGTCCAGTTTGAACTGGTCGATCACCTGCCCCGAAAGCGATCCGCGCGCGCCTTCGCTTAGGAAAACGTATTTGCCGTTCAGCTCCATCCCCGGCTCGTATGCGTCGCCCGGTGTGCCGTCTGGATTCTTGCCAAATTCACCGGCGACCACACCACGCACAGACCCGTCTTCGCGATACAAAAGTTCGGAACACGCCATGCCGGGGTAGATTTCAACGCCCATATTTTCGGCCTGTTCAGCCATCCAGCG
>DAOUQO010000078.1 GCA_030625565.1 Aliiroseovarius sp. | reverse complement strand
GGTGACTTACGCAGGCCACGCTTGCCAGGGAATGCTTCTAGGTCAAAGAAATCGCCGATTGTTGTTGGGCCAACTTCCAGAACTGAATTGTCATAGGCAAAGATGGTCGACCAAACGATTGTCGCCACGGCGCAATCGGTGATAGTGCCATCGATGAAATCTTCGGAAGCAGGTGTGCCGTCGGCACCAGCTGGCAGGATCGATGGATCGATCTCAACAAACAGGCCTTCGTCACAACCGCGAACCGCGTCAGACATTTCAACGTCGATCAGATCCCAAGTCACATTGCCGGCTTCGACTTGTGATTTGACCTCGGAAAGGCCACCGGAATAATCTTCGCTGATAACCGTGTTGCCAGTCGCAGCCATCCAAGGCTTATGATAGGCTTCTACTTGTGACATGGTGTATGCACCACCCCAGCTAACAACAGTAAGCTCACCAGCCATGGCAGCAGATGCAGAGATTGCAAGTGCCGATGTAGCCAGAAGAATTTTGCTCATTTTCATGTGTTTCTCCCTAAAATTCCCGGATAATTTTGCAGCACCCCTTCCGGGTCAGAGGGCAGCATGGTGAGACCGGGCAGCACAAGCCACCCGGAAATTATACCGCTACGCGTCTAGCGCGCGGCAATCTTGTGGAAGCCAGCCGATTTTGATTTTCTGGCCGGGCGTCAGGCGCTCAACATCCGGTGCATTCCGGGTTTTGATGAAAAAGTCATCCATTCCGGCAACCTTGATCCGTGTGCGGAAAATATCACCCATATAAATGAATTCAAGCACTTCGGCGTTCAGCGTGTGGGCGTCATCATGCAGACGGTCCATATTATATTCCACCCGTTCGGGGCGGATTGAAACCTGCGTGCGCTCACCTGCAACAACATTGATCGGTTTGGCGTCAATCAATTCGCCATTGTCCAGCTGAACCAAGGCAACGTCGCCTTTGATTTCCTTGACTAGACCCTGCAACGTGTTGTTTTCGCCAATAAACTGCGCCACGAATGAATTTTCCGGTGCTTCATACAGCTGATCTGGCGGGGCCAATTGCTGAATACGACCATCATCAAACACCGCGACATTATCAGACATTGTCAGGGCTTCGGTTTGGTCATGGGTAACGTAAACCACGGTGATGCCCAAATCATGCGCCAGCTTGGTAATTTCAAACTGCATATGTTCGCGTAATTGTTTATCAAGCGCGCCAAGGGGTTCGTCCATCAGCACCAATTCGGGCTCAAACACCAGCGCGCGGCTTAGTGCGATCCGCTGTTGCTGACCACCAGATAATTGTGCCGGACGGCGATTGATGAAATCACCCATTTGCACCATATCCAGCGCGCGCTTAACTTTAGCCTCGCGGTCAGACTTGCCCATTTTGCGGACTTCCAACGGGAATGACAGATTTTCACCAACCGTCATATGCGGAAACAGTGCGTAATTCTGGAACACCATACCAATGCCGCGCTTATGGGGCGGAATGTTGTTGATTGGCACCCCATCAAGGCGGATATCGCCGTGGGTTGCGGTTTCAAACCCCGCCAGCATCATCAGGCAGGTCGTCTTGCCCGACCCCGATGGGCCTAACATGGTCAAAAACTCACCGCGTGCAATCGACAGGTTCAGGTCTTTGACAACCAAAATTTCTCCGTCGTAACTTTTCTGCACATGATCAAAGACGACGAAACCGTCGTTGTCATTTGTTTTGGTCAAGTGACCCCCCTGCACCCTTTGGATGCTTTTGCATTTGCCCTTTGGGCGTTTGTTAGCTGAACCAGAAGACACGATCAGCCGCTTCATTTCAACCGGCAATCTGGCTATTTTATGCAGAATTCTGCATATTTACCCCCTAAATCCCCACTAAAACAGGAAGTTTTCCCATTCTCCCTAAACAATGTTGTGGTCAGGGCCATAGGGGAACTTGGTAATATTTTCAGTATTGTCACCCCCAACGACCAATATATCATGTTCGCGGTAGCCCCCCGCACCGGGGATACCTTCGGGTACAAACAGCATCGGCTCCATTGAAACCACGTGACCGGCCTCCAGCGGAGTGTCGATATCTTCGCGCAATTCAAGCCCCGCCTCGCGGCCATAATAATGCGACAAAATGCCAAAGGAATGACCATAACCAAAGGAACGGTATTGTAGCAGATTTTCGCTTTCAAAAAACCGGTTAATCTCGGCAGTAATACCCGAACATGTGGCACCGGGTTTAATCAGCGATATCCCCAATTCGTGGGCAGCCACATTGGCGCGCCACAGGCGCAGGCTGTCACTGTCAGGCTCGCCCAGAAATAACGTGCGCTCCAGCGCCGTGTAATAGGCATTAATCATCGGAAAACAATTCAGGCTTAGAATGTCGCCCATTTCCAGTGCGCGCGTGGTTACAGGATTATGTGCGCCATCGGTATTGATGCCACTTTGAAACCAAACCCAAGTATCGCGCAGCTCACTATCGGGGAAAGCACGGGCAATTTCGGTTTCCATCGCATCGCGCCCGACCATGGCAATATCAATCTCGCGCGCGCCTTCACGAATGACCCCCCGAATTGCCGCGCCACCAAGATCTGCAATGCGCGCCCCTTCGCGAATTAAAACTATTTCTTCGGCAGATTTAGTCATGCGCGCCGCCATTGTATCAGGCGCAATATCCACAACCTCATGCGCACCTAAAAAATCCCCCAGCAAATCACGCTGCGCTAGCGTCATGTGATCGCCTTCAATTCCCACACGTCCGGCGGCCCCGACCAGATCAGCCACCGCACGCCAGTAATTGTTCCGCTCCCAGTCCGTATAAGTAACGTTATCGGCAAATGAACGCCGCCAAGGCTGGCCCGCATCAATGCCCGCCGAAACCGTGGTGCAAGCATCCTGCGTAACCACGCAAGCATAAGGACGGCCAAAACTGCAATATAAGAAACCAGAATAATAGGCGATATTGTGCATCGATGTGAACAAAGCCGCCGTGATCCCGCGCGCGGCCATAATTTCGCGAAGCCGTGAAAGGCGGCGCAAATATTCCGCGTCAGAAAACGGCAAAGGGGCTTTTTCGCCATTCTTACAAGTATAAAATTGGGGGCGTTTCATATCAGATATCCTTAAGTGCAAAAACCAGCGCCCCGGCGTGCAGGGCGGATGATTATCGCAAAGCAGCGACGCCATCGCTGCGGAGACCAAACCTTAACCCCAGATCAACACATCTGTCAAACTTCCGGCTTCCTCTTGCCAAAAATATCCATGCGCAGCCTTAATCAAAACCCAGACCTGCCTTTTCAAACCCTTCACGAAACGCCGCGCGATAAGCCGCATCCTGAACCGATGCCGTTTCCATAAGGGCGCCAATCGTGGCCCGCCGCCCAAGGGCTTCGTATTCAATCGCCATCCATTCAGCATCATCAATTCGACCCAGCTGGCCATAGGTGGCGATTAAAAACCGGTACGGAAATGGCGCGGTCGGGCTTTGATCATGGGCACGCACCAGCGCCGCCTCGGCCGCATCGTAATTACCCAAAAAGTACTGCGCCATGCCTTCGGCCTGAAAATACCAGAATGGCGCAAAGGGGTGGCGTGCAATAGCGTCATGAACAAGCGGCAGCGCCTTTTGCGCCTGACCATTGAATATCAAGACATTTGCCAAAAATACCTTGGCCCCGATATAATTTGGATCCAGCTGAATTGCGCGCTCAAAGGCGGCCACTGCCTTGTCTTTGTCCGGCGCAAAACTGCGCGAATACAGCCGGCCCAGCGAAAAATGTGCAAACGGCAGGGTATCATCCAGCTCCACCGCCCTTTGGGCCGCTGAAAACGCCGCCTCAATCGTGGCCTCAGGCCAGTCCGTCCAATGATTTTCAACCCGATAGCTATAGATTTGGGCCAAATGCGCATAGGCTCCGGCAAATTCAGGATCAAAATCAAGCGCTTGCTTAAAGGCAGCCTCGGCAGCGACGTTGGTTTGCCGGGTGAACTTGCTTTCCAAGGCCCGACCTTGCCAATACGCATCATGCGCAGCCACATCACGGGTTCCAAAAACACCCAGACGCGCACGTTCGCGACGGGACATGCGAACCGCCAGCGTTCTAAGCAGCCCAGCCAGCAGATCATCGCGAAATGTGAAAACATCGTCGGTGCTGCCCTCATAACGTTCAGCCCAGACATTCACGCCGGTTTGGCCATTAACCAGCGCCGCTGAAACGCGCAAATCACCGCCTTGCCGGCGCACGCTGCCTTCAAGAATATAGTCAACATTCAGGGTTTTGGCGATCTCAAGCGTGTCGTCAGTATTACGCGCAATGGCAAAAGAAGCCCCGCGCGAAACAACCCGTAAATCGGAAATCTTGGAAAGGCCAACAATAATATCTTCCGATATCCCGTCCGAAAAATACACCTGATCCTGCGCGCCGCTCATATTAGTGAATGGCAACACTGCAATACGGTGCATGGGCGGGGTGTTTTCGCTGCGCGGCCATGCGAAATATACCAACCCCGCAAGCACAACAAAAACAATGGCGCTTGCAACCTTGCGGCCCCTAACGGGCGTGGCCACCCGCACCATAATTTCCAGCCTATACCCCTTCTTGGGAATGGTGCGCAGCTGCCGGGCATCAACAGGGCCAAGCGCCTTTCGTATTTCGGATATACACTGCACAAGACTATCATCGGTCACATGCGTATCGCGCCAAACCGCGTTGATCAGATCATCTTTGCTTAGGGTGGTTCCCGCCGCAAGAACCAGGACCTCCAAAACCCGGCTGGTCTGTGGCCTAAGGCGAACCGGATCTTGCCCCTCCCGCATCACAAGATAGGTTTCAGGATCAAAATCTGCCCCGCCAATACGTTTGATTTCAGACGAATTCGTCAAACTTTCGGGCACCTTTCGTGACTTTTAACAGTGGTTTTGCGTCTTTTATGCTCGCATCCCACACTAATGCGGGACTTCTAAACCCTACAGGAAAGGCCAACAAAATGAAACTATTCACACATGCCGCAACTTTAGCACTGTTATTTACAACGCCGGTAAATGCAGGTGAAACCGTCACCTACGCAACTGAAACCACCGCGCTAAGCGGCTATCAAACACAGACAGATAACGCCGCCGCAACCATCGTGATTTTCCACACTTTCGGTGGCCTGACAGATTTTGAAAAAACCCGCGCCCAAATGTTCACAGATGCCGGCTATAATGCCTTTGCCGCCGACCTTTACGGTCTAGATGTGCAACCAACAACACGTGCAGAAAAACAGGGGGCCATGGCCGAACTGTTTAGCGACAGGCAAGAATTGCAAGCACGCTTACGCGCAGCTATTGATCAGGCCGCCACCCTTGGCGCAGACAAAATCATCATCATGGGCTATTCCATGGGTGGCGGCGCCATAATGGAGCTTTTATATTCCGGGCTGGGCAGCACCCTTGGCGTTGATGGCTACGGCGTGTTTTTCGGGCGGGTTTCCGACCAGATGCAACGCGCCATTCCTGATATGACAGCCCCCATCTTTGTCGCCCATGGTAAGGCTGATACCATTCTGGCAACCTCGGACCTTATGGTATTTGCCGAAGATCTGGATTTCACCAATACCCAATACCAAATCGAGGTGTATCCAGAAGCCGGACATATGTTTTCAGTTTCCGGCCACCCAAATTATGACGCCGATGCAGACGTCAAAAGCTGGCAAGCCTTCTTGAATTTCATCGAAAACCAATCCTGACAACAAACCTCAGGGGGCACTCACAAGCCCCCTGCTTTCCCGAATGGGTTTTCAGCGGGCTTCCTCTTGCCAAAAATATCCTCGCCGAAGGCCTAAAATCTTTTGGCTAAATTACAGCGCGTTCAGCCCTGTGGCCGCCACCGCTCAGACGCTCATATGAAAACGGTGTCAGATCAAGGCTTTGATAACGCCCGCTTACAATCCACTCGGCCAGCCCTCGCCCCATGGCCGGGGCTTGCTGCAATCCATGGCCCGAAAATCCATTAATAAACATAAACCCTTGCAAATCCGGGTGCGGTCCCAGCACCGCGTTTTGATCAATAACGTTATAGGCATAATGGCCGGCCCATGAATTTATCACCTTCAGGCGTTCAAATTGTGGAATGCGTTCGGCCAGATGTGGCCAGACATGGTTTTCCCAAATATTGTGGTCTTCAGCCAGATCATCAGGGTCCACCGCCAAATCCTGCTCAGGCGCGGCCCCTATCATATAATACTGGCCATCCGTGCGCATATGCACCCCGCTTGGATCCACCGTCAGGGGTAAATCCTGCCCCAAAGGCGTGGCCGCATCAACAACCCAAGTGAACCGTTTTCGCGGCTCAACCGGCAAGGTCAGCCCTGCCATACGCGCAACATTTGCCGCACGCGGACCCGCAGCATTCACCACAATTCCACAGCTTACCCGCGTGCCATCGCCCAGCGTAATTCCACTAACAGCGCCCTGTGCATGTGTGACTTCAGCCACCTCTGCCTGCACATATTCCACGCCCTTTTCGCGCGCCATACGCCGCCACCATTCAAACAGAGTACCGCCGTCAAAATAACCTTCGTCGACAGAATTATATGATCCGGCAACAATGCCTTCGAGGTTATAAAACGGGAATTTCTGCGCAATCTGGTCAGGGTTAAGCATTTGGGTGCCGGCCCCAAGGCCAGCTTGCATTTTCTGATCGCGGCGCAATTCATCAGCGCGCGCAGCATCCCCGGCAAGATACAAATACCCAAACGGATGCACAAATACCTGCGGCACGCGCGCATCATTCATTTCGCTTTGAAAATCACGTACGTACTGCGCGCCAAATTGCGAAACCCGCACGTTAATTTCGCTGGAAAACTGCTGGCGCATACAGGAATTGGAATGCGCGGTTGAACTATTTGCATAGCTAGGGTCGCGCTCGACCACCAAAATCCGCGCCTTAAAACCTGAGTTTTGCGCCAAGAACCACGCCACAGATGCGCCCATCATCGCCCCGCCAATGATTACAACATCATAGACTGTGCGTTCTGGTGTGCTGATAATAGGTGATAGCTGCATATCGCCCCCGCAAATAAAAGGTCGATTCCCCGACCTTAATCGCCCCAAACAGACACCATGACAAAAGAAAAATCCAGACCTCAATTGCCGTCTGGCATAGGTACCTTGCCTGAAATTATATCACAAAAACCTTGCCGGCAATGCCCGCCGGGTGACCTGGAACATCACAGTAATATAGAACAGTAATATAGAAAATTGGTGGAGCCTAGGGGGATCGAACCCCTGACCTCCTGCATGCCATGCAGGCGCTCTCCCAGCTGAGCTAAGGCCCCGAATGCGGGCGGATATTACGCCTGCCCGCGGTACTTAGGCAAATCACCTGATCAGTTCAAGCGAAAAAATGTTAAAAACTGGAATGCGGCCGGACTTCTTATGCTTTGGCGTTTTCGCCGGGATTTCCAATAGGGTCGCGCAACCATGTTGGAGCCAGACCTGCCAACCGGCCTGAAACGCCAAAAGCCACCCAGACAAATGCCATGGGCGGCTTTGGGCAATATTTTCAGGCAGAATCAGTCGTCGCTGTCATCGGCAGGAACGTCTGCGATTTCTTCCAGCGACACGTCTGCGTCGTCATCGTCATCCAGCACATCATCGCCCAGATCCACATCCGATGTGTCGTCATCATCTAAAACGATGTCATCACCTTCAGCTGTTTCATCTGTGGCCTTAGCCTCTGACGCCTTATCGGCCTTGTCAGCAACCATAGTGCGCGTGGATTTGCCGGTATCAGCAGCCACGGTTTCACCGCTATAGGGGCTGATGATCGGGTCGGCATTCAGGTCATAAAACCGCTTGCCGGTTGTTGGACAGACACGTTTCGTGCCCCATTCTTCTTTGGGCATAGATTACCCCTTTTCGTGATCAATACTTCGTGCGAGATTTGGCCAAGTGCCACACCTCGCGCGGGGTGTCAAAGGCTTTCGCGCCATATTTGGCATTCATGGGCAAAGACTGGCGTAAAATTTAGGGTTTATAATGAAACAAGTGATATTGCAGGGCGTGCAGGGGGATGGGGTAATCAACGTAACCTTGCGCATATCCACACGCGCCAAGCGCCTTTCCCTGCGGGTTTCGCAGCTGGATGGGCGCGTGACGCTGACCATGCCTAAACGCGCCCGCCTGCGCGAGGCCGAAAACTTTGTGCGTGACCGCGAAAGCTGGATTCGTGAAAATCTGAACGCAGCGCCTGCCCCGCTGATCCCACAGCCCGGTGGTAGCGTCTTGTTTGCAGGCAGCGCCCATAACCTGATCCCCACCGGCGGGCGGGCTGCGCGTTTGGAAAATGGTGAAATCCTGTTGCCGCTGTCATCGCCCGAAAAAACCGGCGCGCGACTGGCCGCCCTATTCAAACACCATGCCCGGCTGCGCCTGCACGCGGCCTCGGATCATTACGCCGAAATGCTGGGGCAAACATATTCATCTATTTCCCTGCGCGATACACGGTCGCGCTGGGGATCATGCAGCGCACAGGGCCGGCTGATGTATTCCTGGCGCCTGATTATGGCCCCGCCCCAGGTTCTGGACTATGTCGCCGCACACGAAGTCGCGCATTTGGCAGAAATGAACCATTCCCCTGCCTTTTGGGTGCATGTGGCACAGCTTATGCCCAACTACCAAATACCGCGCACATGGCTGCGTAAAAATGGCGCAGTATTACATGCCGTCAAGTTCCGCAATTGACCTGACCGAAATTTGTGATCACAATAGGCGCATGAACACATCTATCCGCCCAAACCAAGATGCGGCCAGCTCGGCCCATGAACGCATTTACCGCGCCCTGCGCACACGCATTATGCATGGTGAAATTGCACCGGGAACACCGCTGACCTTGCGCGGACTTGGGCGCGAATTTAACGTGTCAATGACACCTGCGCGCGAAGCAGTGCGCAGATTGGCAGCCGAAGGTGCGCTGACCCTGTCCACCTCGGGTAGGATCAGCACACCCGAACTTTCCAACGAACGCATAGAAGAACTGGCCTCGCTACGTGGCCTGATTGAACCTGAACTAGCCGCGCGCGCCCTGCCCCGCGCCCATATGGCGCTGATTGATCGCCTAAGGGCGCTGAATGCCCGCGTTGCCGAATGCGTGGCCAAACAAGATGCAGTTTCTTACCTGCGCACCAATCTGGAATTTCACCGGATGATATATTTGCGCGCACAAGCACCCGCGATGCTGGCACTAGCTGAAACCGTGTGGCTGCAACTTGGCCCAACCATGCGGGTATTATATGAAACCAAAAACCGCACAGACCTTCAACACCACCACAGGGCAATCCTGACAGCCCTTTCCACGGGCGACGAACCCGGCTTGCGTCTGGCTGTGCGTTCGGATGTTACCCAAGGGCTGAAAATGCTGCTGGCCTAGATACCCCGCCAACATTGCCGCCCCATCTTCCGCTTGCCAAAAATATCCCCGGGGAGCGCGAGGGGGCTGGCCCCCTCGTACCTAAAAAAGGAAGCGCGAGGGGCTGGCCCCTCGCCCTGTCGGATTGCAAAGCAATTCGAAACCCGTGGTAATCTGGCAATACTGCCTAGAGGTTTGCGTAAACCTCGATGATCCGCGCAACCGCCAGTTCCGGCTTCAACTCTTCGCTTTCGCCGGTTTTTCGGCATGTCAGTTCAACCACACCATTTTTCAACCCGCGCGGCCCAACCGTAATACGCCAAGGCAGACCGATCAGATCCATATTGGCAAACTTGGCACCGGCGCGTTCTTTACGATCATCATAAAGGGGTTCAAGTCCAGCATCTGTAAGGGCCTTATAAAGCCCTTCGCAGGCGTGATCCGCATCGGAATCGCCCTGTTTCAGGTTGATAATCCCACAATGGAACGGCGTCACACCTTCGGGCCAGATGATACCGTTATCATCATGGCTTGCCTCGATAATCGCCCCCACAAGCCGGCTAATGCCAATGCCGTGGCTGCCCATATGAACAGGGACGCGTTCGCCTTTGTCATTGACAACATTGGCCTTCATGGAATCCGAATACTTGGTGCCGAAATAGAAAATCTGCCCAACCTCGATGCCACGGCTAACCTTGCGACGCTCCTCGGGAACTTGGTCAAAGGCCGCTTGGTCATGGGTTTCATCCGTACGCGCGTAAGGCGTAGTCCATTCACGGGCAATCAGCGCACATTGGTCCCAATCGGTATAATCCACATCACGATCGCCCAGTGTCAGGTCGGTAATGGCGCTGTCATAAAATACTTCGCTTTCGCCGGTTTCAGCCAACACTAGAAATTCATGTGTGTCCTCGCCACCAATCGGGCCACTATCGGCACGCATTGGAATCGCTTGCAGCCCCATACGTTCATAGCTGCGCAGATAACTAACCATGTGGCGGTTATAAGCATGCAAGGCGTGTTCATAATCGATGTCGAAATTATAACCGTCTTTCATATAAAATTCACGGCCCCGCATGACGCCAAAACGCGGG
>DAOUQO010000045.1 GCA_030625565.1 Aliiroseovarius sp. | reverse complement strand
AACGAAATTTGCAACCATTGGGTACAGCATCTAAACTGCGGTGCGTTCATCACGGCCAATTTTGCGCACGATAACTGATGTCAGCGCACTGAATACCGCGGCCGAAAGCCCGGCAATGTGGCCAAGCCCGAAATCAACATTTCCGGGGCGCAGCACTATGAAAACTCCGGCCAAGCCGACAAGAACGGCTGCAATCCGTTGCACGCCAACCTTTTCGCCCAGCACTGGAATTGCCAAGATAGTAATCAACAAAGGCGCCGCAAAAAGCATGACATAGACCTGCGCCAATGGCAGAACTGTAAAGGCATAAAACGCCGAAAGTCCGGTCATCACCCCCGAAATGGTTCGCCCTGCCATCCACCATGTATGGACCGGGCGCAGGTTGCCTTCGGTTTTGTCGCGCATCAGCATCAGCGTGATTAACGGGAACGAAAACAGGGTTGCAAAAAAGATGATCTGCACCGGAGAATAGGTTCCGCCAAGGTATTTGATCACCACATCGTGGGTCGCGAAAATGCCAAACGCCAGCAATCCGTATAGGGGGCCAAGATATTTCATACCCCTATCTAGGGGTATTTTCACCCGGTAATCCAGCAAAAAGGCCGGACGCTTGCGCAATCCGGCCCTGTTAGTTTTGTAATGGTTGCGAATTTACAGGCTAGATTCCAGCGCTGCGATCACTGCATCCCCCATTTCAATCGTTGTCGCCGGAGTGCCGTCATTTGACTGCATCAGGTCAGGGGTGCGCACGCCGTCGGCCAGCACTTTTTCAACTGCGGCTTCCAGCCGGTCAGCCTCGGCGCCCTGATCAAACGAATAACGCAGCGCCATCGCAAAGCTAAGAATACATGCGCACGGGTTGGCCTTGCCTTGGCCTGCAATATCAGGGGCCGAGCCGTGAACGGGTTCATACATTGCCTTGGGACGACCGTTTTCCATAGGCGCGCCCAGACTGGCCGAGGGCAACATGCCAAGCGATCCGGTCAGCATCGCCGCCACGTCTGACAACATATCGCCAAACAGGTTATCGGTGACGATCACATCGAATTGTTTGGGGTCACGCACCAGCTGCATCGCGCCGTTATCGGCGTACATGTGGCTGACCTCAATATCGGAATATTCGGCGGCGTGAACTTCGTTAACCACGTCGCGCCATAGCACGCCGCTTTCCATAACATTGGCTTTTTCCATCGAACACAGCTTACCGTTACGCTTGCGCGCCAGCTCGAACGCCGACCGTGCAACGCGTGATATTTCGCTTTCGGTGTAACGCTGCGTGTTGACGCCAACGCGTTCGTTACCCTCTTTGAAAATACCGCGCGGCTCGCCGAAATAAACGCCCGAAGTCAGTTCGCGCACGATCATGATATCCAGACCGGCAACCACGTCTTTCTTCAGGCTTGAGAAATCCGCAAGCGCGTCAAAACACTGCGCAGGGCGCAGGTTGGCATACAGATCCATTTCCTTGCGCAGGCGTAAAAGGCCGCGTTCTGGCTTAATGCTGAAATCCAAATCGTCATAAGCTGGCCCGCCAACAGCGCCCAACAGCACAGCGTCCACCGACTGGGCTTTGTCCATTGTTTCATCGGTCAAAGGCGTGCCGTGCTTGTCATAGGCGGCACCACCCACAAGGTCTTCGGACACATCAAACGTTAGTCCGCGTTTATCACCATACCAAGTAATCACCTTGCGGACTTCGTCCATTACTTCGGGGCCGATGCCGTCGCCGGGCAAAATCAGAATCGAGGGGTTTGTCATGTTGCTTTTCCTTGGCTCATATTAGTCCGGCTTGGCCTATCGTGCTTGCGCGCGAGGGTCAAGAATTGCCTCTTGCAATCGCAGTGCCAAAAAATCCCAAACCCGACGCACCCGTGGGGTTTTTCGCATTGCTTCGTGGGCCGTCAGCCAAATTGGTGGCGATGGAATGGCCAAATCAGGAAACAAGCGAACAACCGTTTTATCCCCCGCAACTGCCGCCAACTGGCCAATACCCAGCCCACAGCCAGCCCGCACAAGATGCCAGTACGCGGCCTGATCATCCGTGCGCACAGGAAACCAGTCACGACTGACCCCAAGACCCAGCGCGGCCATGGCGTGAATCATCTGATCATTGCGGTCAAAGCCGACAAAATCCAGCTTCATTGCGTCCCCAATCGTTGCGGGAACACCGGCGTGGTCCAAGTATTTTTGCGCCCCGAAAATACCAATTTCCATATCGCCCACATGGCGGGTGATGACATCCAATTGTTCAGGCCTATACATACGAATGGCGATATCTGCCGCGCGAAACAACAGGTTTTCGGTGGTGTCGGTCGGCACTAATTCAATCTGTACTCCTGGCTCGGAGTGACGCAAATCTGCAAGAATTTCAGGTAAAATAAAGTGCGATACAACATCCGATGCAGTGATCCGCACCACGCCTTCAAGCGCCAAATCCTGCCCCGCCGCGACCAGCGCCATGCGCCCGGCCGCTTCTTGCATCATCTGCGCCGCGGGCAAAATTATCTGACCCTGCCGTGTCAAATCAAACCCGCGCGCGCGCCGGTGAAACAGGGTTAGGCCAAGGCTTGCCTCCATCCGCTGCACTTGGCGGCCAAGGGTCGGCTGACTGGTACCAACTTGGCGCGCCGCTGCCGAAAGAGAGCCGGTTTCAGCAACCGCCAAAAACGCCTGCACCAGCGACCAATCAAGAGAGGAAAGTGGGTTATCCATTCATAAGTGAATAGCAGACCTGTGGTTTTTCACAATTCAAATATCACATTTGAATAGATAAACTCATCACAACAAAAAAGGAATTTTCCATGCAACATGTTCTAATCCTCGGCGCATCTGGCCGATTTGGCCGCCACGCAACCCACGCTTTTCAAGCCGCAGGCTGGACGGTACATCCCTATGATCGCAAGGCAGGCAACATGACCAAAGCCGCCAAGGGCATGGATGTGATCGTCAATGCAATGAACCCGTCTTACGAAAAATGGCAGGCCGAAGTTCCCGCCCTGACCGCGCAAGTCATCAAAGCGGCGCAGGCATCGGGCGCCACAATTATTCTACCCGGAAATGTATATAATTTCGGCGCGAACGCCCCTAAAATCCTGAATGCCGAAACGCCCCATATTGCGCAAAACCCGCTGGGCCGCGTGCGGGCTGAAATTGAGCAAAGTTATCGTGCCTCAGGGGTGCAGGTGATTATTTTACGTGCGGGTGATTTCATTGACACCCAGCCGTCGGGCATCTGGTTTGACCGGACGATTATTGCTAAAATCAACAAGGGCATTTTTACCTATCTGGGCCGTATGGATGCCGCGCATTCATGGGCTTACTTGCCGGATTTGACCCACGCGGCAGTTGCCTTGGCCGAAAAACGTGCCGATTTAAGCACATTCGAGGACATCCCGTTTTCCGGATACACCCTGACCGGCGAAGCGTTGGCCCAAGCACTTGAAGTGGTGACCGGACGCAGCCTTGTACGCAAGCGCATGTCATATTTGCCAATGAAAATCCTAAGCCCGTTCAGCAAACTTATGCGGCATTTGGTCGAAATGAGTTATCTTTGGGACATGCCCCATTCCCTTGATAATAAACGCTTAGACGCGCTGCTGCCTGAATTTGAGGGCACGCCCCTGCTCGATGCTTTGCGTTCGGTATTATAACGCCAGATCAACCCAAACCAGACGGTGGCGCGAGGCGGCAGCAGCAATTTCGCCGCCCCCCCCTTCGGGCCAGAAAACACCTGCGCCGGTAACGGTAAGGGATGCGGATGGTAAAACATAATCAACCCGCAAATTGCCCGGGCGGGGCTCATCCCAATCAGCAGTATCGGTTGCATCGCCCAGCGCGGCGGCACCGGCGCTGGTTGGTGCGGGATCTTGCAAAGCAGGGTGCGCCAGCAAGGTGCGAATGGCATCTTGGCGCCCATCACCATCGATTGGGTCAAGATTGGCATCGCCCAACACCACAACCGGCCCATCAGGCGGCGCGAATGGCAAATCACCATCTAATAATCTGGCCCAGAACATAACTTCGTCATGGTTGCGTTTTCCGTTAGCATCCTCATCCCCGTCGTAAACCGGCGTTGTCGCGTGGAAGGTTAACAAGTGCAAAACAGTACCATTTGGCAGGCGCACGGGCACATCCCAATGACCAACAGAAGACAGGCGCTGAATGGCTTGGGCCTGTTGCGACGGGAAGGGCGCGCCGTTCACCGTGGGCAACATAGCCCCCGGCAGATCGCGCCACAAAAACTGGCTGAAATCACGTGCACCTTCTGTTGCAAATGGATAGCGCGACAACAAAGCCATGGCGCCCTGACCACTGAAGCGACCGTAACCCTGACCGTCACGCGCCTGCCCCAGACGGCCATTTCCATCCATATCAAGGCCGGTCGCCAAGCCGCTATTGGGTTGATAGGAAAACAGATATGGATATTCTGCCCCCTGTGCAGAAAGCGCATCGCGAAAGGCACTTAGGGCGTGGCCGTCATGGTCATAATCAAAGTCCTGCAAGACCAAAATATCAGGCTGCATTTGGGAAATAACCGCAAGCACCGCGTTTATCTGGGCATCTTCGCCGCGCAAAATGTCACGCAGCAACAGCCCCGGCCCTTTGCGTGCAAGATCGGTATTATAGGTTGCGATACGGATGCTTTCTGCCGCAACGAAAGTCGGGGCAAGCGTTAAAAACACCAAAAAACATGCGCGTATCAGGCGGGCTGAAACCCATCGTTTTCCGGGCTTTGTACGCGGCTGCGTTCGCGTTGATCGCGGATCATTCTGGCGATCCGCCCCATGGCAATCCCGCGCATAAAAAGGCTGGTTGGCAAAAAGGCCCATGCTGCAATTATCCAAATCATCATGTGGTCATTTGTAATAGAAACCGAACCGAATAAAGCGCCCCCAGCCTTGATTGCAGCAGGCATCAGAAACGGCAAAAGAAGGCCTAATGCTATGTTTATACTTGAATCTTTTTCAAGCCGGTAAACGACATCACCGCCCGTCGTCGGGTCAAATGTAGGCAGGTTTACCCAAACATTAAAGGCGCCTTTCTGGTTTGGCCAGTTCATTACCTTCAGCGAAAGCAAAAGGGCAGCCAGTGATAAAAGGGAAACCAGATAGCTGATTCCAGAACCGGTACGAAGGCGTTCGATCTGCCATGCGGGGGCGTCCTCTGGCAGCATTAAAACGATCAAATTCACAGGGCTATAGGCGAAATCCATGCCATCCCCAATTTGTGCGCCGATGGCCTTGATCAACAAAACCAAATTAGTGTCTTCAACACCAATGCGCATAGTAAGCGACAGCAAAAAAAGCATGGCGAAAAGGCTGATAAACCTAATGCGGTTAAACGGCGGCGCATCGCGAAATTCAATGATCCCGGGGCCGCTTGAAGCATATTCAACAAACGTTAAGACGCTAGCAACCACAGCGAAAAAAACCACCACTTGCGCGACATTGGAACCGGTTCCCGGCAACATCAATGCGGGTGTCGCAATAAGCATCACCACCAAAAATGCGCGCGCGATTGCGCCTGTTAAACGTGCTATCATTTTGCCTCACAACTTGGATGGATACGGTACTTTGCCGCTTCCTTATCCCTTGCTGATCCGTCGATTTAGACGGCTTGCCTCATCTTCGTCACATTTCTGACAACATTCACTTCGCAGCGCAAGCCCCTGTTTCTCATGGTGAATCATTTATCGCAAACTTTAGGGAACTGGTGCTTCCTTGCATCAATGCCACAATTAGAAAGGGCCGCCCAGTCAGGCGGCCCCAAATATAGTGGTTTAAATAACTGCCCATACAAGGCTTAGCATCAGACCCAAGGGCGCGCCTGTGCAGAGGTTTCTTCAAACGCCGAAATGCTTTGCTTTTTCACCAGCGTCAGGCCGATATCATCCAAACCTTCAAGCAAGCAATGCTTTTTGAACGCGTCTACGTTGAACGAAATCACATCACCGTCCGAGGTGGTAATTTCTTGGGCTTCAAGGTCAATGCTCATCCGGGCATTTTCGCCTTTTTCGGCGTCCTTCATCAGCACATCAACCTGCGCCTGATCCAGCACGATTGGCAAGATGCCATTCTTAAAGCAATTTCCAAAGAAAATGTCGGCAAAAGAGGTGCTTATGACGCATTTGATGCCAAAATCAGCCAGTGCCCAAGGGGCATGTTCACGGCTGGAGCCACAGCCGAAATTGTCACCGGCCACGATGATTTCAGACTTGCGATAGGCAGGCTTGTTCAGCACGAAATCCGGCTTTTCTGAACGGTCCAGATTATAGCGCATATCGTCAAACAGGTTCACCCCAAGGCCCGACCGTTTGATGGTTTTCAAAAACAATTTCGGGATGATCATATCGGTGTCGATATTGATCAAAGGCATAGGGGCAGCGACCCCGGTTACTTTTTGGAACTTGTCCATATCTTGTGTCCTTTTGTCTCCACGGGGTTAAATACATTTTTAACCTGTGGGTGAATTTTGCAAGGAATGAAGGCTTATGCGCCCTACATCATTTCCCTAACATCGGTCAGGCGGCCAGTGATGGCGGCTGCGGCGGCCATGCCGGGGCTAACCAGATGGGTGCGGCCTTCGCGACCCTGACGACCCTCAAAGTTCCGGTTCGAGGTAGACGCGCAACGATCACCCGGCTCAAGCTGGTCGGGGTTCATGGCGAGACACATAGAACAGCCCGCAAGGCGCCATTCGGCACCGGCGTCGCGGAAAATGTCTGCCAGCCCTTCTTCTTCGGCCTGAAGGCGGACAAGGCCCGAACCCGGCACGATCAACACGCGCACGCCATCCGCAACTTTGCGACCCTTAAGGATGCTTGCAGCTTCGCGAAAATCTTCGATCCGGCCGTTTGTGCACGACCCGATAAAGACGGTGTTAACCTTGATTTCAGCCAAGGGCGTGCCCGGTGTCAGGCCCATATAATCAAGCGAACGCGCGACAGCATCAACCTTGCCGTCCTGAAAATCCGAAGGCGCAGGAACGCTTGCGGTGATTGGCAGTGCGTCTTCGGGGGAGGTGCCCCAAGTGACCATGGGCGCGATGTCTTCGCCGCGGATGGTCAGGATTTTGTCGTATGTCGCGCCTTCGTCAGTGAACAGCGTTTTCCACCATGTAAGCGCCGCTTCCCATTGGGCACCCTTGGGGGCGTGCGGGCGGCCTTTGACATATTCAAAGGTGGTTTCATCCGGTGCGATCAGGCCCGCGCGTGCGCCGCCTTCGATCGCCATGTTGCAGACGGTCATGCGGCCTTCCATCGACAGGTTGCGAATGGCTTCGCCGGTATATTCAATGACGTGGCCAGTGCCGCCAGCGGTGCCAGTCGCACCGATGACTGCCATGGTGATGTCCTTGGCGGTGACGCCCGTGGCCAGCTTGCCGGTGATTTCGACCTTCATATTTTTGGATTTTTGCTGGATCAGGGTTTGGGTTGCCAGCACGTGTTCGACTTCGGATGTACCGATGCCATGCGCAATCGCGCCGAATGCACCGTGGGTTGCTGTGTGACTATCGCCGCAAACCACCGTCATGCCCGGCAATGTCCAGCCCTGTTCAGGGCCAACAATATGCACGATGCCCTGACGGATATCCGATACAGGATAGTAATGAATGCCGGTATCCAGCGCGTTTTTCTCAAGCGTTTCAACCTGAATACGGCCCTGTTCATTTTCAATGCCGTTCACACGGTCCGGCGTTGTTGGCACGTTATGGTCAGGCACCGCGATGGTTTTGTCAGGCGCGTGCACCTTGCGGCCAGCATTGCGCAGCCCTTCGAAGGCCTGCGCGCTGGTGACTTCGTGCACCAAGTGGCGGTCAATATAGATCAGGCAGGTGCCGTCATCATCACGTTCGATCACGTGGGCATCCCAGATTTTATCATAAAGCGTTTTGGGGGACATGGGTCCACTCCCGTTTGTTTCGTTGTTCAGAATGGGTTCAGAAATAGGTGACTAGAGCGCAATTCAGCCAAGCGCCAAAAGCGCAATGGCTTCGCCGTAAAATCGCTCGTTCAGGCGGGCGCGGTCATCTATATCAAATATCGGCGTCATAAGGGGGGCATACAGCGGTGCGGCGACTGGATCAAGGGCCGGCTTTCTTGCGGGCGGGCGCAAATGGTGTAAGGTTTGGCCATGGCAGATGAAACACCAGAAGAAACCACCGAGGCGCTTAGCGGGCTTGAAACCATTGCCGAGGAAGTGAGCGCCGAGGCCACAAACGGTGCAGCCGAGGCCCAAGAGGTCGCGTTTTCGCTGGTTGATCAGGCACAGGGATTTCTGGTTGGATTGCTGCGACCATGGAACGCCTATCAGATTGCCATTGCCTTGGGCATTTTTGCCGCATCGTATTTGCTGGCCAAATGGTGCGCGCCGCGCCTGCATAACTGGATGCGCCACCGCGAGGGGTGGCCGAAATGGCGGTTCCGTATTTTAATTGCACTGCACAAGCGCCTTGGGCTGATTTTCTTTGTGGCGCTGATTTGGGTCACAATCTGGGTCATGCGCGAAATCACGTGGCCCAGCCGTTCGTATTTGTTGGGCATTATCGGCAGCCTGACATTCGCATGGCTGGTGATTGCGGCAGTTGCACGCCAGATATCAAACCGATTTTTGCGCCAGATCGCGCGCTATTCGGGCTGGGTCTGGGTGACGCTCAGCATCCTTGGCTTGGGTGACGAAGCGTACACATTACTGGATTCGGCGGCGATTACGCTGGGCCAGTCACGCCTGTCACTGTGGCTGGTTTTACAGGCAACATTTACGCTGGGCGTGCTGTTTGTGGCGGCGCGGTTTTTTGCGCAGGCGTCCTCAAGCGGGGTGAAACGCAACCCCGATATCAGCCCGTCAATGCAGGTTTTGGCGGTGAAATTCCTGCAAGTCGGGTTCTTTGGCGCGGCGTTTTTCATTGGGCTAAAGGTGATCGGGCTGGACCTGTCGGGATTGGCGTTTTTGTCAGGCGCTATTGGTCTGGGGCTTGGTTTTGGTTTGCAAAAGGTGGTGTCAAATCTGGTTTCAGGGGTGATAATCCTGCTGGATAAATCAATCAAACCGGGCGATGTGATCAGCCTTGGCGAAACCTTTGGCTGGATCGACAGCCTTGGCGCGCGCTATGTCAGCGTCGTCACTCGTGATGGCAAGGAATTTCTAATCCCGAACGAAGACCTGATCACCGGCCAAGTGGTGAACTGGTCCCATTCCAGCAATTTCGTGCGGCTGGACGTGCTGTTTGGAACGGCTTACGGCGATGATCCGCACAAGGTACGCAAGGTGGCAATTGACGCCGCCCTTAGCGTTGAGCGCGTGCTGCAAAACCCCAAAGCGCCAGTTTGCCATATCATCGGTTTTGGCGACAGCGCAGTTGATTACAAACTGAGGTTCTGGATTAACGACCCAACGGGCGGGCTGACAAACATCCGCGGCAACGTCTATCTGGCGCTGTGGGATGCATTTCACGAACACGATATTTCTATTCCGTTTCCCCAACGTGAGGTGCGGATGCTTGGGGACTAGGCCGACAATACTGGGTTAAGAATGTGGCAGCGACACACATATTCCAGCTTAATTCTACCGCGCATCCCAATCTTTAATTTCCCGGCCTATGTCACTGTTTATTTCACCAATCATACCAAGCCGGCGAAGTTCATCGCGCTGCATTTTATACAGCCCGCTTCGGTCCTTTTTAAGAACCGGTGATTTCAAGCCGGATATCATGACCTTTGGCTCAAACGTCAGAAAGACTGTTAAACGGGCGTTTTCGGCAAAGGATTTCTTGGCTTCAGAATGCCAGTCTTGCGCCGCATCAATTTTGGCAATAATCGCGGCATTTTTCGGCGCAATCTTTGAAAGGTATCGGGCAACGTCCTTCAGCTCAGACAACGGCAGTGCCAGCAAGTGGTTCAAAACAATATCATTATCATACAGGTAACCCACAGAAAACCCGCGGCTTTTAAACGAATTCGTTAGCCCCATCTCGCATTTTCTGATCACTGTATAACGGTTGTTTGAAACAGGCATATCACGCCAGTATTTTTCAAAAAACGGATCAGAGACCGTTTTCCCGTTGAACCTGAAAAAGTACGATTGAAGGTGGCTTAGCTCAGGCTTTTTGGGATGCTTGAAATAACTGACGCCGAAAATGTCGGCAGAATGTTTTTGCGCGGCCTCGACTAAATCACAACTATCAGTAAGCGGGAACCATATGCTGTCATTCATAATGATCAGGTTTTGGGGCCGGATACCATTTTCCAGACAATGCAAAACCCCATCGCGATAACCGCCAAAATCATAACCAATATTCGGTCTTTGAATAACGCGGAATGTGCGCGCAACCAGCTGCGCAAGGTCCGGGGCGCTAAGCGGTGCATTTGACACCACA
The DNA here is from genome assembly GCA_030625565.1 of Aliiroseovarius sp. Taxonomy (GTDB): domain Bacteria; phylum Pseudomonadota; class Alphaproteobacteria; order Rhodobacterales; family Rhodobacteraceae; genus JAAEUB01. The sequence goes on along the minus strand of DAOUQO010000045.1, from coordinate 3,613 downwards.
AGCGTTGAAAACCCTTTTGATGCAAGGTAATCAATCTGGCTTAGCGTCGATTTCAGCACGCCTTTGGGCTGATAAATCAGCAAAATAACCAAATTATCGCTTAGCGCTTTTTGCCCCTCGGTAATATGCTGGGCGCTATGCTTCGATCTATCATGCCGGGATTTGCTGACACTACCATAAAGGTACCACGGAATGCGCATTACCTGACTGTATATTCGCTTGGCTTCTCGCTCAACCTTCCAGCGGGGAATCATTTACGTTTCAACCTTCAATTGAACCTAAGTGCCGCCATATTGCACAATATTGTTATGCTGAAAAGGTTATTTGCACCACTAATATTGCCCCACAGCGCCCCCACAGTGGCAGATTTACCCACCCTTTTTACGTCGCGCATAACGGCCATTGAGCATTGGCGCGCCCAATGCTAGGCAGTCGCAACCCAGCGCCGGGGCCCTAGGCGTGCCATGAAGGAGGACCATGTCCTGTCTCACCTCGTTACGTCGGCTGGCGATACAGCCGCAGGAGCGCACGTTATGAACGCTGCCAAAATGCCAAGCGCGGACACCCCGCTGCTTACGCTTATCCTTGCATCCCTTGATGAAATGAAGGCCGAAGAGATCGTGACGATCCCGCTGGCTGGTAAATCCGAAATGGCCGATCACATGATCGTCTGCTCGGGCCGTTCTTCGCGCCAAGTGGTTGCGATTGCTGAAAAATTATCAGACACCATCAAGCATGAAATGAACATTTTCTGCAAAATGGAAGGCAAGGAACAAGGCGATTGGGTCTTGCTGGATGCGGGCGATGCCATCATCCATGTGTTCCGCCCGGAAGTGCGCGAATTTTACCAGCTTGAAAAAATGTGGATGGATCCCAGCGCTGACCAAACGCAAGCCTGATGCGGGTTCACTTGTGCGCCATGGGTCGCCTTAGGGCCGGACCGGAACGCACATTGCTGGATGATTACCTAAACCGATTCGACAGAACCGGACGCGGCCTTGGGCTGGGTCCGGTGACTGAGCATGAAGTCGCCGACCGCAAAGGCGGCGGGATGGCAAGCGAAGCCGAAGGCCTGCGCCGCGCCATCCCGAAAGGCGCCAAAATTTGCGTCATGGATGAACGCGGCAAAGTCATGACATCCCCAAAATTCGCAACCTTGCTGGGCGACTGGCGTGACCAGGGTTGCAGCGACGTGGCATTCGTAATTGGCGGCGCTGACGGCATCGCGCCCGACCTGCGCGCACAGGCAGATTTTAAACTTAGCTTTGGCCAAATGGTCTGGCCCCACATGCTGGTGCGGGTCATGCTGGCCGAACAATTATACCGCGCCGCATCCATTTTGGCCGGCGGGCCGTACCACCGAGTTTAGGCATTATGGTCTTCTTAGGGAACTCCCGCTAGGTTTGTATGAAAATACATTTGGACACACCCGATTATGGAAGACGAGCCAACCACATTGGGCGACAAGCTGGCGTCTATTGTTCCCCAGAATCCACGCTTTAATTTTGCCGCATGGTTTCTGAACGCAATATATACGCTGCTGAATTTTGCCCTTTTGACGGCAATTGTTGCCCTGCCCGTATGGTGGTTTTTGATGCACCCCGATATGGGGCGGAATGCGATGTTGGGCGTATTGGCGATGCTGGTTGCATTTTGGCTGTATGTCTATCGCCAGCAGCGCACGGCCCAGCCCGTTAAAAAGATAACGCACCGCTTGCTGGTCAATGATCGTCAGGGGTTCATGCGCAATCTGCAACTGGATGCAAAAACGGCGGTTTTTGATGGCAGCAATATTTACCACTTTGGCCACAATAACGGGCTGGATGCACAACCGCTTGGCCACCTTGCCCACCAGCTGCGCACCGAAGGGTTCCGCATTGTTTGTTTCTTTGATGCCAACATTTTTTACACGCTGTGCGAACATGGTGCGTTCCCCAAGGGCCAAAAACATTGCATCACGATGCTTGAAGATATTTTCGGGCTGGGGCGCAATGAAATCTATGTGGTGCCCAGCGGGGCGCAGGCGGATATATACGTTCTGGACAGCCTGAAATACCTGCCCGCATCCTTTGCGGTGACAAACGACCAGTTTCGCGATTACGCAAAGAAATACCCAACCGTAATAAAGGGCAGCCAGTGGCGCAAAGGTGTGGCAATTTCAAACAACGAAATCAAGTTGCTGCAACACCGGCTGCAAAACCCGATCCGGCTGAATTAAGCGGATTTGCCAACATGACAAACGGGCCGCAAGGCTCCAAAACAAACGGGGCCCCGCAATAAACGAGGCCCCGCTGATAATTGTATGCTTTAACTATGCTTAGAAAATAAGGTCGTAATCATAGCTGACATCGATGGCACTTGCCGGGTTTTCATTACCGCCACCACCAGTAAGCTCAAAACCAACGTCGGCCGGAAGCGGATCAGAAACAGTTCCGTTCGTATTATAGCCACCGTAGGCAAAGAAATCGCTGCCGGTTTCATTGCCACCTTTAATCACCGCACCGATCAGGTCCACGTCATTGGACAGGATGAATGTATCAGTGGCCATCAAATAAGACATAATCGCATCAACTGAATTATCTAGGTCAGCATCAGCAGAACCGGGCCATTCATCAATCTTTACAGTGTAGTAGCCACCCTCAAGTGTCGCAAATACAAAAGTGACGTGCGAAATATCTTGTGGCCATTCAGGAAAATCATCGCTGGGCATTTCCGGTTCTGGGTCATGCGGTGTCGCAATCGTTTTGATCGACCCCTCGGGGGTGCTGGTGCTTGTTGCGCGCACGCCCAGATAATCAATGTCGTCCAGGCTGGTAACGCCATCCAGAACGAACGTGTATGTTTCGCCTTCTTCAACAAAGGTTTCTTTGTCAGCACCCCGACGGCCCAGACCCGGTGATGAAAGTTTGGCAGCGCCATCCCATTCCACGTCAGCACCTTCATAAGTCGAACCTTCGGCACCATCCATGTTTAGTGATTTATCGCGGCCGCCAAAGCCTTCGAATTCTGAATCACCGGCAGTGTCGTTGCCCCAGTAAAAAGCATTAAAATCAGCCGACCCTTCGATCACATTGATCGACGCGGATACGACACCATCCGTTTCGGTCAGCGTGATCTCAAAAGACAAACCATCCAGTTCATAGCTATATATTTTTGTGTCCATTAGAATATTCCTTTTATAAAATTGTGCGGCCGGTAAAAAAATTAAACGGGCTAAATGCATACCGTCCATGCCATAATTTTGCCACAAACCGGAAAAAATGTCATGGTATTCTGACGGGAAAAATGTACGGAAACAGACTATTTCCATTAAAAATCAAGGCTTTTACAATTGTTGCGAATGCCGCATCCACGCACCGCACGTCAGGCGTGTGCGGGGCATAGAATCGCCTAAAAGTAGAATTGTTCACGTGTAAGGCGGCAAATTCCCGACCTAGCGCCAGCCGAAATTGAAACTAACGCTGATGCGTTCTTCTTCGGCCATATTCATCGGTACTTCGTGGCGCAGCCAGCTTTCCCATAACAGGATTTCACCGACGTTCGGCTTCACATAAATAAAGTTCTGCAATTCGCGCGGGGCATCGGGGGTGCGCAGCGGGGACGCCATCATCAG
>DAOUQO010000041.1 GCA_030625565.1 Aliiroseovarius sp. | reverse complement strand
AAGCGGTGCAGTCGGGTCAGCCGCAAGGCTAACCCGATCATGTTTTTAGTGGTAGGCAATTGTGACAATTTCACCGTTTTCAATGATGAACTCGCGGTAACTTCCAGCCGCTTCACCGGCTCCGATCAGGTCAACCCCGCTGGCACCGACATAGTTGATTTCACCGCCAGCCGCGAGAATTTCAAGCCCCTTGGCCAGCTCGCCCGGATAGATCACTTCGCCCGGTGCGTTGGCCACATCCATCACATGGGTTTTGAACACCTGACTGTCGGAACTGCCCGCCGACTGCATCGCGAACACGATCAAGGCCGCGGCGTCATAGCCTTGGGGAACAAAGGTTGCGGCGGGGTCAAATGCGTCGCCTGCGATTTCGGCAAATAGTGGCGTGCCGGGGTTGTCCGATGCCGGATTCTGGCCGGTTGTGCCAGATAATTGATCACCAAACCGTTCGGTTAACATATCACCCAACATGCTGGAATTAATGTGGAAAAGGTCAAACGCATCCAGATCCAGCGCTGCCTGAATAATGCCTGATCCACCTTGATCAAGGTAGCCAAACAGCACCAGTAAATCGCCGCCTGCAGCGGCCAGTGCGCCCATTTCAGCCGAATAATCAGCCTTGCCGTCTTCGTGCGCCGCGACGATGGTGATTTCGCCGCCCATTGCCTCATATGGCACTTGGAAGGCTTCGGTGATGCCTTTGCCATAATCGTTATTTGTATATGTCAGTGCAACCGATTTGATCCCGCGCGCCAGTAAAAGTTCAGCCATAACAACACCCTCACGCGCGCTGGATGGCGCTGTGCGGAAAAATAAACCGTTGTCTTCAACCGTTGAAAGTGCGGGGCTGGTTGCAGTTGGTGAAATCGCGACGATTCCGTTGGGAACCGCAACATTGGCAATAACTGCGCCGGTCACACCTGAGCAGCCCGCGCCCATAATCGCCTTGACTCCCTCGGCCGTAACCAGCCGTTCGCCAGCCGCAACTGCGGCGGTATTATCTGTGCAGGTTGAATCGCCGCGTACCGGAACAATGGTTGACCCGCTCAAAAACAAACCTGAATCGCTGGCTTCTTTTATTGCCAGTTCTGCCGCCATAGCGATGGGCGGGAAAATGGTTTCTGCAGGTCCGGTAAAGCCAAGCAAAACCCCGATTTTGACCTCTTCAGCGTGGGCTGCGGTCAGGGCGGTCCCGGCCAAAAGCGCGGCTGCCGCACAGCTTATAATTGGATTTTTCATTCAACTCTCCCGAAAATAACGTTTGTTGGTCTTCGAGCTTCCGCTGTTGGCCCGCACAAGGTCAAGTATTATTTCCAGAGTTAGACTTTAGAATGTTCACGTTTTTGTGGGTTTTGAACCTGCCCAGCCTTACAATTCTAACAGGCTGGGCACCTTGGACATGGATGAAAACAGCGTTGCGTTTTGGGTGGCCATTTTGTTGGCACCCCCTTTGGGCACATAGCCCAAGCACCGCATTCCAGCATGTCGTGCGGCGGTGGCGCCGCTCAGGCTGTCTTCAATCACCACGCAATCAATGGGGGAAAATTCAAGGGTCTTTGCTGCTGTCAGAAATAAATCAGGGGCTGGTTTCAGCATGCCCAATGCGGGGCCGGAGAATATGCGACCCTGAAATCGTTCCCATAATCGGTTTTGCCCAAGGGTGATTTCCATTCTGTCCATCCGACCATTTGAGGCCACACAAAACGGGATACTAGCCTGATCCAGACGATCCAGAAGCACGGGAATTCCGGCTATTAAATCCACGCCCTTTGCCAGTAAAATATGGGTTTCAGTGATTAAATCCTGCAACCACGTTTCTGGTAAAACTGCCCCCATGGTGCGGGCCTTGGTGGCGACATCTTCGTCACCTACACCCAGGAATAAGGCCTCACATTCGGCCAAGGAAAGCTGTAGACCGTGGCGTCCCAAATTCTGGCGCAGAATAATATTCGATGGTGTTTCGCTATCCACCAACACCCCGTCGCAGTCAAAAATTACCAGTTTAGGTTTCATGTGTCGGCCCTTAAAAACGAAATGAATGTGCTGCCAAATTTGCGTTGGTCCAGAAATTCCAGCCCTGCGGGTGGCGTGATTGCAACACTTTCTTCCCAAACCACCAGGGCATCGGGGGCGATCCAGCCTTTCGCCAGTGCCGCCGCTAACGCTTTCTCCCCCATGCCTTTGCCATAAGGCGGGTCAAGAAAAACCAGATCATGGGCTGTGCCTTCGGGCAGGTTCAGTGCGTCTTGGCGCAGCACGCGGGTTTCTCCCTCGGCACGGCACTTTGCAATATTATCACGGATCAGCTCCAAGGATTTGCGCCCGTTTTCCACAAAAGTAATGTGGGCGGCGCCACGCGAAAGCGCCTCTAGCCCCAGCGCGCCGGTGCCGGCAAATAAATCCAGTACCTTGGCCCCGGCCAAAACTGGACCAAACCGTCCACTGGCCAGCATCGAAAACAGGCTTTCGCGCACCCGGTCGCTGGTGGGGCGCAGATGTGCACCAACGTCGCCAGCGCCCAGATCAGCCAGCTTTGTGCCCCTGAATTGTCCGGCAATAATTCTCATCTTAGCAACACCTTCAGGTCTGTTTCGGGGTTTTGTACCAGTGCCTTTTCCGGGGATTTTGCAGCCTCGATCAGACGCTTGCCAACCATATAGGCGCGCGCGTCGTTCATTGCGTCAACCGCCAGTAATCGGTCGCCTTGGTAATACCAAAACGATACCGCGCCCGCCTTGTCGCCCACCCGTCGCACAATATTGTCATAGCCTGTATTCAGTCCGGCAATTTGCAATTTCACATTATACTGATCCGACCAGAACCAAGGCTTGGCAATATATTTTTGTCCTGCACCCAGCATATTTTTGGCAACGCATTCGGCCTGATCGATGGCATTTGGCACGCTTTCCAGACGAATGCGCCCGCCTTTATATGGAAACGAAGTACAATCCCCCGCAGCCCAGATATGGGCGTCCGATGTGCGCCCCAAAGCATCCACCTTGATGCCGTTATCAATGCTTAAACCCGCCGCTTTGGCCAGCTGTGTTGCCGGGGTAACGCCAATGCCTGCAATGATAAAATCAACCTCAAGAACGCTAGCATCACTAAGCCGGGCGGTGCGGATATGGCCCTCACCGCTTAGGGCCGCAAGGGTGACGCCTTCGCGAATATCCACCCCGTATGTGCGGTGCAGCTCACGGAAATAATCGGATGTTTCAGCCGCCGAAATGCGTCCAAGAATGCGCTCGGAACGATGGATCAACGTGACATCAAGCCCCTTTTTTGCGGCCACAGCAGCAGCCTCAAGCCCGACATACCCACCACCAATAATCAAAACCCGACGGCCTTGTATGAATTCCGGCTTAACCCCGTCAATATCATCCAAACCACGTATAATATGCATGCCAGAACGGCCGGCAACCACAGCATCAGGCAAGGCCACAGGCACCGATCCCGTGGTCAGTGCCAACATGTCGTATTCCATGCGCTCGTTGCCCAGAACAACAACGCGCTTTGTGGGGTCCAGCGCACTAACCCGCGTGTTCAGGCGCAGATCAATCGCGTGATCCTTGTAATAAACCTCAGGTCTTAAAAACAAACGCTCGCGCGTCATTTCACCCAACAAATAAGCCTTGGATAATGGTGGGCGCTGATAAGGTGGATAGGCCTCGGCACCGATCAATGTGATCCGCCCGTCAAACCCTTCGCTGCGCAGCTTGGCCACCAATGATGCCCCTGCCTGCCCGGCCCCGATAACCACAAAATGCTCCATCCAACCCCATCTTTGTTCTTAAAATATCCCCGCCGGAGGCATAAACCTTTTCGCGCGAAGCGCGCCCTGCCCAACTGGCGGCGCGCCCCGCAGGGGTCGGCGGTCGGCGGGAGCGCCCCTAGATCGCGTCAACCACCTTGGCCAGCATATCGCGTACCTTGCTTGCAACGGCAGGCAGGGCGTCGTTTTCAATGGCGCTCATCGATGCCACGGGGTCAACCGCCGAAACCTCGACGCCGTTATCAACTTCGCGCAAAATAACGTTACACGGCAGCATCACGCCCAAACGTGGCTCCATGCCAATCGCTTCCCAAGCCATGTTTGGGTTGCAGGCGCCTAAAATGCGATAGCCATCCATGTCTTTGTCTATTTTCTTTTTCATCGTGGCTTGCACGTCGATTTCTGTCAGTACGCCAAAACCGCCATTGGTAAGGGCGGCGCGGGTGCGGGTATCGGCGTCATCCATGCTAACGCCAGCCAGAACGCGGTTGATTGTATAGGCCATTTTGTTTCTCCTGAGTGTCTGTTCATAATGTTCACGCCTGAATGTGGGGGCGCGGTGGCCCCACGTCAATCACCTGAGCGGCGAAAGGGGCCCATTGAGGTAAGAAACTCAATATCTTCGCCCACTGCCTTGGCCTCGGCGTGAACGAATTCATCAACCGCTTGGCGAAATCCGGCATCGCTAATCCAGTGCAAAGAATGGGTTTCTTGTGGTAAATATCCGCGTGAAATTTTGTGTTCGCCCTGTGCGCCCGCCTCGATGCGTGATAGGTTGTTGGCAATGGCAAAATCGATGGCCTGATAATAACACAGCTCGAAATGCAGGCAGGAATGGTCTTCGGTTGCGCCCCAATAGCGGCCAAATAGGGCGTCGTGCCCAATAAAATTCAGGGCGCCTGCAACCCATGCACCATTGCGTCGCGCCAGAACCAGCAGCATGTCGTCAGCCATTTTTTCCTGCGCAATGTCGAAAAATGTGCGCGTTAGATAAGGCCTGCCCCATTTGCGCGCGCCGGTATCTTGATAGAATTCCCAAAATGCCTGCATGTGTTCTGGCTGGATCTGGTCGCCGGTCAGGCGGATAATTTCACCACCAAAGTTCTGTGCAATACGCCGTTCGCGGCGGATATTTTTGCGTTTCCGCGCGCTTAGATCTGACAGGAATCCGTTGAAATCTGTATAATTCCGGTTCAACCAGTGAAATTGCTGGCCGACCCGTTTCAGCAGGCCGCTTGCCTTGCCGGTATTGGCCTCGGCTTCGGTGCAAAAGGTAATGTGCAACGATGAAAGTTCATTTTCGCGGGCCACGTGAATGGCGCCTTCGATCAAGGTGGTGCGGGCCAAATCCTCAAACCCTGGCCGTGTTAGCAAGCGGCGGCCCGGCACTGGCGTGAATGGCACCGCGATTTGCAGTTTGGGGTAATAACGCCCGCCTGCGCGTTCAAATGCGTCTGCCCAGCTCATGTCAAACACGTATTCGCCTTGGCTGTGCTGCTTGGCATACATCGGTGCCGCGCCAATCATCTGATCGCCTACATGCGCCGTTAGATAGGCAGGCACCCATCCGGTTTTCGGCCCGATTGAGCCGCTTTGTTCCAGCGCTAACAGAAATTTATATGTGGTGAAGGGATCATCCGCATGCGCGCCGTTGACGGCCTCGGGGCAGGCGCAGGCATTCCAGTCTGCGGGGGCGATTGTTTGCAGGCTTTCGTGCAGTCGGGTGGTGATTTTTGCCGAATTCACGCTGGAATATAGCCCTCGAATGTTACGTTATCGGCCAGCTTGCGGGCTTGGGTATCCGCGGCAAGGCTGCGGATTGTCCAGCAAAGAATGGTCGCCCCTTTGGCGCGGATGTTAGCGACATGCGGGCTGTCCAAATCAGTTGCACGGTGGCTGATAAAGCTGGCACCAACTTGGCCGTAATCCGGAATACTGCGCAATTGGGCCAGCCGGCTTTCAGACACACCCTCCCAGTTTTTGGCCAAAAACGCACCGGTAACCAAGCCGCGTGAAATATGTGGTGCATAGCGCGCACAGGCGGCAATGGAATGAGGGTTAAATGACATCAAAGCAACGGGGCCAACGTAGCCGTCCAAAACCTGCGCCGTGGCTTTTTCCAGTGCGTTGGTGTTTGGCCCCAATGCGCCGTCCTGGTCTTTTACCTCGATCAGTAACGGCACTTTTCCGGCAACCATTTTCAAAACTTCGCCAAGGGTTGGAATGGTGTCGTCGGGGGTGCCCCCGCTTAGGGGGATTTTTTGCAGCTCGGCACCGCTGTGGTCTTGCACTTTACCGGGCCTGTTGCATAGCCGATCAAGGTCATAGTCGTGAAAAACCATCACCTGACCATCTGCGGATAATTGCAGGTCTATTTCAATACCAAAGCCCGCTGATACAGCCGCACGAATGGCCGCCGGTGAATTTTCAGGGCGGCCAGCCCCAAGGTCGTGCAAAGCACGGTGGGTGATCGGGGCGGCCAGAAACGCGGCGGGCAGGGCAACAGGATCGGGGGTCATTTGATTTGGAAAATCCCTTCGATTTCAACCGCAACACCAAAGGGCAAAGAGGCGGCAGAAACGGCTGAGCGTGAATGGCGTCCGGCTTCGCCCAAGGCTTCGACCAGAAAATCCGAGGCACCGTTGATCACCTTGGGCTGGTCACCAAAATCTGCGGTTGAATTCACAAATCCGGTTAATTTGACCACCCGCACCAGTCGGTCAAGGTCGCCGCCACATGCTGCTTTTACTTGGGCCAGCAGGCCAATAGCGCAGGTTTTCGCCGCAGCCGCGCCTGTGTCGGCATCCATGGTATCGCCCAGCTTGCCAGTGATAAATCCGTCAGCGTCCATTGAAATTTGGCCCGATATATAGACAATGTCGCCAACCTGCACAAAAGGCACATAATTGGCCGCAGGGGCCGGGGCATTTGGCAGGCTGACGCCCAGCTCAGTCAGACGTTTTTCATATCCGCTCATGATCATTCCTTTTATCAAAGTTGACAAAAGGCTATCTGGAATGGCCGCACGGGGGAAGGGCTAAAAGGCCCGCTGCTATTCGCGGAAGGCCTTGTTGAAATAATCGGTCAGCGGCTTAACCAGATAGGCCAGCGGTGTGCGGTCCGAGGTGCGAATGAACGCATCCGCAGGCATTCCGGGGATCAGCGCCAAGCCTTCTGGAAGCTTGTCAATTTCACCATCCGACAGGCGAATTTCAGCCCGATAAAATCGTTCGCCAGTGCTTTGTGTCGTGAAGGCATCAGCCGAAAGCCCAACAACCTGCCCGAACAATTCCGGCGTTGTGCGGCTGTCAAAGGCGGCAAAACGCACCACAACTTCCTGCCCAATGAAAACTTGGTCAATATGGATGGGTTGAACGCGGGCCGCGATCAAAAGAGGGCGATCTTGTGGAACAAGAAAAAGCAACGGATCCGCGGGGCTAATGACGGCGCGTTCGGCAAAAACGCTCATAGCATGAACCAAACCAGATACTGGTGCGCGAATATCAAGTCGGTCCAGTTGCTGATCAAGGCTGTGTAACTTTTCACGCAGCTCAAGCTGGTTAAACCCAAGGTCGCGCAGCTGAGTTATCGCATCTTCACGGTGCTGGGTTGTAAGGCGCAGAATTTCGATATCAACCTCGGTAATGCGGCCTTCATATTCCGCGCGCAGGGCTTTCAGGCTACCCTGTTGCCCTAAAATTGATGCTTCTTGCCGTTGCAATTCAAGAACACGTGCGGCTTGGGTCAGGCCTTTTTCCAGCAGAATTTGCTGGTTTCCTAACTCTGTCTGCAGCAGTGATAATTGGGCTGCAAGTGCAGTTTCCTGCGCGTCCAGCCCATCAATTTGGCTGTTGATTTGGCTGATGCGCTTTCCTAGTTGGGAGGTCTGTGAGGCAAGTGTTACAATACGTGAATTGAACAGGCGCACCTGGCCTTCGGTCAGGGCGCGTACATCCGGGCGACTTTCGATTAAAGTTGCCAGTTCGGGGTCAAAGGTGACGGTTTCAAGGCCGTCGCGTTCAGCCTCCATCCGCGCGCGGCGCGCCAGAATTTCAAAAAACGAGCCTTCCGAAATTTTGCGCTCAGAGGCCAAAACACTGGCATCAAGGCGGATTAAAATATCGCCTGCTTTTACCAAGTCACCGTCTTTCACCAGAATTGATGCCACCACCCCGCCATCAGGGTGCTGCACGACTTGGCGGTTTTGTTCGACTTCAATTTCACCAGGCGCCACGATTGCCCCAGAAATATTGGCGGTGACTGACCAATAGCCAAAGCCGCCAAGCAATATTGCGATAGTCAAAAGGCCAGATAAAACATGATTTCTGGCTGATAATGCCGAAGATGCTTTGCCCATCACGATACCCCCCCTTGTGTGGTTCCAGATTGGATTTGCCCAACATTCTGGACAGTCTTGGCAAGCACTTCATCGCGCGGGCCAAAGGCGCGGGTTCTGCCACCATCAAGCACCAAAAGCAGGTCGCATTCTTGAATAGCAGCTGGGCGATGCGCCATAATCAGTACGGCATTTCCGGCCTCTTTTGTCAGGCGGATTGCGGTGTTCAGGGCTGTGCTGCCTTCGTTATCAAGGTTTGAATTAGGCTCATCCAGAACCAGAATTACCGGATCCCCATACATGGCGCGGGCCAACCCGACCCGCTGCATTTGTCCACCTGACAGCATCCCGCCGCCGCTGGTGACGCGGGTGTCATAACCATTGGGAAGGTTCAGGATCATCTGGTGTGCATCTGCTTTTTTGGCAGCAGCCACGACCGCTTCGTCATCCGGGTTAAGCGCCAGTTTGGCGATGTTTTCCGCAATGGTCCCATCAAACAACTGAACGCGCTGGGGCAGATATCCGATATGCTGGCCCATCAAAATCGGGTCATATTGATCCAAGGCGGCACCATCCAGCCGGATTTTTCCGCCAGCAGGGCGCCAAACGCCGGTAATGGCGCGCGCCAACGAAGATTTCCCGGCACCCGAGGCGCCAATGACCCCCAAAGCCTGCCCCGGCTTCACTTCAAAACTCAGCATAAGCAACGAGCCCTGGCTTTGGCCCGGAGGCACGATTGTCAGATTTTCGGCCTTCAGGTGGGCCTTGGGTCGGGGCAGGGCGGTTTTTGGTTCCGGCGGCCGGATTTCGGCCAGAATATCGCCTAATCCTTGCCAGCCTTTGCGCGCTGCCTGAACCAATTGCCACTGGCCAATGACCAAATCAATAGGAGCCAAGGCACGCCCCATCAGGATTGACGCCGCAATCATTGCACCCGCGGTCACCTGATTTTGCAGCACCAGATACGCCCCCAGCCCCAGCATCGCCGATTGCAAAAACATCCGGAACGTCTTGGAAAGCGCAGTAAAGCGACCCGCGCGGTCAGAATGTTGCATGCTTGCCTGAAGCGCTTGTTTGCGGGCGGCCTGCCAGCGATCAAAACCGGCCTCTTGCATGCCCAGTGCCTGCACCATCTCGGCCTCGTTCTTCAGTTGCATTGCTTGGCGTTCGGCATTGGCCAAGGCCATGTTCGCCCGCGCCATCGGGGCCTGCGTCATGCCTTGGTTTAGAGCGGTAATTGCCAACAAAACAAGGCCGCCGAACAAGGCAAGATAGCCCAGCCATGGGTGGAATATCAAGATACCAGCCAGAAAAACCGGTGTCCACGGGATGTCATAGACCGCCGCAAAAACAGGCGAGCCAACCAGTGCTTTTACCGCATCAAGATCACGCAGGGAATTGGGCACAAGGTCGGGACGTGACGAAAGCGCGGATTTGCTAAGGACGGCATTGAATACCCGCGCTTCAAGTTGGGATTGGAAGGCCGCGCCAATGCGTGCAAGGATGCGCCCGCGCAGAAAATCCAGTGCACCCATAGTGGCAAACAAAAACGCCATCAGGATTGACAGCGCCAGCAGAGTTTCTTCGCTGCGACTGCCTAGAACGCGATCGTAAACCTGCAACATGAAAATCGGGCCGGTAAGCATCAGGAGGTTAACAAATACCGAAAAGAACGCGGCCGAGCGAAACAACCAGCGGCTTTCGCCCCGGACCTGGCGCAATTCGTCGCGCCCCAGTTCAAGCCTGGCTCTGTCTATTTGCATATTGTTAGCGCCTTGTAATTTGTATTTTGCTCAATTTATCACGACCATTTTACTGTTCTACAGCTTTTCACGTGCGTTTGTCGCCAAATAGTCACATACTAATATTGTCGATCCTTAAACTATGGGCTTCCCAGCGTCATCCTTTATGTATCTCAGATAGATTAGGATCATATGAAAAAGAGCGAATTTGTGGCACAGTCAACACATAAATATCTAGCACGTTTTGCTGTTTTGGTGTTTTTGCTAGCCTCGGCCTGCAGCCCGGGGCCGCGTGCAACCGGTATTTATGACCCTAATGAGGCGATGAACCGTCGTATACACGAATTTAACCTGAAATTTGACAAGGCATTTTTCGGTCCGGCGGCAAATACATATGGCACATCAATCCCGGAACCTGTTCGCAATCGGATACAGGATTTTGCTGGAAATACCGCCCTGCCAAGTGTGATCGTGAACGGGCTGCTTCAGGGTGATATCGAAAATGCTGGGCACAACATTGTGCGCCTGTTGTTTAACGTAACCCTTGGTCTTGGTGGGCTGTTTGATCCGGCCAGCAATATCGGGCTTGCGGAACGTTCAACCGATTTTGGTGAAACCTTGCATGTCTGGGGCGCCGAAGAGGGGCCTTATGTGGTGTTGCCGCTGTTTGGGCCTTCAACCGAACGTGATGCCATTGGTACTGTGGTTGATTTCTTTACCAACCCGCTTTCCTATGCGCTGAGCGCACCCGAAAGCTATTTCCCAAGCGGTGCGCGGTTTGTTGCGCGCTTTGGCGATCGTTATGATTATGGCTCAACCGTCGATGAATTGCTGTATGATAGCGTTGACGGATACATGACCACACGTTTGTTTTATCTGGACCACCGCCGCTTTAATCTAAGCGGTGAGGATATTGACGAACTTTATGATATTTACGAGGAAGCTTATGAATAACCCTGATCGCCGTCGGTTTTTGAATGTTCTTGGCGGGTTTGGGGCGGCTTTTATGCTGGCCCCCACCACGGCCTTTGCGTTTAGCGTTTCCCAGGCCCGCGGCCTGATTGATAAGGCGATTGCAGATATAAACGTGATTATCAATTCCGGAAAATCAGAAGCGGTATTGCTGCAGGATTTTGAAAAGATTTTTGCAAATTACGGCGATTCAGCAATGATTGGCCAATTGGTTCTGGGGGTCGATGGACGTTCCGCCAGCGCATCGCAAAAACGCGGATTTGCCGCAGCATTTCAGGGCTATATATCGCGCAAATATGGCCGCCGTTTTCGGGAATTTGCTGGCGGGTCTGTCGTCGTTGAAAATGCCCGCGCAATCAAAAGCTTTTATGAGGTTACAACGCTTACAACCTTCCCCGGTCAGGCCCCGTTCGAAGTGATCTTTGTTGTCGCGGATAAATCAGGCCGTTTTATCGATATGCGGATCGAAGGCATCAGCCTGATTAAATCAGAACGCAGCGAAATCGGCACGATGCTGGATCGGCGCGGGGGTGATTTGAACCGTCTGATCAACGATTTGAAATCCATATAAATTTGATTTTTCTAGAAGAATCAGACACCTAATTTTTTCTAGAAAAAATTTAATACTACGCGTCCGGTAAAACCTTGCCGGGGTTCAGTATCCCCTTGGGGTCAAGGGCTGCCTTCACTTGCCGCATAACAGCAATAGCCACCGGGTTTTTGCGCCGTGCCATTGAATTCTTTTTCGATATACCGATCCCGTGTTCGGCTGAAAAAGAACCGCCCAGCCCAACCGCAACCTCTTCGACTTTCTCCATGATCAGGTCTTTCAGAATAGCATCATCGCGGGTGCAAATCACTGAATAATGAATGTTGCCATCGCCCAGATGCGCCACCTCAATATGGGTTGCACCGGAATCAAGTGCGGGCAAAACATCCTCCATCCGTTCCAGAAATGTTGCAACACTATCCAAAGGCAGGGCTATATCGGTATCAACGCGCGGTGACACGCGGGTCATGATTTCTGCCGCTGCCTCGCGTCGCGCCCACATTGCGGTGCGCTGGGTGTCGGATTTTGCGATAACCGCGTCCAGAATGTGACCTTCTTCCATCATGCCTGCCAGTACTTCTTCCAGATAGGTGACGATGGGGGTTGATCCATCAGGGGAAATTTCTGCGTCACGCTTTGCCGTGGCGCCAATTTCGACCAGAATATTGACATCGTACCGATCAGCAAAGGGCGCACGGGCGTCGGAAAAATTGGCCAGATGTGCGTTAATATAGCTTGCGGGCATGTATTCAAATGCCTCGACTGCGCCGCCCGTGGCCTCTTGCAACTGGTTTAAAAGGTCCAGTGCTTGGGCCAAATCCGGCGCGGCAACCATTGCGGTGGCATAGGCGCGCGGGGTTGGTACCAGCTTCATCACAGCGGCGGTGATAACACCCAAAGTGCCTTCGGCCCCGATAAACATATCCTTCAGGTCATAGCCGGAATTGTCTTTGTGCAGCTCGCTCATTAAATCCAAGACCTGCCCGTCGGCCAGCACCACTTCAAGGCCCAGACACAAGGCGCGGGTATTGCCGTATCGCACCACGTTTGAGCCCCCCGCATTGGTTGACAGCAAACCACCCAAGCGGGCCGAGCCACGCGCGCCAAAAGTCAGGGGAAATGTCAGGCCTTCGGGTGTTACCGCATCATGCAGGGCGGATAAAACCACGCCGGCCTCGACAATGGCAATGCGCGCGTCTTTGCGAATTTCGCGCATCTTGTTCATGCGTTCAAGCGACAGCATCAAAACGCCGTCTGCATTGGTGCCGCCGGTCAGGCCGGTATTGCCGGCCACAGGTACAACAGGCATGCCCGCCGCGTGGGCCACGCGCATCACGGCGCTGACCTGCGCGGTATCGGCGGGGCGCATCACTGCCAGTGGCTGCCAGCTGAATTTTCCCATCCAGTCAGAACTATAGGCGGCGCAATCACCACCCTGCAGCAGGTTTTTCGCGCCCAGTATTGATTGAAGTTCTGTGATGATATCCATTTTGCCTCCGGTATTTTTGACCACGCTAACGCGCATGGGCGGCGCAATCCAGCGCGTATTTAGCCAAGCGGCTTGACCTTCGCCGCGCACCCGCCCACTTTGGCGCAAAATACCAAGCCAGACAGGAACCCACATGGCCAGCACCGCGCCTTTTTCACGTTTTGAATGGTTGATCGCATGGCGATACCTGCGCGCGCGCCGTGCCGAGGGCGGCGTCAGTGTGATGACATGGATCAGCCTGATCGGCATTACCTTGGCGGTTGCCGCGCTGATTATCACGCTGGCGGTGCGCACGGGGTTTCGCGATGAATTTGTTGCAACCATTTTGGGGGCCAACGCCCATGTCACGGTTTATGGCCAATACAGCGTCAAGGAAACCGGCCAAACCAGCCGCGTGATCGAAGATTACCAAGGCTGGGCTGACCGCATCAATGCGGTGCCTGGCGTGATCCGCGCCGCCCCCCTGATCAAGGGTCAGGTAATGGCGAACAAGGGCGGCGCAAATGCTGGTGTCGAAGTGTTCGGCATTGCCCACCAAGACCTGTTAACCCTGCCCGGCATTACCAATTCCGACCGCTCCATGGGTGATATCACCCGCTTTAACCAAGGCATTGCCATCGGGTCGGGCGTAGCGCAGGAATTGGGTGTTTTCATTGGCGACCGGATCAAAATTATATCGCCCAACGGGGTGAAAACCGCCTTTGGCACCAGCCCGCGGGTGAATGCCTATGAGGTCACCTATATTTTCTCTGCTGGCCGTTGGGATATTGATCGCACGCGGGTTTATCTGCCGTTCGAGGCCGCGCAAAGTTTCTTTAACCGCGAAGGGGTGGCCGACGAAATCGAAGTGATGGTCGAAGAACCTGATGCCATTGATGACCTTGCCCCCGAAATTCGGATTGCCGCCAGCAACAACGCCGCAATATGGACGTGGCGCGACCGGTCCGGCGCCTTCCTGAAGGCCCTGAAAATGGAGGATAACGTGATGTTCATTATCCTTTCGATCCTTGTGCTGATCGCGTCGCTAAACATCATTTCCGGCCTGATCATGCTGGTGAAAAACAAAGGCCGCGATATTGGCATCTTGCGCACGATGGGCCTGACCGAAGGGTCTGTGCTGCGGGTGTTTTTCCTGTGTGGTTCAATGACCGGTCTGGTCGGCACGCTGGCAGGTGTGATTCTGGGCTGTACGTTCGCGATCTATATCGACCAGATTTTCGCGGTTATAGATATGATCGCAGGCGGCGGCGCATGGGATCCATCCGTGCGCGGCATATACCGCCTGCCTGCCAAGCTTGAGCTGCCGGACGTGTTATCGGCGGTTAGCCTGTCGCTGTTTTTATCCTTTGTTGTTACCATTTTTCCGGCCCGTAAGGCGGCCCGCATGAACCCTGTCGAGGCGCTTCGTTATGAATGATCCTGTGCTGAAATTAGATGCCATCACTAAAGTCTATAATGGCGGCCTGCCCAGTGAAGTGGCGGTGCTGCGCAACGCGTCGCTAAGCCTGAAGGCGGGCGAAGTTGTGGCGTTGGTCGCGCCATCAGGGGCGGGTAAATCAACGCTGCTGCATATTGCGGGCCTGCTGGATGCGCCCGACAGCGGCGCGGTT
>DAOUQO010000265.1 GCA_030625565.1 Aliiroseovarius sp. | reverse complement strand
CGAAGTGGTCGAGGCGCTGCGCAATGCCGTGGTCAAAGCCTACCCCAAGCTGTCGCATCGCTATTACGCGCTCAAGGCCAAATGGCTGGGGCTGGAAACCATGGAGGTCTGGGACCGCAACGCGCCATTGCCGATGGAAGACACCAAAACCGTAAGCTGGGGCGAGGCCGAGAAAACCGTGATGGACGCCTACGCCGCGTTTGATCCGCGCATGGCCAAAATCGCCGCGCCGTTCTTTAGCGATGGCTGGATTGATGCAGGCGTGAAACCGGGCAAAGCACCCGGCGCATTCGCCCACCCCACGGTGACCACCGTGCATCCCTATGTGATGCTGAACTACCTTGGTAAACCCCGCGACGTGATGACCTTGGCGCATGAATTGGGTCACGGGGTGCATCAGGTTTTGGCGGCGGATCAGGGCGAATTGCTGTCCTCGACCCCGCTGACACTGGCCGAAACGGCGTCTGTGTTTGGCGAAATGCTGACCTTTCGGGCGCTACTGGACGGGGCCAAAACTGACGCGGAACGCAAGGTCCTGCTGGCGGGCAAGGTCGAGGATATGATCAACACCGTGGTGCGCCAAATCGCGTTCTATGATTTTGAATGCAAACTGCACGCAGCACGCGCCGAGGGCGAATTGACACCGGACGACATCAACGCGCTGTGGATGTCGGTGCAGGCCGAAAGCCTTGGGCCCGTGTTCAACTTCATGGAGGGTTATGAAACCTTCTGGTCCTACGTGCCGCATTTCGTGCATTCGCCGTTCTACGTCTACGCCTATGCGTTTGGCGACGGGTTGGTGAACGCGCTTTATGCGGTTTACGAGGAAGGCGACGCTGGGTTTCAGGACAAGTATTTCGAGATGCTGAAGGCGGGTGGATCAAAGCACCACAAGGAGTTGTTGGCACCGTTCGGGCTGGATGCGTCTGATCCCAAATTCTGGGACAAGGGGTTGAGCATGATCTCGGGGATGATTGACGAGTTGGAGGCGATGGAGGGGTGAAACTCCACCCGACATCAGACCAACAAGTTTTCGACGCGATGAAACAGTATGATGCTGGTGTGCGCCCAGACTATATGGGCACATCAATACGATGGCATATTGCTCACCCTAGCAAAGAAGCATCTTATCCCTTGAAGGCCATTTGGGCGCTGTCGGTCGAAAGAGATTGTCGTAAGTTTTCTTCTGGCAAATTCATTCGAGATAAACTTAGAAGTTTGGGGTTTATTTGCTTTGAACAGAAAAAATCGCTCGACAAGAAGTTACAGCAAGACATTGAGCGCTCACGCAACGACACCTCAGAGGCACGGCAAGAAAGGTTGCGTTCCGCCCCGCGCAAACCTGCAAAAACCATGCAGGCTGTGGTAAGGTTCCAACGCAACCCTGATGTCATTGCCGAGCGGCTGCATATGGCACAGGGAAAATGCGAAAACTGTAAAAAACCAGCGCCTTTCCATAGGAAAACAGACAGCACCCCATTTCTTGAAGTGCATCACGTTATCCCCTTGGCAGATGACGGCGATGATACAGTTGAGAATACGCGCGCGCTTTGCCCAAACTGCCACAGAAAAGCACATTTCGGCTGATCTAAAAATACGTTCCCACTATTCCGCCCCCCATGGGCGGGCGCTGGCCTTATCTTGTGCAATGTTAAACCCGATTAAATGCAGCAGGTCCGGTTCAGCACCTGATCCGCTTCATATCAGGGTCATACAGCGGGGCCATGTGCACGGTGCAGGGGATGCGTTTTGTGGCGACCTCCAGTTCATAGGTTGCGTCCATGACATACTCGCAACTCACCCCGTCCGGATTTCGAACATAACCGTAACCGATTGATTTACCGACAGTATAGCCAAACCCACCCGAGGTCAGCCAGCCAACCCGCACCCCGTTGCGATAGATGGTTTCGCGGCCCAGCAGCACCACGTCAGGGTCTGTGGTGAAGCACGCAAGCATTTTCTTCACCCCGTTTTCCTTTTGATCCTGCGCCGCCTCGCATCCGATAAAGGGTGTGTTTTTGCGCAGTTTCACCGCCCATCCAAGCCCCGCCTCAAACGGTGTGTGGTCGGGGCCAATATCAGCCCCCCAAGCGCGATAACCTTTTTCAAGGCGCAGGGATTCAATTGCGCGGTAGCCAGCGTTGATCAGCCCGTGCGCGGCCCCTGCCTGCATCAAAGCCGCATAAACCGTGGTGGCGTATTCGACCGGCAGGTGTAATTCCCAACCCAGTTCGCCCACATAAGTGACCCGCAGCGCCAGCACAGGGCAGCCTGCAATGCCGATGGTTTTGGTGGTGCCGAAAGGAAAGCCCGCGTTTGACACATCCGCACGGGTGACTTTTTCAAGGATGTTGCGGGCCTCTGGCCCCATCAGCGACAAAACCGCATTGGATGATGTAATATCGAACAACTGGCAGTTCATCCCTTCGGGAATGTTGCGCGAAATCCAGTTGAAATCATGGGTGGCAAAGCCGGTGCCGGTGACGATGTAGAATTCTTCCTGCCCCACACGGGCCACAGTCAGATCGCATTCAATGCCACCATGCGCATTC
>DAOUQO010000211.1 GCA_030625565.1 Aliiroseovarius sp. | reverse complement strand
AAATGCGTGTGCGGGTCAATCCCGCCGGGCATAATGTAACACCCAGTGGCGTCCAGAACCTCGTCCCCACTCAAGTTTTGCCCGATCTCGATGATCACGCCGCCCTCAACTAAAACATCTGCCTTATAGGTCAGATCAGCGGTCACAACTGTGCCGCCATTGATGACTTTACTCATGGTCTTCTCCCCTTATTCGTTACAGCTTTTCCGGCCAATATTCAGGTCACGATCCTTCAGGATCATCGATATATTCAGACGTGCAGCTTCGGCGCAAGCCGCGTCCCAGTCAATTTCGCGGTCGCTATATTCGGCGTCGAACACAGGTTTTCCCGCCTGTGTATAGGCCGAAACGTCGTCGCACCAGCCATCTTGATAACAGCTTTCGGTAATAACAAAATCCATAATGCCGACCAAATCTTGGGTTAGTTCTGGCACATTTTTCTGACCAATTTCAAGCCCTTGGGCGTGGGCATCCTCGACCAAATTCCTGATATAGCGCAGTGTATCCGCGCGCGAAATATCAAAGCCGCTATCATTGGTGTAAACATCCATATTATCAGGCTCGATCGCCTGAAAGCCTTTCACGGCACATTCCATAAAGCGGCGCTGCATAGCATATCGCAAAGCCGGATTATTTAGGTCCAGAAAAAATTCGTCTGGCCAATCGCCATACCGCTTACCAACCACGGGCCGCTGGAAAATACTCATGTCATGAAACATGTTCACGTCATTGCGAAAGGTTTCTGTGGTGCCAACCGAAACATAACAAATCGTATAAACACCAGCCGCGTTCAGCGCCATAATCTGGGCGCGCGTCACGCTATCTTTGTCCGTATCAAATACGGCGATACCAGCGGGCGACTTGATTGGTTCGGACAATTGCCAATCCCAATCAACACCCGAGGCAGGGGCCGCATTGGCCGCAAAGTTGACCATGGCGAACAAAACTATCGCACTGCTGGCAATCAAAAACCTATACATTTACCAACCCCCGGATCGCCACTTAATACCGTGGCGCAGGTTCAGCATATTTGCCAAAATTTCCATTGCGGTCCTGACAAAGCTGTTTACTCAGACTATCAACGACGGGATGCACACCATTGTCATAGATGAAGAAAAAGCAGCCATTCTGATCAAAAACTAGATCATTATAGTTGGCGTCAGGAGGGTAATAATCCCACAAAAAGTGGCCTTCTTCTAGGTATGCGCGCGTGTAAGTCATGCTTTTTGCCATCACATTTGTTGCGATTTGACCCAAGGCCATGACAAAAATGGCTGCAAATATCAGTGCTTGTTTCATAGTAATATCCCCTTTAATCGCGCAAAATTTTATTCTGGCTTCCCCTCGTTAAGAGGGGTGTTGTCAGCTATTTTTACCCCCTGCCCCAAACTGGGCATACCACATTTACGCCTACTTAACGATTTCTGCAGTCTCGACCACGGCATGCAACAACACGTCCGTGCCAGCAACAGCCCATTCTTTGGAAATTTCCTCGGCCTCATTGTGGCTTAGCCCGTCCACACACGGGCACATGATCATCGCAGTGGGCGCAACACGGTTGATCCAACACGCGTCATGCCCCGCGCCTGAAATTAGGTTCATATGGCTGTATCCCAGACGTTCGGCTGCATTACGCACAGCACTTACGCAGCCTTCGTCAAAGGTCACAGGGTCAAAACCGCCAACCTTTTCCATCTCATATCCCAGCCCCATTGTGTCGCAGATTTCCTTGACGGCTGCGGCCAGCCGCGCTTCCATGTCCTCAATCACGGCCAAATCAGGCGACCGCAAATCAACAGTGAAAACCACCTTGCCGGGGATCACATTACGGCTGTTCGGAAACACATCAATATGGCCCGCAGCACCCACCGCGTGCGGCGCGTGGCTTAATGCAATTTCTTCGACTTTTTCCAGTACCCGCGCCATGCCAAGCCCTGCGTTTTTACGCATCGGCATCGGGGTGGAACCTGTGTGACTGTCTTTACCCAGAATGGTCACTTGCGTCCAGCTAAGCCCTTGGCCGTGGGTCACAACACCCACGTCTTTACCTTCAATCTCAAGGATCGGGCCTTGCTCGATATGCAGCTCAAACATCGCGTGCATTTTGCGCGCGCCAACTTCTTCGTCGCCCTGCCAGCCAATGCGCGCCAGCTCATCGCCGAATTTCTTGCCGTCCGCATCTTCGCGCGCGTATGCCCAGTCTTGCGTATGCATTCCCGCGAAAACGCCACTGGACAGCATGGCGGGGGCGAAGCGTGTGCCTTCCTCATTCGTCCAGTTGGTGACCACTATCGGGTGCTTGGTTTTGATGTCCAGATCGTTCAGCGTGCGGATCAATTCCAACCCGCCAAGCACACCCAAAACGCCATCATATTTGCCGCCCGTAGGCTGCGTATCAAGGTGGCTGCCCACATAGACCGGCAGCGCATCTGGGTCTGTACCTTCGCGCCGCGCGAACATGTTGCCCATGGTATCCAGCCCCATCGACATGCCCGCAGCCTTGCACCATTTCGCGAACAATGCCCGGCCTTCGCCGTCTTCATCCGTGACGGTCTGGCGGTTGTTCCCACCAGCAATACCGGGGCCAATCTGGGCCATTTCCATCAGGCTGTCCCATAAACGGTCGCCATCGATTTTCATGTTTGCTGCCGGGGATGCCATGTTGTTTCCTTCTTGTGTAATACGCGCCAAGTGTGAAGCCCGCGCGCCTTTATTGCAATGGGTTTAGCTGCGTCGAATGCACGCTAACGGGTCACCCATTGGATTATTCGGGTGCTCCAACCATGTGCGTTTATCCGCAGGAATGGCCCTGCCGGTGCGTTCATCAATCTCGCCGACCTTCAGTTCACGCATAGTGATACAGTTTTCCACCGGACACACGCTTATGCACAAATTACAGGCAACGCATTCATCGTCTTTCACGGTGAACACGCGGTCTTCGGACATCTCAATTGCTTGGTGTGATGTGTCTTCGCAAACGATGAAACAGCGGCCACATTTGATGCAATCATCTTGATTGATTTCCGCCTTGGTGACGTAATCAAGGTTCAGATGTTGCCAGTCGGTGACATTGGGCACAGCCATGCCGACAAAATCAGCCGTTGAAGTATAACCCTTTTCGTCCATCCATTGGCTGAGGCCGGAAATCATTTCTTCGACCACCTTGAAACCATAGGTCATGACGGCTGTACAAACCTGCACATTGCCAGCGCCCAGCGCCATGAATTCAGCGGCATCGCGCCACGTGGTTACCCCGCCAATACCGCTGATCGGCAGGTCAGCCGTGGCACCGTTACGGGCAATTTCGGCAACCATATTCAAGGCAATCGGTTTGACCGCAGGGCCGCAATAGCCACCGTGTGAACCTTTGCCGTCAATCATTGGCTCAGGGCACATTTCGTCTAGATTAACCGAGGTGATCGAGTTGATCGTGTTAATCAAACTAACCGCATCCGCACCTGCATTTTTCGCAGCCTCAGCAGGCAGCAAAATGTTGGAAATATTCGGCGTCAGCTTGACGATGCAGGGGCGCGAATAATATTTCTTTACCCAAGCGGTGATTTGCCCAACATATTCAGGCACCTGCCCAACGGCGGCACCCATGCCGCGTTCGGCCATGCCGTGCGGGCAGCCGAAATTCAGCTCGACACCGTCAGC
>DAOUQO010000222.1 GCA_030625565.1 Aliiroseovarius sp. | reverse complement strand
AGCTGGTGGGCAATCGCGCCGCCAAGGATAAAGCCGCGCGCCTCAAGCCCGACAACCTTGTCAATTTGCATGCCCGCATAGGGGTGCAGCATTTGATCGACCGCCATGCGAAAGCCGCGCGGGCTGGCAAACAGCGTGGTGACATCGCGAAACATGATACCTTCGTGAGGGAAATCAACGATGGTGCGGATATAATCTTTGACGGTTTTCATGTTGTTCCTCAGGTGGTTGGGCGTCTGGATCTGGTGTTTGTCGCGCCGGATGTTTTGGTAAAGGCCGACCATATGCTAACTAGCTGAGGCACGGCGCGCTTACAACGTGGCAATTTCCAAAATCGGGCGGTTCACCCCCACAGATCGGGCTTGCTGACCATCAGCCAGAAAACCCCTGTCAGGGCGATAAAGGCGGGCCAGCCAAGGATGAACCACAGGCGAAAGGCACGGTGGGCATCATCGGGCAGGGGGGTGTTGTTTGCAAGCGCTGTGGCGGCCATGTTGCGAATGCGGATTTGCAAATGGACGACAGGGGCCCAGCATATGAATGCTAGAATATATGCGCCATAGGTGACAATCAGCCATGGCTCCAGCAGGCTGTAGCCTTGCAACCAGATCAACCAAAGGCCGCTTGCTGGCTGGAATAATCCCGCCGGAGTCGTAAAAACCCAATCAGCAACCACCACGCCTGAGGATACAGAATGGATGGTCTCAACCCGCCCGGTTCGCCATGCCCACACCATTTGAAATGCAGTGCCCATTCCGGTTCCAAACAGCACTGTTGACGATAGAATATGCAGCCATTTGGCGGTGAAATACGGATCCATCAGCGTTCATCCTCCAGTATTGCGGCTGTGGCGATAAGGGCAAGAATGGGCAGGTTTTTCAACAATCCCCCAAGTGGTAAAAGCCATAAGTCCGGCGCTAATATTGTGAAGGCAAACGTATAGCCCACGACCATTGCGCCTTGCAGTCCCGCGACCAGTTTTGGCCGCCAGTTGCGTAAAAGTGCGGCAGCGATACATAGGTCGACCAACCCGCCAAGGCGGGCCATCCCGATCAGAATGCTATCTGATAAGCTGCTGTTTATTAACGGTAAAAATTCATCTGGTGCCAATGTTAGGCCAAGAAACCCCGAGGCCAGCCACAGTGCTGCCAGCACTATCCTTACCGCTGGTCGCATGAGGTACAGGCGCGCATGCCACAGGTCTTGCGTGCCCGCTGGTCTTGCGTTGATGAATTGCGACGCTGGGCGCGGCGAAAGTTTCAGGGTGGCGCAAAGCGGGGCCTCATCGACCTCAACCCCATGTTCAAGCTGGGCAATGGCGGTGCGTGAAATCGGTCCCAACCTAAGCATGTCACCAACCGCCCCCAGAAAGTTTGCCACAGGCATCGGTAGGGGCAAAATGCGGGTTTTCCCTAACCCAAGCCAGTTGCGCAGCCCCGTCAGCAATTTTCGCTGCGTCAACCGTTCTGGCCCACCAATTTCATGCGCACCTGCGCCCGGCGGGGTGTTCAGGCAGGCAATTACGGCCTTGGCCAAGTCATCTGCATGGATAGGGTTGAACACTTGTTCCCCCTTGCCAATAACCGGCGTTACAAATGGCAGGGCTGCCAAGGCACGTGCCAGTGATGTGCCGCCATAGGATGTATCTGCCATCACCAATCCGGGGCGCAAAATGGTGATTTGGGCGTCTGCTGCTGCGGCTTCGCCTGCGCGTTTTGTTTGGGCAAAACCTGTTGTGGCATGGTCAATCCCGACTGCGGATATCAGCACGCCTTTGGCAGCAGGTTCCATCGCGCCGTATAATGCCTGCGGTGCCTGAACATGCACCGCCTGCAAGGTGCGTTTGGTGCCATTTAACAACCCCGCCGCATTAACCACATGCACGCCCCCCTTAAGGTGCGGGCGCCAAAAATTGGCGTCATGGGTTTGTGGGTTGGTAAGGTCGGCGCGCAAGGTTTCAAACCCCATCGCATTCAGGCGGCTAACCCGCCGCGCCGAGGCCAGTACATGATATCCGGCCGCCCGCAATGCGAACGCGATATGGCGGCCGATAAAGCCGTCTGCACCAAGCACCAGCACCTGTTGCATCTTCGGTTACCCAGTGTTGGCAATAATGTTTTGGGTTGCCTGAAACAGCATCACATCAGGGTCAGAGTTCTGGCAGGCCTTGATCGTTTCCGTATAAACGGTTTCGGCGCCTACATTTTCGACAATGTCGATGAATTCGGTTGGTTTGGTTGTGGTTATTGCGCTCCAATATCCCAAAATCCAGCCAGCTAACTGGCCCCTTTGAATGGGGCTGCCATTCTGGGCGGCCTCAACCACATCTGCACAAGACCAGCGGCCAACGCCAAGGATATATCCGTCAGCATGTGAAATATTCGGCGTTAATAGCAAGAATGCCAAGGCAATTTTTTTCATCTGTAATTTCCCTATTATATTGTTTTTTGAAATCATAGCACCCGTCCGGCGACCGTAGCAAGCTTTGCCACCATTGCAGGGTCGCGCGCGTCAGGTGCGGTTAAAATGGCGTATTCCAGCGCCCGGTCACAGCCATGTTCGCACAATTCGCGCGCGGGACTTAGCAAGGCTGGCAGGCGTGCAACCAGCGCACGGCCTTTGTCGGCATTGCCGGTCAGGGTGGCGATGATGGCGTTAATATCCACCGCGCCGTGGTCTGGATGCCAACTGTCGAAATCGGTGATCATCGCGACAGAAGCATAACAAAGTTCTGCCTCGCGGGCCAGTTTTGCTTCGGGCATATTTGTCATGCCGATCACATCCGCGCCCCAGCTGTCACGGTACATTTTGCTCTCAGAAATGGTGCTGAATTGCGGGCCTTCCATGGCCAGATATGTCCCGCCCATATGCACCTTGATGCCGCTGGCGCGTGCGGCGGTCAAACAATGCGCCGAAAGGCGTGCGCAGGTCGGGTGGGCCACCGAAACATGGGCCACACATCCGGTGGTGAAAAAGCTTTTGTCGCGCGCGAAAGTTCGGTCAATAAACTGGTCGATGATAACAAAATCACCGGGGGCCATTTCTTCGCGAAAACTGCCGCAGGCGGATACTGAAACCACATCAGTGACGCCCAGCTGTTTTAGTGCGTCGATGTTGGCGCGGTAAGGAACCGATGTTGGCGAATGGACATGCCCGCGCCCGTGGCGGGGTAAAAACGCCATTTTTACGCCATCCAGAACCCCGGTTAAAATCTGATCCGAAGGCGCGCCCCACGGGGTTTCAACGCTTTGCCATTCGGCCCCTTGCAACCCGTCGATTTCATATAATCCCGAGCCGCCAATC
>DAOUQO010000252.1 GCA_030625565.1 Aliiroseovarius sp. | reverse complement strand
AAATCTCGTTTATTGGGCTTTGTTGAACAACAAGCCGCAGCAAATACCCACTTCAAAAATGCCACCGATATAGCAATGACCATTGATGCAATGGATATCTTACACCGTGGTGGTTTTGACGGCTTTGTTTTGGTTTCTTCGGATAGTGATTTCACTGCCCTTGCCAATCGTATTCGTGAAAGCGGCAAAATTGTCTATGGGGTTGGAGAGCGCAAGGCACCGCCCAGCCTGCGCAATGTTTGCAATCGTTTCATATATATTGAAAACTTAGTAAAGAAACCTGACGATGATAAAGCTAAACCAAGCGCCCCCACAGAAAAAATTCCGAACTTAACAAAGCTAATCCTTCGGGCCATAGAGCGGATCGAGCAAGATGATGACTGGTACACTTTATCCCAAATAGGGTCCAGAATACGTGCCGATAATCCTGATTTTGACCCCAGATCTTATGGCAAAACCAAGCTTAGCGAGCTGGTGAAACAAAACAACAAATTCAAAATGCGCCAAACCAATACAATTTGGTATTTAAACTATGCAGGAACAAACCCGTGAAAAAACGCGTCGCAGGCATGATTTTTTCACATGAATCCAACACATTCAGCCTTATGTCTACGGGTATCGAAAATTTCCGCGCCAGTTTGTTTTTAGTCGGCGATGAAATTGCGCCTGCCTTGCGTGGCACCAATTCGGAAATTGGCGGTTTTCTGAAGGCCGCTGATAAACATGGCTGGGACCCCACCTGCATCACCGCAGCGCAGGCCATGCCCGGCGGCACCGTCACCGAGGACGCGCGCCAGATCATCACCGATGCGACCTTGGCAGGCCTTCGTGAAAACGGCCCGTTTGACGGGCTGTTTGTGGCCTTGCACGGGGCGATGGTGACCGAAACTTCGCAAGATGGTGAAACCCAGTTTTTGCGCCTGATCCGCGAAGTTGTGGGCGATGATGTTCCCATCGCCGTAACGTTTGATTTGCATGCCAACATCTTTGACGAACTGGCAGAATATGCAGATATTGCAGTCAGTTACCGCACCTATCCCCATATCGACATGGGTGCGCGCGCCGAAGATGCCTGCGCACTGCTGGACCGCACTATGAAGGGCGAAATCGCGCCTGCATTAACCATTGCCCGCCCGCCCCAAGTGGCGGGGTGCGACGACGGGCGCACCACTAATAACGGGCCAATGGTCAAGGTGCTGGCCAGTGCTGCGCGGCGGGTAAATCAGGCCGGAATTCTGGGCATCAGCGTCAATTCCGGTTTCCCCGAGGCGGACGTTTTTGCATCAGGTCCAAACGTGATTGTTTGTTATGACAAGGGGGGCGTTCAGCCGGACCTGCCAAGCCGGATTGCCATGGAACTGGCTGATGAAATCTGGGGCTGGCGCAAGGTAAATGACCGCCCGATTTCCTTGGGCGACTGCCTGAATGAACTTGGCACATTGCCAGCAGGCAAAGGGCCGACGGTGATTGCCGACTACGCCGATAACCCCGGATCAGGGGCCTATAGCGATTGCACCGCAATCCTGACTGCCTTGCTGGAAATTGGCGTTGAAAATGCGGCTTTGGGTGCGATCAATGACCCCAAAGCTGCCGCTGATCTGGCCGCCCGAAATGTCGGGGAAACGGTAACAATTTCGATTGGCGGCAAGGTTGATCCAAATATTGGCGGCGGGCCAATTACGGTCACGGGTACGATCATGGCCATCAGCGACGGCATGTTCACTTATGAAGGTCCGATGTTTGCGGGCCTTCCCGGCCAGCTTGGCACCTCGGCCTGCCTTAGGGTTGGTGGGGTTGATGTTTTAGTGACCTCAGAGCGGGTGCAACTGCATGACCTGAACCCCTTTCGTATTCTTGGGGTTGAGCCTGCGCAAAAATCTATCATCGTGGTTAAATCCATGCAGCATTTTCGTGCCGCCTTCGCGCCTATTGCACACCAAATTTTTGTGACCGATGCTGGCGGGCTGTCCACACCAGACCCGTCAAAACGTGACTATCAAAATGTGCGCAGGCCGGTTTTTCCGTTGGATCACGTTGACAGGTGCGGCTAAACATTTGGTTGCGCATAACGGCGGGCGTGCTATTTTGGAATTATTCTAAATCTGGAAAGGCCAGACCATGATCCCCGCAATTGCCCACCGTCGCCGCTTTAAAGACCTGTCTGAACAGGAAATTCTGGCACTGGCCATATCCAACGAAGAAGACGACGCGCGTATTTACCGCCAATACGCCCAACGCTTGCGCACAGATTTCCCCGCATCGGCCAAAGTTTTTGACGGCATGGCGATTGAAGAAGACGAACACCGCCGCCTGCTTATCGAGGCCCATCAAAGGCGCTTTGGCGAAGTGATACCCCTGATCCGGCGCGAACATGTTTCGGGTTTTTATGCCCGCCGCCCGATCTGGATGGTCGAAAACCTTGGTCTGGAAACCATGCGTGCCGAAGCGCGCGGCATGGAACAACAGGCGGAAATTTTCTATCGCAAGGCAGCAGATGTTTCATCGGACGCCGAAACCCGCAAGCTTCTGGGCGATCTGGCCGCCGCCGAGGCCGCGCATTCCGAAACAGCCGGCAGCCTTGAAGCCGAACACCTTTCAGGCGAAGCACGCAGTGTCGAAGATCAAGATTCCCACCGCCAGTTTGTGCTGACATGGGTGCAGCCCGGCCTTGCAGGCCTGATGGATGGGTCGGTTTCAACCCTTGCGCCGATCTTTGCCACGGCCTTTGCCACCGGCGATACACACACGACATTTCTGGTGGGACTTGCTGCCTCAATCGGCGCGG
>DAOUQO010000029.1 GCA_030625565.1 Aliiroseovarius sp. | reverse complement strand
GGACCCCGGATCACGGGTTTATCTGGATGCCGATGTAATTGTCAGCCCCGACCTTTTACAGCAGATATCGAACATTTTAGAGAATAAAAGCCCAGTATATTGCAGCGGAGTTGTACAAATCCCACAACCGCGTTCATTTATCAGTCGTGCCTATGCACGCATCTATGCACAGGTTCCATTCATGGTAACCGGTGTTCCAGGGTGCGGATTATTTGCGGTAAACACGGCTGGTCGCGCACGTTGGGGGCTTTTCCCCAATATTATTTCAGACGATACTTTTGTGCGCCTGTGCTTTGCGCCATCCCAGCGTATTACCGCAACCGCAACCTACCTTTGGCCTGTGGTCGAAGGGGCGCGCGCCCTGCTACGGGTGCGCCGCCGTCAGGATGCGGGCGTACATGAATTATTTATACGCGACCCTGAAATGTTCAAAAAAGACGACATGCGACCATCCCGAATTTCGGTATTGTTAAGGCTTGGCCTGCGCGACCCGTTTGGTGTGGCGGTATATACGGGCATTGGCCTGATGGCACGGCTGACAAAACGATTCAACACCAGCTGGAGCCGTGGGCGGTGAACATAGTTAAACGCATAAAAGGCAGCAGCCTGACCGCGCGCGTGCTTAGATCCTCGGCGTTGACGGTGGGTGGATTTGGGGCAAGCCAAGTTATCCGCCTAGTGACCAACCTGATCCTGACCCGGCTTTTGTTTCCCGAAGCATTTGGCATCATGGCGCTGGTTTCACTGGTTCTGATTGGGTTGGGGCAGTTTTCAGATGTCGGCATTGGCCCGTCGATTATGCAATCAAAACGCGGCGACGATCCTGATTTCCTAAACACCGCCTGGAGCATTCAGGCAATTCGCGGTGTGCT
Organism: Aliiroseovarius sp.; assembly: GCA_030625565.1. Lineage (GTDB taxonomy): Bacteria > Pseudomonadota > Alphaproteobacteria > Rhodobacterales > Rhodobacteraceae > JAAEUB01. Next base: position 16,673 of record DAOUQO010000029.1, on the reverse strand, counting down.
GCTATGGCTAACAGCCTGCGCGCTTTCATGGCCCGCCGCAGCGCTTTATCAAGCCCCTGAATTAGCGCAACTTTTGCCGGTTGCCGCCCTGACTTTGCTGATCACAGGTTTCAACCCGACCCGCATTGAAACCGCGCACCGGCATATGCGTTTAGGCCGGATAACCCTGATTGATATTGTCACCCAACTGGTGGGCGTCATCACTGCGGTGGCCTTTGCCTATTGGCTGAAATCGGTCTGGGCACTGGTTTTAAGCGGGGTTTTATCAACCCTGATCCAGCTTGTATTGTTCAATTTTCTGCTGCCCGGACCGGCAAATCATTTCAGGTGGGAACGCACCGCCCGCCGTGAGTTGATCACATTTGGTAAATGGATTTTTCTGTCAACTTTATGCGGCTTTCTTTTCACGCAAGGCGACAAGATCCTGATTGGTAAATACCTGAGCCTTGGTGAATTTGGCATCTATAATATCGGCTATTTTCTGGCGTCATTCCCATTGATGCTGGGAACTATGGTAAACCAAAAAATCGTAATCCCGATTTACCGCGAATGTCCGCCACGTGAAAGTCGCGGTAATTTTATACGCCTGCGCCGCATGCGCATGCTTATGACCGGCGCGCTGATTGTGCTGGTCACAATTTTTGCAAGCCTTGGGATTTGGTTGATCGGGCTGCTGTATGATCCGCGTTACCAAGCGGCGGGGGCAGTTGTTGTGCTGCTGGCAATCATGCAGATTCCGACGATTATACAACTGACCTATGACCAAGCAGCACTTGCCGCAGGCGACAGCCGCCGCTTTTTTATCCTGACACTTCTGCGCGCCATATTAATGATTATAGGGCTGGTATGGGGGTTGGAAATTGCCGGACTGTACGGGGCTATTTTGGGACAGGGCCTTGCACGATTGGCGATTTATCCGGTTACCACGTGGCTTGCCCGCCGGGTTGGTGCATGGGATCCAGTGCATGATGCGGTCTTTGCCGGGCTGGGGCTGGGCGGCGCGGCACTGGCGCTGTGGTTGAACCAAGATGCAATTATTGCACTGGCGTTCAGTGGCCAAGGTTAACCCATGGTAAGACCTGCGGCAGAATTTTACAAATCCCCCTACTCAGGGACCAATAAAGCCAGTATCTTGCCCAAATATATTCGTATTCTGTCGCTATAAAGCACGCTGATAGGGTGGTTTTGTATTCATGAGCGATCAAAGTAACAACGTCGATATCGGCGATAATGACATAGCCATAATTGGCATGAGCGCCCAGTTTCCGGGCGCAGACGGGCTTGGGGCCTATTGGGAAATGCTTACTGCTGGCACCAGCGGAATTCGCAAAATTTCCGACGCAGATCTGCGCGCAAATGGCGAAGACCCCGCACGCATGGCGCGGCGCGATTATGTGCCCTACGGCGCGCCACTGGATGGCTTTGCCGACTTTGAACCTGAGTTTTTTGGCTTCTCGCCGAAAGAAGCCGCAATCATGGACCCCCAGCACCGGAAATTCCTGGAAACCGGTTGGGAGGCATTGGAAAATGCAGGCCACATGCCGGAAAATTTTCAAGGCCCCATAGGGGTTTACGCCGGTTGTGGCATGGGAAGTTATTTTTATTTTAACATCTGTTCAAACCCTGATCTGGTTGATGATGTGGGCATGTTTTTGTTGCGTCATACAGGTAATGACAAGGATTTTCTATCCACCCGCCTAAGCCATGTGTTTGATCTGAAAGGCCCGTCAATCAATGTGCAAACCGCCTGCTCAACCTCGCTGGTGGCAACCCATTATGCGACCCAGGCACTGCTGAACGGCGAATGCGACATGGCCATTGCGGGGGGGGTGACGCTGGAAATTCCACAGGGTCGCGGATACGTTTACAAAGAAGGCGAAGTGCTGTCGCCCGACGGGCAATGCCACGCCTTTGATCACCGCGCCAAAGGTACAGTTTTTGGTTCAGGTGCCGGAGCGGTCATTTTGCGCCGCGCCAAGGATGCCATCACCGATGGCGACCATATTTGGGCCATAATCAAGGGCTCTGCCGTCAATAATGACGGGGCCGACAAAGCCGGATATCTTGCGCCTTCCGTTGGGGGGCAAGCCGCCGCTATTGCCGATGCTCTGGCTTTGGGCGAAGTCACGGCCGACACCGTCGACTATGTTGAATGCCACGGAACCGGCACCTATCTGGGTGACCCGATCGAGGTTGCGGCCCTTACCGAAGCGTTTCGCGAAACCACAGACGAAATTGGATTTTGCCGCATTGGATCGGTCAAAACCAACATTGGCCATACCGATACTGCCGCTGGCGTCGCCAGCCTGATCAAGGCATCTATGGCATTGAAAAACGGTGAAATTCCGGCAAGCTTAGGGTTTGAAAAACCCAACCCCGCGATCGAATTTAACACAAGCCCGTTTCGGGTAAACGACCGGCACACAAAATGGGTCAGCCACAAAGGCCCGCGTCGCGCCGGGGTTAATTCACTGGGCGTTGGCGGCACAAACGCCTTTGCCATACTGCAAGAGGCGCCCGCGCCCGCGCCCAGCGAACAAAGCGACTGGCCATTTCAACTTTTGTGCCTATCAGGGCGCTCAAAATCCGCACTTGATGATAACACCAGCCGCTTGGCCGCGCATCTGCGTGCCAATACCGACCAAGAACTGGCCGATGTTGCATGGACCCTGAAAGAAGGCCGGCGCGCCTTTGAAAAACGCCGCGTCGTAGTCGCCGAAACCCATGACGAAGCCGCGCGCCTTTTAACCAAAAATGATCCGCGCAGGGTCTTCACCCATAGCGTTCTTGCAGGCAAGCCGGACATTACCTTTATGTTCCCCGGTGGTGGGGCGCAATACGCTGGAATGGCGCGGGATTTGTACGAAACCGAACCAACATTCGCCGAATGGATGGACAAAGGATTAGACATTCTTGCCCCGCGTCTGGATTATGACATTCGTGCCCTGTGGTTACCGGAAAATAATGCCGATATGCCTGCGGCTAATGACAAGTTAAAGCAGCCCTCGGTACAGCTACCGCTGATCATGATTACTGAATACGCGCTTGCGCAACTCTGGATTAGCTGGGGCGTCAAACCTTCGGTTTTGGTCGGTCATTCCATGGGTGAAAACACCGCTGCCTGCCTTGCCGGTGTGATCAGTTTTGATGACTGCATTGGCCTTGTGCATCTGCGCGGCGAACTGATGGACAGCATACCTGCGGGCGGGATGCTAAGCGTGCCTTTGCCCGCCGATGAATTGCACGCCTACTTAGGGGACGACCTTGATATTGCCGCGGTGAATGCGCCTGATCTTAGCGTTGCCACCGGACCGGATACTGCCCTTGATGCGCTGGAAAAAGCATTGGCGATGCAGGGTGTCGAAGGTCAACGCATTCCGATAAATATCGCGGCCCACAGCCGTATGCTGGACCCAGTTTTGGGCCGTTTTCGTGCTTATTTACAATCGATTACCTTAAATTCCCCCTTGATCCCCCTGATCTCAAATCGCTCGGGAAAACCCATCACAGATACCGAGGCAACCGATCCAGATTATTGGGTTGGGCACCTTCGAAATACCGTTAACTTTGCCGATTGCATCACCACTTTGGCCGCAGCTCCAAATCGGATTTTGTTAGAGGTTGGGCCGGGAAAGGCCTTGTCATCCCTTGCCCAAAGCCACCCTGACATGACACCAAATCAAGTGATCCACACCTTGCGCCACCCTGATGATGACGTCGCTGATGACGCCTATTTTATGGCGGCTCTTGGGCGACTTTGGGCCGTAGGTGTCAACATCGACTGGCCGCAAATCTGGGGCGAGGCAAAACGCCAGCGCGTGGTGCTTCCGACCTATGCATTCCAACGCGCCACCTATTATATTGAGCCGGGTATCGCCACGGTTTCGGCCCCGACACTGCCTATGCGCCAAGATGATATGACCGACTGGGGCTATAGTCCGGAATGGCGAAAAACCTATGCTAACAGCCCGGCCAATGCCCTTGAAAGCATCAAAAATACACCCCTTAATTGGCTGATATTCGAAAGCGAAACTGGCCTTGGGTCTGAGGTGGCACGCCAGCTGCGAAATGCTGGACAGCACGTCACATCTGTACGCCCAGGCGATGCCTTTTCGCGCGACGGCGACACCTTCACCCTTGCCCCTGAAATGGGTCGGGAAAGTTATGACCAGCTTATTGCCGCATTGATAACCGAAGGCCATGCACCCGATAGGATCGCGCATTTCTGGCTGGCAAATTCAAGCAAGAATTTCCGCGCTGGCTCCAGCTTTTTTCACCGTAATCTTGAACAGGGTTTCTTTAGCCTGCTGTTTTTGGCCCAGGCATTAGGCGAGGCCGCTGACGACGCCACCTTGCCCGAAACGACCCACATCACCGTATTCACCACGGGGGCTGCTCAGGTCAAAAATGAAGCCCTGCCCTACCCTGAAAAGGCAACAATTGCCGGGCCTGTCAGGATTATTCCGCGCGAAATGGCCGGCATTACAGTGTCAACTTTGGACATTGAAGCACAGACGAACGGTCGTCAAAAAGCCATTGATCCAGACGTGATTAGCATGATTTTAGAAGAACTGGCAGCGCCGCCTGTTAACCAAAATTCTGCCCTGCGCGGCGCACATAGATATGCGCTTTCCTATGGGCGCACACCCCTGACCCCAAAGGCCCCCCTTGCGATTAAGGAAGGCGGCACATGGCTGATTACCGGTGGGTTTGGCGGCATTGGTCTGACAATTGCCGCAGACCTGATCAAGCGTCACAAGGCCCGCATCATCCTGCTTTCGCGCAGTGATTTTCCAGCCCGCGCAGACTGGCCCCGCGCCAGTGGGAAAGCTGCCGCACGCATTGCCCAAGTGCAAAAACTTGAGGCCCTTGGCAGTAAGGTTTTAGTGCTATGCGCTGACGTTTGTAATGTCGAAGAAATGCAGGCTGCCAAGATGCAATCCGAACAAGAATTCGGGTCAATTTACGGTGTTATCCACGCGGCTGGTGTCATTGATGACGCCCCCTTGGCAACCAAAACTCTGATCGGAGTTGAAGAAGTATTCACACCGAAAATCCACGGAACTCAGGTACTTAACAAAATATTCCCGGATGGATCCATTGACTGGTTAGTACTGTTTTCATCAACCTCAACCGCGACAGCCCCGATGGGGCAGGTCGATTATGTCGCCGCCAATGAATACCTGAATGCCTTTGCAAATTCACGCGCAGACGGGCAGACAAATGTGGTCGCGTTAAACTGGGGCATCTGGGCCGATACAGGCATGGCCGCCGACGCAATCGAGGCACGCAATAAGTGCCATTGCGACAGCGCCAGTACCGAAATAAATGCGCCACTTTTGTCACATTCTGTACTTGATCCCCAAGGCGACCGGGTCTTTACTGGTCAGCTTTGCGCCGTAACGGATTGGGTCATAGATGAACACCGGCTGGCCAGTGGCCAGGCCCTTTTGCCTGGCACCGGATACCTTGAACTTGCCGCCGAAAGTCTGGCGGCACAGGGCGAATCCATGCCCTATGAAATTCGCGATCTTTACTTTTTACGCGCCTTAGATGTGGACAACAAAAAAGCGCGCGATATCCGCGTGCGGCTCAGACGCAGCGACGAAGGTTATCGCATGGATATTCGCGCGGCGCAAAACATGGACGGGCGCGCAGGGTTCGTGTTGAACAGCGAAGCACGGCTGGCTTTGGGCAGCATAAAACCGGCTGAAAAAATTGATATGAACGCGCTTTGGGCAAGGTGCAGCAGCGCACAAAAAGCCGCCAGTTCAGGCAACGTTTTGACCAGCGCCCAAGAGGCCCACTTGCAATTTGGTCCGCGTTGGAAGGTGCTACGGAAATTTGCGCTTGGCACAGGCGAAGGCGTGGCCGAATTGGCCCTGCCGGCCATGGCCCACGGGGATTTAGACGCAGGTTTCTTACTGCACCCTGCACTTTTAGATATTGCAACAGGCTGGGCAATGGCGCTTATCCCCGGCTATCAAGGCGCACATCTTTGGGTGCCTGTTTCTTACGGAACTGTGCGCATTTACAATAGCTTACCTGCCAAAATTACCAGTTGGGTAAAGGTGGATGAGGCAACCCAAGACACCCCGCATGCCCGCTTTGATATTGTATTACTGGATGATACCGGGCAGGTTTGCGTTGAAATTGAAGGCTTTTCAATCCGGCGCATTGATACGGGTGCAACCCTTAATCTGGGTGCAGCACCCGCCACCACTGAGGTCGAGTTTCTAGAAAATTCTGATAGTAACCGCCCGCTTTCTGCTGCCGAAGAACGCTTGCACCACAACCTGTCGCAGGGCATTCACGCCGACGAAGGCGCACAGGCATTTCATCGGGCTTTGGCACAAAAGCGGTCTCAGATTTATGTTTCGTCAATGCCGTTAGACACCCTTATCGAACAGGCCAAGGCAGAAACAGAAACCAACAAAAGCGCCCAGAGCTTTGAGCGCCCAGCCTTAGCGCAGGACTATATTGCACCCGAAGGTGCGATTGAAATTATGCTTGCTGGATTTTGGCAGGACCTTCTGGGCATCAGTAAAATTGGTGCTGATGACAGCTTTTTTGACCTGGGCGGCCACTCCTTGATCGCAGTGCGCCTGTTTAGCCGTATGCGTAAAACATGGAACATCGAATTCCCGATTTCAGTTCTGTTTGAGGCGCCCAGCATTCGCAAACTAGCTGGACTTTTGGCCCAAGAAGGTGTGGAAAATACCGGTGATGGAGAGCCCCAAAAATTAACCAAATCGGCCCCCCAACGCCGCTTTACCCATCTGGTGCCAATGCACCAAGGCGAAGGTGGACCGCAAGCACCATTTTTCCTTGTCGCAGGCATGTTTGGCAATGTTTTAAACTTGCGCCACCTTGCGCATCTTCTGGGGGCTGATCAGCCGTTCTATGGCCTACAAGCGCGCGGACTTTTGGGTGCCGAGGCACCCCATACCGACATCAAAATAGCCGCCGCGGATATGATTGCGGAAATGCAACAAATACAACCGCACGGCCCCTATTTTCTGGGCGGATTTTCGGGGGGCGGCATTACCGCATACGAAATTGCCCAGCAGCTTGAGGCCGCTGGCGAAGAGGTAGCAATTGTAGTCCTGCTCGACACGCCACTTCCGGTTCGTCGCCCCCTTGAAGGCAAAGATCGCGCTTTAATACAACTGGCTGAATTCAAACGTAAGGGATTGGGATATATATCAAAATGGGCAATTAGACGAATTAAATGGGAGCTGTCCAAACGGCGAAATACCGCAATTCCCAGCAACGAAGACAGCGGCCCACAGTTTCATAATATTGCAATTGAGGCTGCGTTTTTGCAATCAGTTGCCACATATAATCTGAAACCGTGGTCCGGAAATTTGGTCCTGTTCCGCCCGCCGTTACAAGGACATTGGCAGGTCTCAAATGGTCATTGGGTCGACAGCCAGCGCGCCTATTTATTTGAAGATAATGATTGGGGCGGGCATGCGCCTGCACTTTCAGTTTATGAAGTTCCAGGCGATCACGACAGTATGGTTTTAGAGCCAAATGTGCGCGTTCTTGCCAGTAAAATGCGCGCAGAAATCAATGCCGTAAGATCACCCCGTTCGGCCACCCAAAACCCTGCAAAAACCGAACCGGTACAAACCGTAACCTCGACAGAGCAGGCGGCAGAATGAACATGAAAAACAGCAAAATATTAACCATTATTTTGAATTACAAAACACCGGAAATGACGCTTGAATCTGTTGCGGCGGCGCGCGTCGCAATGGCACATTTGGATGGTGAAATTTGCGTGGTTGATAATGATTCACAGGATGGATCCTTTGAGGAAATCCATGCGCATATAAAAAATAGTGGCTGGGAAAACCCCGAAAACAACACCCCGGTTCGCGTCTTGCAATCTGGTCATAATGGCGGTTTTGGCGCGGGTAATAATTACGGTATTCGCGCCGGCTTTGCCGATGGCAGCAAGCCTGACCTGTTTTATATCCTGAACTCGGATGCCTTTCCGGCCCCGGATGCGATTGAAAAATTGCTGGGCTGCCTTAAGATAACCCCGAAAGCCGGTTTTGCCGGATCCTATATTCACGGCCCATCCGGCGAAGCGCACATAACCGCGTTCCGGTTTCCAACAATCGCCAGTGAATTTGAAGGTGCGGCGCAATTGGGGCTGATCAGCCGCCTTTTGGGGCGTTTCACAGTGCCATTGCCAATGCCCGAAAACACCCAAGCGGTTGATTGGCTGGCGGGGGCAAGCATGCTTATGCGCCGTGAAGTATTAGACGAAATTGGCCTTTTTGACGAAAAATTCTTTTTGTATTTTGAAGAGACTGACCTGTGCCGCCGCGCTGCAAACGCCGGCTGGAAAACCATATATGTACACGATTCTGCGGTCGCACATATTGGATCAGTTTCAACGGGGATGAAAAACTGGAAACGTATTCCCGAATATTGGTACGACAGTCGCTTGCATTATTTTACAAAAAACCACGGTCATATTTATGCCGGACTGGCCACATTGGCGCATGCTTTGGGTGTCATAATATGCCGCCTGAAACGAATGGCAAAACGCGATCGGGTGGATAACCCGCCATACTTTCTACGCAATTTACTGAAACATTATTTTAAATCGCTTGCATTTGGACGTCACCGCAATCGCGGTGCCAACTATGCCCCTGAAAATGGGTCTGACCATCAGAATGCAGCAAACGAAACCGGAGAGTAATTATGTCTACGATAGCAACTGTTCTCATGGGAAATGCAACTTTGCTAGTGCAGTGTGGCGAAGCCTTGCTTGAGCGGGGGGCGCGGATTGAACGCGTCATCACACGCAATCCCAAGATTTCCGAATGGGCCGAAGCCCATAAAATAAGTGTTTTAAAACCCAGCGACACCCTTGCCCAAGGCCTTGAAAAGGTTGAATTCGACTGGCTATTTTCCATTGCCAACCTTGATATTATTCCAGATTCAGTTTTGAATATCCCACGGCGCGGTGCAATCAATTTTCATGATGGGCCGCTGCCGCGTTACGCTGGTTTGAACGCACCTGTTTGGGCCTTGCTGGCTGGCGAGGTCGAATTCGGCATCACCTGGCACATGATCACAAAGGGCGTTGATCAAGGTGATATTGTTGCGCAAGAAAACTTTGCTATTGCGCCTGATGAAACAGCCCTAACCCTAAACACCAAATGTTACGAGGCCGCCATTCACGCCTTTGGCAAGGTACTGGACGGGGTGCTGGCAGACAAAATGCCGCTGGTTGCCCAGGACCTGAACGCCCGCAGCTATTTTGCCCGTGATAAACGGCCCGAAGCTGCTGGACGCATCGATTTTCAAGGCACAGCACAGGCCGTTGCGCAGCAAATTCACGCACTGGACCACGGCACCTATTGGAACCCGCTGGCGTTGCCCAAATTCGAAGCTGCCGGATCAACCTATATGGTCACAAAAGTCACGATCGAGCCGGGACAGGATGGCGCAACCCCTGGCACAGTTCTGGATATTCGTGCCGACCAATTACTGGTTGCGACAGCCGACAAAGCAGTTTTGCTATACGGTCTGAAACATGCAGATTGCAGCAATGTCGAGGTGGTCGATTTTGCCCAAGTTGGCGATGTATTGCCACCTTTGACCAAGGCAGTGACATCCGAATTAAATGCCCTGTCGACGATTTTGGCACCGGGCGACACCTATTGGCGCACATGTCTAGAAAACCTGCGACCCGCCGGACTGGGCCTAAGTGGTGCGCAGGCCTCGGGTAATGTAGAAACACGGATAATTCCCGCTGGCGGGGCGTCACTGGCAGCACTGGCAGCCTTTGCCACACGGCTGGCCGAAGACACCTGCACCGACATCGCGTTTACCGATACAGCATTGGCAAAAATCGCCAGCCCCGGCTTTGTAAATAGCTGGGTTCCCGTGCGTTTTGACGCTGGCACAGGCACATTTAAATCTGCCTCGGCTGCATTCACACAGACGCTGGATAAGGCCCAAAAAATGCGTGGATTTGCCAGTGATCTGGTGGCACGCATGCCCGATATTGGTCAATTACGCACCCCCGCAATCGGGATAAGCGACGGTGTTGATGGGCTAATCATAGGCACCAGTATAACCTTTGTTATATTAAATAATTTAGTGGGAATTCAGGCTGATAGCGGAAAAGTTAATGTTGAATACATTGATCTTTTAGCCGCCCGTCTGGAGCTTTTCCTGACCGAAGTGAATAAGGATGCAAACCGCCCCCTTGGCGACATCCCGCTTTTGCCCGAAACCGAACGTGACCTTGTTTTGAAAACATGGAACAGCACCAAAACCCCGCTTATTGGGCCGGATTTGATCCACGCCGCCTTTGAGGCGCAAGTTGCACGCACACCTGATGCCACCGCCGTAATTTTCGAAGACCGAACCCTAAGCTATGACGCCCTAAACAAGGCCGCAAACAAGGCCGCAAACGTGCTGCAAAAACTGGGTGCAGCACCGGGAAATCCGATTGCCCTGCACATGTCTCGCGGGCCTGATATGATGATTGGCGCCCTTGCCATTATGAAGGCAGGGGCCGCATATGTGCCGCTTGACCCCACCTTTCCCAAGGACCGTTTGGCGCATTACCTGAACGACAGCGGGGCCAAAATTATCCTTGGCGAAGCCGCCCTTGCCGCCGACCTGCCCGACAGTACCGCAACGGTCCTGCACCTGGATGATGCACGCATTGCCAAGGCACCAGATACCAACCCTGAAAGCGGTGTAAGCGGGGCTGATCTGGCCTATATTATCTATACGTCAGGTTCGACCGGCACGCCCAAGGGGGTGATGGTTGAACACCGAAATGTGGCCAGTTTCTTTACCGGAATGGATGCCCGCGTGGCCCATGACGAACCCGGCACATGGCTTGCAGTCACCAGCCTAAGCTTTGATATTTCGGTGCTGGAACTGTTTTACACCCTGTCGCGTGGTTTCCGCCTGATCCTGTCAGGCGATGAAGAACGCGCACTGGTTTCTGGCGACATTACCAAGGGTGCAGCCCACAGCGACCGGCACATGGATTTCAGCCTGTATTTCTGGGGTAATGACGATGGTGCAGGCCCGAAAAAATATCAAATGCTGTTGGATGGCGCGCGCTTTGCCGATGACAACGGCTTTCGTGCTATTTGGACACCTGAACGCCACTTCCACGCATTTGGCGGCCCCTATCCTAACCCTGCTGTCACCGGTGCGGCGGTTGCCGCTGTTACCAAGGGGATTGATGTGCGGTCGGGGTCCTGCGTGGCACCCTTGCACCATCCGGCGCGCATTGCTGAAGAATGGGCGATTATCGACAACCTGACAGACGGGCGCGCGGGTCTTGGCATTGCCGCTGGCTGGCAGCCAAATGACTTTGTCCTGCGGCCGGAAAATTCACCACCCCACAACAAAAAGGCGATGTTTGAAAGCATTAAGATCCTGCGCAAACTTTGGCGCGGCGAAGCCGTGGAATTTCCGCTGGCTGACGGCACTCCGCATGCGGTTATCACCCAGCCCCGTCCGGTTTCCAAAGAGCTGCCGATTTGGGTAACCATTGCCGGAAATCCTGACACTTGGCGTGAAGCCGGCGAAATCGGCGCCAATGTTTTGACCCACCTTCTGGGCCAGTCCATCGACGAAGTTGAGGGAAAAATCCGCATTTATCACGATGCATTGCGTAAGGCCGGGCATGATCCGGCTGACTTTACCATTACCTTGATGCTGCACACGTACCTTGCCGAAACCCGCGAAAAAGCCCGCGATATGGCACGCGGTCCGATGAAGGAATATATGGGGGCCGCCGCTGGATTGATCAAACAATTCGCATGGGTTTTCCCGGCCTTCAAACGCCCCAAAGGTGTTTCAAACGCGTTTGAACTGGACCTTGGTGTGCTAAGCGCAGACGAGGTTGATGAAATCCTTGAACATGCCTTCCTGCGTTATTTTGAAGATAGCGGTATGTTTGGCACCATTGAGGATGCAGTGGCCCGAACAGAACAGTTAAAGCGCATTGGCGTGGATGAAATTGCCTGCCTGATTGATTATGGCATTGCACCTGAAGTGGTACTTGAAAGCCTCAAACCCTTGGCGCAAGTTGTTGAATTGGCAAACAAAAAGGTCGACATCGCTAAGGATGATTTCTCAATCGCGGCGCAAATTCGCCGTCACCATGTGACCCATATGCAAATGACACCCTCAATGGCGCAAATGGTTGCCATGAACGATACCTCACGCGGGGCACTGGCACAGGTCAAGCACCTGTTTTTGGGCGGCGAGGCCCTGCCCGGCCCCCTTGTGCGGGATCTGAAACTGGCCACATCCGCCAGCATTGAAAATATGTATGGCCCCACCGAAACGACCATCTGGTCGGCAACAGGCGCGGCGGATCCTTGCGATGGTATGGTTAATATCGGGCGGCCGATCGCCGGCACTGAACTTTATGTGCTGGATGCAGCACGTATGCCGGTTCCCGTTGGAATGCAGGGTGAATTATATATTGGCGGCGCAGGTGTGACGCGTGGCTATTGGCAACGCGAGGCAATGACTGGCGAACGCTTTGTTGCAAATCCGTTCAGCGGCGGGCGAATGTACCGCACAGGTGACCAAGTGCGTCAGCGCAGCGATGGGCGCATTGATTTTATCGGTCGTGCAGACGGGCAGATCAAGCTGCGCGGCTACCGGATCGAGCTGGGCGAAATCGAAGCGCGCTTGGCCGCATTGGTTGGCGCAGGCAGTCAAATTGTGGTGATTTCCCGCGAAGATACGCCCGGCGATATCCGTCTGGTGGCCTATCTGGTTGGCCCGTCGCGCATTGATGAAAAGGCGCTGCGCAGTGGCTTGGCAAAAAATCTGCCTGATTATATGATCCCGTCGCACTTTGTTTCTATTGATGCCATGCCATTGACTCCGAACAAAAAAATCGATCGGGCAGCGCTGCCTGCGCCTACTGATATGGCCCAAAAGGACAATGTGGTTGGTGCCTTCAGCCAACCGAAAGGGGAAATTGAACGGCAAATTGCCGCGATTTGGTCACGTATCCTTGGGGTTGCCCATATTGGTTCAAACGATAATTTCTTTGAACTTGGCGGCCATTCCCTGCTGGCGGTGCAGGCGCATCGTGAAATCAAAGCAGCGTTGCAAATCACCACCTTGTCGATTACTGATATTTTCCGCCACCCAACCCTTTCAGGTTTGGCCGAGATGCTTGGTGATAATGGGGATGCGCCAGACAAAGGCAGTCAGGATCAGGCCGAAACCCGTGCCGATGCCATGTCGCGGCGCCGCGCAATGCGTGCTGGTCGCCGCCGTTAATGCCCCTTCGGCCTGAATATATCCTGCCCGTTTTACGCGGGATGTTTGGGCCCGAGGTTTTTGTTTCGGCACAGCTTATCGGGGCGAAATCCGCCGCGCTCAGCACGGCTGAGGCCGACAGTATAAGCCGGGCTATTCCAGCTCGTCGGGCCGAATTTCAGGCTGGCCGCCATGCGGCAAAAACAGCCCTGAACAAGGCCGGCACCATACAAACCTGCCTGCCCATGGGTGAAGATCGCGCCCCAATATGGCCCGCAGGCTTCACCGGATCAATCACCCACAGCAACGGTCTGGCCCTTGCTGGCGTGGCCCGTTTGGGGACGTCACAGGGTGCAATACGCGGCATCGGGCTGGACTTGGAATTAGCCACCCCGCTTGCCCCTGACCTTTGGGATGAAATCTTAATGCCACCCGAACACGAATGGCTGCAAACCCAGCCAGAAAATGAACAGGGGATACTGGCTAAGATAGTGTTTTCAATAAAAGAATGTGCATATAAGGCGCAATATCCAGCAAGCAAAACCTTGCTGGATTTCAATGCTTTTGCTATCAGTTTTTCAATAAAAACCGGTGTATTTACGGCAACATTTCAGATAGACACAGCCCCCTTTAAACAAGGCGACGTGATACGCGGCAAACTAGCGTTGATCGACGGCATGATCCTTACCGCCGCCGCACTTTAGTGCCATCCAAGAAATAGTTTGTTTCCTAAAAATGCGACATTAAATCTGGCTAAATTGTGGCGGTTTGGCTAAATTGTGGCAGGTTTTTGACAGCTTCTGGGCGGGGGCATGTCGGAATGTGGCCAAATGCTGCCTTCTTTGTAAATCAGGGGTCTTCGTAATGGGCCAGTTTGATACATTTGACGATGTGGTCGGCGTTTTGCGTCGGCGTTTTGCGTTGGTACTTGGTATTGCGCTCATCGGGACTATGGTGTCAGTGTTCTATTCCGGAACGCTGCCGCGCATCTATGCGACCAGCGCAACCATCCAGATTGAGCTACCAAACATTGCCGGATCAACACCGGGTCAGTCGACTGGTTCACGGGCAAAATACAGATTAAACTTGATTAAGCAGCAGCTTATGACGCGCGGCAGTCTAATTTCAGTGATTAATGATCTGAATATTTTTGCCGCGACCGACCTTTCTGATATCGAAAAAGCCGAAGCATTACGCGAGGCCGTATCGATCACCCAAATCATCGATGCCGCTGATGCTTGGCGGCCAGATTCAGTGCCTTCGGGCCTGTTAATTCAGGTTCGTCTAGGCGACCCCGAACAGGCCGCCCTAACCGCCAATACCTTCCTTGATCGTATTTTGCTGCAAAGTGAAGAACGCCGTCAGGATCAGGTCAACCAAGCACTTTCATTCTTTGAAAGCGAGGCCACCCGGGTTGATACAAAAATTAACCTTCTTGAGGGTGAAATTGCTGAATTCAAACAAGAAAATGCTGTTTCTTTGCCGACAGAAACCACCTCTCTGCGGGAACAACTGGCAAGCCTGAAAGAAACCGAACTGGAAATAGAACGCCAAATTATTGGCCTGAAAAGCAATTCAGCCCGGGTTCGAGAAGACGTTTTAAACCGGCAAATCAGCGAACTGGAAGATCAAAACAAACTGGTTTTAAACCGGATTTCACTGATCCAAGCCGCGCTTTCCGCCGCCCCGCAGGTTGAACGCGAATTCAGCCGCCTCAGTCGGGAACTTGACCAATTGCAAGAACAGCTTTCGGTCATAACCCGTCGTCGTGCCGAGGCCGAGATGAGTTCAATGTTGGAAAGCAGTCAGCAAACCGAACGCTTTGAAGTGCTGGAAGCAGCCTTGGTGCCCGTCAATCCAGTTTCGCCCAGCCGAAAGAAAATCACACTGGCCGGAACCGCCCTATTTTTAGCACTGGGCGCTGGCCTTGCCATATTATTGGAGCTTTTGAACCCGGCAATCCGCACACCAGCACAGATGGAACACGCCCTTGGCATCCCACCGATTGTATCAATCCCGAAAATCGGTGGAAGCAGCCATTCGAAAAGCGGCAAACGGGGCTGGATCATCGCAGTTCTGGTAGGGCTAAGCATGATCGCCCTACCAATTTTGCAACGCAGCTTTGAAGCGATCAGTGGCATTTTGAAATCGGGACACCACGCATCCTAACCTTAATACCGCCTAATAATCAGGTTAATAATATGTAGGATGCAGGCTAGATCCTTCAGCCTTATTTAAAACCACACCCAAAACCGGTTTTTCCTTACCCAAATGATTAGACACCAGCTTTAGTTCGCTAGCACGCGTTGCCCCGCCAGCCGCAACAATTAAAACCGCATCAAACTGCGGCCGGAAAGCAATAACATCATCGTTAATCAAAACTGGCGGCAGATCAAACAGCACGATATCAGGGGCAAGATCATCTTCCATTTCTTCCAAAATTTCTTCGGTCAATGGGTCCTGCATTAATTCTGCTGCAAATTCTTCACGTGTGCCGTTTGATCCAACCGCCAAATTATGCCCGATATGAAGTTTGTTTTGGCCTGGCACCCGAAAATGATCCTGGGCTGAAATATTGCCACGCAAATAATCCCCCATAGACCCCGGATTGCGAATGCCCAAAACTTTGTGCACACTTGAATTTCGCATATCCATATCCATCAGAACGGTGCGAAAACTGTCATAGCGCGACAAAGCAATTGCCAAATTTACTGCCGTAAATGTTTTGCCGCAATCAGGTGTGGGCGACGTAATGGCGATGCGTTTCCAGCCATTTTCCTTCATTGGCTGCAATATACGCGTGCGCAACACATCAAAGGCCGTATAGGCGGGATCGTCGCGACCCGCAGTGATAATTTTATTCGCCTTAAGGTGGCGCGGATTAATCGCAAACCGCTCCAGCCTATGCCAAATATTATATGTATCCAGGGTATTCATGCCCATGCCTATGCCCATCCCTGCACCACGCCATGGGGATCATCGCGCGTAAGGGTTTATTTTTCTCACTTAAACAATACAATTTTGGCAAAATTAAGCCTACCTTGGTTTGCTAGGTTAAAAGCCAAACAACCCCACCTCGGCCACGGCCTTTTGCATAAATGCGGCGCGGTCTGACTCGGGGTGCCAATTCAGGGCAGCCTTGGGCAGGCTGTTGTCGAACGGCGATAAATGCGCCCGCGATTTCCAATCAGCCAGCGATGCCCGCGTAAGGCCAGATTTGCGCAAAGCAAACCGCTTAAGCCCGTATTTCACCGCATCCGCCGCATAAAATGGCACCATATGACCCGGGCTAACCCGAATACGCGCCCCATATGTGGCATGGATCGCATCAAAATAGTCGCGTGCAGACCACAACTGATCCCCCACCAGATTAAAGCTGTGACCAACCGCCG
>DAOUQO010000121.1 GCA_030625565.1 Aliiroseovarius sp. | reverse complement strand
ACCGGAAGGCCGTATTTTGCGGCCATTAATTGCACCGCTAAAACCTCGTTCAAACCGGCCAAACGGCAGGCGTCAATCTGGACCACATCAATGGCACCGCCCGCGATAAATTGTTTGAACATGATCTGATTTTGGCACATTTCGCCTGTGGCAACCTTAATGGGCGCAACCGCTTGGCGAATGGCTTTGTGGCCAGCAATATCATCGGGGCTGGTGGGTTCTTCGATGAAATAGGGGCGTAAGAACGCCAGTTCATTAACCCAGTCAATCGCCTGATCCACACCCCACACCTGATTGGCATCGATCAGGATATTCATGTCTTCGCCCATGACTTCGCGCGCAATCGTAAGGCGGCGGATATCATCGTTCAGGTCTTGGCCGACCTTGAATTTGGTATAGTTAAAACCGGCATCGCGCGCCTCGGCACACAGGCGACGCAACTTGTCGTCGCTATAGCCAAGCCAGCCCGCCGAAGTCGTGTAGCAAGGGTAGCCTTCGGCCTTTAGCGTTTCAATACGCGCAGCTTTTCCATCCTCGGCTGCACGCAGAATTTCCAGCGACTGATCCGGCGTTATGGCATCAGAAATATAGCGAAAATCAACCAGTTTAACCATTTCTTCCGCTGGCATTTCTGCAACCAATTGCCAGACCGGTTTGCCCGATTCTTTGGCCAGCAAATCCCACGCCGCGTTAACCACGGCCCCCGTTGCCATGTGGATTGCGCCCTTGTCGGGACCAATCCAGCGCAGTTGACTGTCACCAGTAATATAGCGCCAAAACCGGCCCATATCTTCGCGCAGCCAATCCAGTTCCAGCCCAACCAAAAGCGGGCGCAGGGCGTTGATGGCTGCCACGCAAATTTCATTACCGCGCCCGATCGTAAACGTCAGGCCGTGCCCCTGATGCGCCCCATCGGTTTCCAAGATAACATAGGCGGCAGAATAGTCCGGATCAGGGTTCATCGCATCAGACCCGTCCAGCAAATCCGAGGTTGGGAACCGTATGTCATGCGTGGTTATGGCGGTGATTTTCGTCATTATCCGGCGACCATTTTCTGGCGCTGCACACCAAGGCCCTGAATGCCCAGTTCAACCTTATCGCCGACCTTCAGATAGGTAGGCGGATCAAGGCCCAGACCAACACCGGGGGGCGTGCCGGTTGAAATAATATCGCCCGGATGCAGGCTCATGAATTGTGAAAGGTGGCTGATCACGGTGGGCACATCAAAGTGCATGGTTTTGGTGGAACCATCTTGATAACGATGCCCGTTCACTGACAAATACATCGTCAGGTTTTGGGCATCTTCCACTTCGTCACGCGTTACCAGCCACGGGCCGATTGGGCCGAAGGTATCGCAGGATTTACCCTTCACCCACTGGCCGGAGCGGTGCATTTGAAAGTCGCGTTCAGATAGATCATTAATCACGCAATAGCCCGCCACATGGTCCAACGCGTCAGCGGCGTCGATGTATTTTGCGTGCTTGCCGATGATCACGCCCAGCTCGACCTCCCAATCAGTTTTGGTGGATGTTCTGGGGATTTCAATGTCGTCGTTCGGGCCACATATCGCCGAGGTTGCTTTGGTAAACAAAACAGGTTCTTCGGGCAGGGCCATGCCGGATTCAATCGCGTGGTCTTCGTAATTCAGACCAATGCACAGGAATTTTCCAACGCCCGAAACACACGCCCCGATGCGCGGATCCCCCGCCACCAACGGCAGGGAATTGGGGTCAAGCGCGCGCAGCTTATCAAGGGCAGCAGCACCCAGAATTTCCGGCGCGATATCCTTAATCACACCCGAAAGATCGCGGATATTCCCATCCTGATCCAGCATCCCCGGCTTTTCAGCGCCCAGCGCACCGTAACGTAAAAGCTTCATTTTCAGTGTCCTTTTATACCGCCCAGCCGCCATCAATGGCGTGGGCTTGTCCAGTGGTAAAGCTGCTGTCGTCTGAGGCCAAATACAGCGCAAGGCGCGCAATTTCATTGGCAGTTCCAAGGCGCCCCATGGGTTGACGGGCAACAAACGCTTTGTGCGCGGCCTCATAATCGCCCATCGCGTGCAGGCGGCCATGCAGGGACGGGCTGTCAACTGTGCCGGGGCAAATCGCGTTGCAGCGAACGCCTTGCGTGACGTAATCAGCCGCGATTGCCTTGGTCAGGCCAATCACCGCAGCCTTGCTGGCGCCGTAAACAAACCGATTTGGCGCGGCCTTGAGCGAGCTAACCACCGACGACATGTTAATGATAGATCCACCGCCATTTTCCAACATTGCGGGCAAGGCGGCGCGGCTCATCCGGTACATAGATTTGACGTTCAAATCGAATGAAAAGTCCCACGCATCTTCGTCGCATTCCAAGATCGTCCCGCTATGAACAAATCCGGCGCAGTTGAATAAAATATCCAGCGGCCCGACCTGTTGCATCGCTGCGTTGACTGCGTCACCGTCGGTTACATCAAGGCGCATTGGGGTGGCTCCGGTAATTTCGCCAACGGCCTTTTCGTTCAAATCAGCGGCGTAAACTTTTGCACCCTCGGCCACAAATAATTCTGCTGTAGCACGGCCAATCCCCTGCCCTGCCGCAGTTACAAAAGCGGTTTTTCCTGCCAAGCGGCCATTTACGTTGCTCATGTCGATTCTTCCTTATCTTTTCACATATGAACCATACATTCACATTTAAATCAATCTTGACTCTGGGCTTCAGACTGCGATTATCGGCTTTCCAGCAGAAAGGCGCGCAATGACAAGCGATCAAAACAGCACCAGCGAAGACCGTTATCGCGCCCCGGCGCTGGAAAAGGGGCTGGATATTCTTGAACTACTAGCCGCCCAACCAGACGGGATGTCGCAAGGTGATATTGCCCGTGCGCTGGGACGTTCGCCAAACGAAATTTACCGCATGCTAGCGACATTAGTGCGCCGCCAGTTTTTGACCCGCCTGCCCCCTGATGACCGCTATGCGCTAAGCTTGCGAATGTTTTCAATTTCGCAGCGCCACCCACCG
The DNA here is from genome assembly GCA_030625565.1 of Aliiroseovarius sp. Classification (GTDB taxonomy): domain Bacteria; phylum Pseudomonadota; class Alphaproteobacteria; order Rhodobacterales; family Rhodobacteraceae; genus JAAEUB01. The sequence continues at coordinate 4,440 of DAOUQO010000121.1, read as the reverse complement.
CTTAACCGGTTGATTGATATAGCTTTACCACTGATGCGGGCGGTCACCAAACAAGCGTGGCAATCGTGCCATTTGGGCATGGAAAACGACGGGGAAATTGTAATTATTGCCTCGGTTCTAGCGCCGGGAAACTGGGGGCTGGCGCTTAGGGTTGGGTCGGTTATCGGGCTGGCGAACACTGGCACAGGGCGCATTTTGGCGGCCTTCCGCCCCCGCGATGAGGCCGAGCAAATGCTGGCCCGCCACAAGCCCGCATTGGGCGAACCCGCAATTGACCCCGCACAATATTATGAACGCCTTGCCCAAATCCGCGAGGTCGGTTTTGACATCATGGCATCTGACACAACCGTGGGCGTTACCAACCTATCATTTCCGGTGTTCGATCCGCACGGGCGCGCAATCACCGCTGTTAGTTGCCCATATCTGAAACGAATTGACGAAGTTCCTGTGCCTGATATGGCCGAAGTTCAACAGATCTATGCAAACCTTGCAACAGAATTAACCGAACATTACGGCGGCCTGAAACCGCTTAAGGAGGCCTGACATGGCAGTATTTTCGAAACGAACGATCACCTCGTGTGGACTGGAATTAACCACCCTTGGCTTTGGCGGCGCGCCCCTTGGCGGGCTGTTTAACGCGGTTGATAACGACGAGGCAAATGCCACATTGATCAAAGCCTATGACAGCGGAATGACCTATGTGGACACCGCGCCTTTATATGGTTTTGGCAAATCCGAGCACCATGTCGGGCGGATGTTGCAGGGGCGTGATTACACCCTGTCAACGAAAGTCGGACGCCTGCTGCGCCCCGGCGCAATGCCCCCCCCCGGCAACCCGGACTGGCCCGCACCGCTGCCGTTTACGCCGGTCTTCAACTATGGTTATGACGCGATTATGCGATCATTTGAGGACAGCCAGCAGCGCCTTGGGCTGGACCGGATCGACATTTTATATGTACATGACATCGACAATTACACCCATGGCGACGACAATATCCGCCACTTTGCCGACCTGCGCGAAGGGGGCTATCGCGCCATGAACGAGCTGCGCAGCTCGGGCGCGGTCAAGGCGATCGGGCTGGGGGTAAATGATGCGCAAACCTGCCGCACAGCCCTTACGGTTGGCGATTGGGATGTGTTTCTTTTGGCCGGACGCTATACCTTGCTGGAGCAACAACCGCTGGATGATTTGCTGCCGGAATGCGAGGCATCAAATACATCGATCGTCATTGGTGGCGCGTTTAATTCGGGCATTCTGGCGGGTGGTGACACGTTTAATTACAGCGCTGTTCCCGATGATGTACGCACCAAGGTCGAGGCGATTAAACAGGTTTGTGCGATCCATAACGTACCGCTTGCGGCGGCTGCTTTGCAGTTTCCATTGGGCCATCCGCTGGTGGTTTCAGTGCTGCCGGGCCTGCGTTCGCGCGCTGAGCTGCAAGCGACACTGGACTGGGTCGCCATCGATATTCCAGCCGCTTTCTGGGCAGAACTAAAAGACCGTGACCTGCTGCGCGCCGACGCACCAGTGCCAGACGCAAACCCGTACATCGCCACAAAATGAGGATCGATGCCCATCAGCATTTCTGGGAATTAAGGCGCGGGGATTATAGTTGGCTGACCTCGGATTTCACAGCGATCTACCGCGACTTTTCCCCGGCTGACCTGCGCCCTATTTTGAACCAGCACAAGATCGACGGCACCATTCTGGTGCAGGCCGCAGATACAGACGCGGAAACCGATTATATGCTGACGCTGGCTGACAAACACGACTGGATTTTGGGCGTGGTTGGCTGGATCGACATGGAGGCAGACAGTGCCCCTGCCCGCTTGCGCACCCTTGCCGCGCATCCGAAATTTGTCGGTATTCGCCCGATGATCCAAGATATTGCTGATGACAACTGGATGCTACGCCCCGCCCTTGCGCCAGCCTTCACAGCGCTGATGGATTTGGGCCTGCGTTTTGACGCACTTTTGAAACCCCGCCACCTTGTGCCATTTCGTGACTTTCTGAAACTGTATCCAGATTTGCGCATTGTTATTGATCATTGCGCCAAGCCCGAAATTTGCAATGGCGCGTTCCAGCAATGGGCGGATAACATTGCAGAAATTGCAGCACTATCAAACTGTTACTGCAAGCTTTCCGGGCTTGTCACAGAAGCCGGCCCAAACTGGAGCAACACCGACATTCAGCCCTATGCCCAACATATATTAGACAGCTTCGGTGCAGATCGGGTGATGTTTGGCAGCGACTGGCCAGTGCTGAAACTAGCCGGAGATTATGCCGACTGGATCAATTTTATCACGCAAATTTCCCCCGCTGAAACTCACAAAAACCTGTTTGGAGGCAACGCAGCACGGTTCTATTTGGCATAGGTTCGCATAGGGTAAACTGCGGCCTAGTTCTGGATGCCCAAAATATTGCGCAAAGCGTCCATTATCGGATCCCCCTGCCTGCCACCACTACTTGGCGCAGCTTCAGGCACCCCGCCTTCGGGCAGGGCTGCATAGGATTCCGGGCGGATCATCGGCAGTGGACGCGCGGGTAAATCAGCATGCACACGCGCCATGGCATGTTGCCAAATTTCGGCGGGCAAGCCACCGCCGGTGACACCGGCAAGGGGCTTATTATCATCATATCCCATCCAGACTCCGGCAACGTAATCAGCGGAAAAACCAAGGAACCACGCATCAAGTGCGCCGGTTGTGGTGCCGGTTTTGCCCGCCACTTCGCGCCCTTCAAGTTTCGCGCGCCCGCCGGTACCTTCGGCCACCACACGGTTCATCATATAGATCAATTGTTCCGCCGCATTTGGGGAAATCACCCGTTCGCCAATGCCGCCGGTTTGCACCATCAAAGGAATTTCATCGCCCTGCAAGCGCAGCTCGACCAACCCGTATGGCCGCACGCTTGAGCCACCGTTCAGAATGCCCGCATAAGCGCCGCTCATTTCCAACAGGGAACTTTCCGACGCCCCCAATGCCAATGCCGGACCAAGGGCAAGGTCGCTTTCAATGCCAAACATTTCGGCAACTATACGCACGTTATCGCGTCCGACGGCTTCGCTTAGTTTAACGGCAGGGATGTTTAGCGACCGCATTAGGGCCTCGGTCAGGCTGACCCTGCCATAATATTCGCTGGTGTAATTGCGCTGACACCACTGGCCCGATCCGGGGATATCGATGGAGTATTCTTCATCCACGATACCATCATTAAAAGCATATCCAAGGTCCAGTGCCGCGGCATAAACGAACGGCTTAAACGCTGATCCGGTCTGGCGTTTGGCCTGTGTCGCCCTGTTGAACGCGCCAGTCACGCGGGTTTGGCGCCCGCCAACCATGGCCCGCACCGCGCCGTCGGCCGACATGATAACAATGGCGGCCTGTGCTTCGGAGCCTTCGCGGACCTTGTTTTCAAAGACCCACGTTATCGCAGCCTCGGCAGCGGCCTGAATTTCCTGATCCAGCGTGGTGCTGATAATCACGTCTTCGGTTGTGTCACGGGTCAAAAAATCTGGACCTGACGACATGATCCAGTCGGCGAAATAGCTGCCCGCGCGCGCCGATGCGGCGGGGCTAAGAGTTGCTGGGTTGGCGCGTGCTTCGGCGGCCTGTTGCGCGGTTAGATAGCCCTGATCTTGCATCAGTTTAATCACAGTTGCCGCGCGGTCCTGACTGCGTGTCAGGTTGTTGGTTGGCGCGTAACGCGTGGGCGCAGAAAGCGCGCCCGCCAGCATCGCGGCCTGCGCGGGCCGAATTTCAGCGGCAGAAATGCCGAAATAACGCTGGCTTGCGGCTTCAAACCCGTGTGCGCCAGAACCCAAAAAGGCCCGGTTCAGATAGATTGTCAGGATATCATCCTTGGTAAAACGTGCCTCAAGCGCCAGCGAATACACGGCCTCTTTGGCCTTGCGCCACAGGGATCCACGCCGGCAGTCGCGTTCGTAATCACGTTCACTTAACCCCGAGGTCGGATCATACGGCACCCCAAGGCACAGAAGTTTCGCCACCTGTTGGGTCAAGGTTGAGCCCCCGTGACCTGAAAGCGGGCCGCGCCCTTCGCGCAGGTTAATGCGCACAGCGCTGGCAACACCGCGTGGCGACAGGCCCCAATGGCTGTAAAACCGTTTATCTTCGGTGGCGACAATGGCGTTGCGCAAATGCGGGCTGACGCTGGTGGCCGTAACCGTGCCGCCAAATTGATCACCACGCCACGCGAACACTTCGCCGTAGCGGTCCAGCATGGTTACAGATCCACGCGCACGCCCATCAACCAAGGCCGATAATTCCGGCAAGGTGGAATAAAAATAGAAAACAGCCAGTCCGACAACCAAGGCCCCAGCAATGGCACCGCGAACCGCGAACCGCCAAAGCAGGCGCAAAATCCAACCGATCAGACGAAACGGCAGGCCAAGAATAGGATGACGACGTGCAACCTTA
>DAOUQO010000199.1 GCA_030625565.1 Aliiroseovarius sp. | reverse complement strand
GCGCCTTGTGTGGGCCGGTAGCTCAGTTGGTAGAGCAACTGACTTTTAATCAGTAGGTCTCGGGTTCGGATCCCGACCGGCTCACCATTTTTATCAAGAAAAACAGCGCATTACGGGATTTTTCGGTTTTCTGGAAATTAGATGATTTCAATCCGGAAGCATATAGGAAGCAGTTAATCGGGATATTTCCGATGTGTCTTGCCCGTCACAGATTCGTATTGCGTGTAAAACGTAAGACGTGCATCGTCAGCGCAAAGCAAGCAAAGTGGTTTCATGCAGACGATTTCAGAGTTTATCGAGAAGTGGGCGAAGACGGGTGGCAGTGAACGGGCCAACTACATTCCATTCTTAACCGAGTTAACCGAAGTGTTGGGACTTGAAAAGCCATTGCCAGCAAAAGACACGGATGAGAATGACCACTATCGGGTGGAGCGCCCCGTATCGTCCCACATTCCGGGTGAAACCTCAAAAAAGTTTATCGACTTTTACCGCCGTGGCTCATTCATTCTGGAAACCAAACAAGGCTCGCAAGCAAAGCCAACTGATACCGACCAGCTAATCCTGCCAACAGTCCCCAAGGTAAAGCGCGTGGGGCATGGGGTGCGAGGGTCGCGCACTTGGGACAAATCGATGGTCATGGCACGTGGGCAGGCAGATAACTATGCGCGTGGCATTGCACGCGAAGACGGCTGGCCGCCGTTTATCATCGTTTGCGACGTTGGCTATGTATTCGAGGTTTACGCAGATTTTTCAGGCCAAGGGCACGGCTATACCCAATACCCCGATGGCAATAATTTCCGCATCTTTCTGGAAGACCTTGAAAAACCCGAAATCCAAAAGCTGTTTCGCGCGATCTGGAATGATCCCGCATCATTAGACACCAGCAAGCAAAGCGCCAAGGTTACCCGCGAAATTTCCGATCAACTGGCACTGTTGGGCAATAGTTTTGAAACCCAAGGCCACGAACCCGAAAAAGTGGCGGGTTTCCTTATGCGCTGCCTGTTTTCGATGTTTGCCGAAGACGTGGACCTGATCCCTAAGGAAAGCTTTACCAACCTGCTAAAGGACATGGCGTCCAACCCAGATAACGCGGCCCCTGCATTGCAATCGCTGTGGGAAACGATGGACAAAGGCGGCTTTTCCCCTGTCCTGCGCACTGACCTGATAAGATTCAACGGCGGGCTGTTCGCCACAGCGGATGCCTTGCCACTGGACAGCCAGCAAATTGCCCTGCTGATCGGGGCGGCGAACAAGGATTGGAAAACGGTTGAGCCCGCGATTTTCGGCACCTTGCTGGAACGCGCACTGGATAAACGCCAGCGTCATAAACTGGGCGCGCATTACACGCCCCGCGCCTATGTGGAACGGCTGGTGATGCCCACTGTGATTGAACCACTGCGCAGTGATTGGGAAGATGTGCAAACCTCGGCGCTGCTGCTGGCAGAACAGGGCAAGATGAAAGACGCCCGCAATCTGGTTCATACCTTCCACCGCAAATTGTGCGAAACCCGCGTGCTGGACCCTGCCTGCGGGTCGGGCAATTTTCTGTATGTGGCGCTGGAACTGATGAAACGGCTTGAGGGTGAAATCACCACCCTGCTTGATGAATTGGGCGAGGAACAGATGCCGTCGTTTCTTGGCGGGCACACTGTTGATCCGCACCAGTTTTTAGGGATCGAGCTAAACCCCTGGGCGGCAAAGGTGGCCGAACTGGTGCTGTGGATCGGTTATTTGCAATGGCATTTCCGCACACATGGTCAGGCAACGCCTGCGGTTCCGGTGCTGCGTGATTTCCACAATATCCAGAACCGTGATGCGGTGCTGGATTTCGCCAACACATCACCGCGCATGGTAGAGGGCGCGCCGGTGACCCGCTGGGACGGGATCACCACCAAAACACATCCGGTAACAGGCGAAGAAGTGCCGGATGAGGACGCCCGCGTGCAAGTGCTGGATTACACCAAACCCCGCGCCGCCAAATGGCCCGAGGCGGAATTTATTGTCGGCAACCCGCCGTTCATAGGTGCAAAGTATTTGCGCCATGATTTAGGCGATGGATATGTTGAGGCATTGTGGGCAGCATACCCGAAAATGCCGCAATCTGCCGATTTTGTGATGTTCTGGTGGGACAAGGCAGCGCTAAAGGCCCGCGCATGGATGCCAAAGACCGGCAAAGGCACACGGCGCTTTGGCTTTATCACCACCAACAGCTTGCGCCAGACGTTTAACCGGCGTGTGTTGGAACCGCACCTGTCGGACCCAAAGAAACCGCTGTCGCTGATCATGGCCATTCCTGACCACCCGTGGGTGGACGCGGCAATGGGGGCCGCTGTGCGCATTGCCATGACGGTGGGGCGCAAAGGGCGCATGGATGGTAAGCTGCGCACGGTTGTTGAGGAACGCAAAGGCGAAACCGAAAACGAGGGCCGCGTGGTGCGGTTTGACGAGGCCGTGGGGCGGATATTCGGGGATTTGCGGATTGGGGCGGATGTAGCTGGAGCCAAAGTGTTGAGGGCGAATGAAGGGATTTCGTCTCCGGGTGTAAAACTACATGGCGCTGGATTTATTGTATCACCAACGAAAGCGAAGGCGCTTGGACTGGGAAGTGTTGACGGCTTGGAAGATCATGTTTGTGACTACCGCAATGGCCGTGATTTAACTGCAACTCCGCGCGGGGTGATGGTGATTGATTTATATGGCCTAAATGAAGTCGAGGTCCGAACCCGTTTTCCCGCTGTTTATCAGCATCTCTTGGATAATGTTAAACCAGAGCGTGATGCTAGGGCAGACAATTCAAAGGATAGTGCGCAATACGCAAAAGATTGGTGGTTGTTTGGAAAGCCGCGTCAGATTATTCGCCCTGCGCTTTTAAGCCTTAACCGTTTTATCGCAACTGTTGTTACCTCAAAGCACCGTATTTTTAGCTTCGTTGACAAAGAAATTATTGCTGATGATGCCTTGATTGTAATTGCAGTATCTGACGCTTGGGTAATTTCTGCTTTGTCTTCTACAATTCACGCAAAATGGACATTAGCTACTGGTGCAACCCTTGAAGATAGACCAAGGTATTTGAAAACCAAATGCTTCGACCCGTTCCCCTTCCCATCCCCCACCAACGCGCAGAAAACCACTCTGCGGGCGCTGGGCGAGGAACTCGATAAACATCGCAAGGACCGACAAGCCGAACACCCCAAGCTGACCTTAACCAACATGTATAACGTGCTGGAAAAACTGCGCAGCGGGGAACCCATCGAGGGCAAGGACAAAGAGATTTATGACCAAGGTCTGGTCGGCCTGCTAAAAGACATTCACGACCGGATTGATACCGCCGTGGCCGATGCTTACGGCTGGCCCAATGATCTGTCGGATGAGGAAATTCTGCAACGCCTCGTGGACCTAAACCACGAGCGCACCAAGGAAGAAGCCGCAGGCAAAATCCGCTGGCTGCGCCCCGATTACCAAAACCCCGACGGGCGCAATGCGCAGGCCAAGGGTGAAACAGGCGAGATGGATTTGGGCATCAAAGACACCACCGCCAAACCCCCGTGGCCCAAAACCATGCCCGAACAGGTTGCCGCCGTGCGCGACGCGCTGGCCGATCTGGGCCGCGCCACCCCCGAACAGCTTGCCCGCACCTTCAAACACGGTCGTGCCGCCTATGTATCGCCAGTGCTGGAAAGCATGGTGGTGATGGGGTCTGTCACCAAATCGGACGCGGGTGTATACCGCCCGACGCGGTGATTTTGTGATGCTTACGGCCCCATAAACACATACCTGTCCTTTAGTGCCGCAAGGGTTATGGCGTTAGGATCATATTTGCACTTTATGATGTTGGGATCATAAGTTAGATATATGTTCTATAGATCATATTTACATTTTATGATGTGCGGGCCATAATGGTTTCAGGAGTAGAAAATGAAACACTTAGCACGCACACCAAAAGACATCGGACATGCGATCAGGGAAGCCCG
>DAOUQO010000277.1 GCA_030625565.1 Aliiroseovarius sp. | reverse complement strand
ATAATCCCCCGATTCTGGCGCAGTTTCGGTATTTTTATTAGCATTCCATAAATTGAATGATTATAGAATTTAATTATATCGAATTTGGATTTAAGGAAATTTAATGGCAAACCTACATGCGGTTACTTTCAAACAGTTACGGGCTGTGCGCGCCGTGGCTGAACACGGAACTTTATCTGCGGCGGCCGAGGCTGTGGGGCTAACGCCGCCCGCAATCCACACCCAGTTGCGGGTTTTGGAAGAGAATCTGCAATGTCGGCTGGTTGACCGGGGTGGCGCGCTGGGGGCGCGATTGACCGCCGAGGGGCGCGCGGTGCTGGATGCGCAATACACCATTCACAACGCGCTTGAGGGGTGCATGCAAAAGGTGCGCGCCTTACGGGACGGTCAAAGCGGAGTGGTGGTGCTGGGTGTGGTCTCGACCGGCAAATATTTCGCACCGGGGCTGGTTGCGATGTTGCAGCAGCATTACCCCGACATTGACGTGGTGCTGCGGGTCGGCAACCGCGATATGATCGTGCGCGCCTTGCAACAACAGTCGATTGAACTGGCGATCATGGGCCGTCCGCCCCGCGCCCCTGCGGTTCAGGTTGAACAAATCGGCAGCCACCCGCATGTGATGATCGCCAGCCCCGACCACCCCTTGGCGGGCAAACCCGATATTACGCCCGAAGAATTGCTGGCCCAAACCTTTATTGCCCGCGAAGACGGTTCGGGCACCCGCATCCTGATGATCCGCTATCTGGATCGCATCGGCGACGGTGCAACCTACCGGACGATCGAAATGGGCACCAATGAAACCATCAAACAGGCGGTGATTGCGGGGCTGGGCATTGCCCTGATCTCGCAACACACAGTGACCGAAGAGTTGAAATCGGGCCGTCTGGTGGCGATTGAACCCGAGGGGCTGCCGATTGAACGCAAATGGTATCTGCTGCAACGCGATGACCTGACAGTGACCCCCGCGATTGCCACGGTGCATAAGTTCATTTCGGATTTGCAGGGGTCGTTTTTGCCGACGCTTGGGGGTGGAGTTGAGGCGGGGGCAGGGGGCGCTGGCCCGAGGGTTTCGACGATATGAATTCCATATGAATCGCATATGAAAACCATATGAGCTTTTTGACGAGGCGTAGGGCGGGGTTCACCCCGCCGTTGCCGGTCGCCTTTTGAGAACAAAGCCCTGCGTGTTTGGAGGATGGTGCGTGAAATCACGCACCCTACGGCTTGCTTGCTGTTTTTCCGAACAGGTTGGCGGCAATTCAAGTTTGCTTAGGCTTTCCTTCAGAAAGCCATTGAGGCAGCCCATGATTATCAATGAAAGCGTCATAGCTTTCGGAAGCCCCTTGAATATCTTTATACGAGAAAAAAACGTAGGGAGGCCCAGCTATTTTGCCTTGGCTGTCAAATATTTCCTCAGGTCGAGTTTTTTGAGTAAATATTTGTTCCATCGCGTCGTAGTTATCAAGTGAATCTGTTTTGTAATATGACAAGGGCAATTGTTTGGATAGTCTGTCAAATTTGGATTCAAACGTGATAAATGCCTCAATCAGATTGCACTTGTTAATCTTGGCAATTTCCTGAACAGAATGAAACACAAGTTCATAATCTGCAAATGCATCCATCGCAATGCTTCTATCTATATCATCTATCATTCTATAGCCTCAACGCAACTCTGACTTTTTCGCCGTTACCTCTGGAAATAATAGCATTAGCAAGCTGTAGGGTGCGTGATTTCACGCACCAATACCATGCTTTCATCTCGTCCGAACACATAAATATCCACCCCGCCCCCAACACAAAGCACTTTAGGGTTAACTTTTGAACGGTGGGCAAACCTGCGCTGGTGCGTCCAAGCCGCCCACCCTACGGGTCACCACCGGCGGCGGGGTGAACCCCGCCCTACATTGGGCGATAGGGCAGCATTCAGATCAGATGCTCCAAATACCTGTATTCACATCCCCCCCCATCCCCGCCATGATACCCGTAAAGAATCGCCAACCAAAGGACGCCGATATGCCCGCCAACACCGGTCCCCTAAAGGGCCTCCGCATTCTGGATTTGACGCGCATTCTGGCGGGGCCTTATGCCACGCAAGTGTTGGGCGATATGGGGGCGGATGTGATCAAGGTCGAGCGCCCCGGTGCTGGCGACGATACCCGCGCCTGGGGGCCGCCCTATGTGACCACGGCAAACGGCGACACCACCCGCGAAAGCGCCTATTATATGTGCGCCAACCGCAACAAACGCTCAATCGCGGTGGATATGGCGGATGCGGATGGGGCGGA
>DAOUQO010000047.1 GCA_030625565.1 Aliiroseovarius sp. | reverse complement strand
CGTTCCCGGCCCTGATTTACGTCCGCAACAAGCGGCCATTCCCGGCATCAAGCACATCGTTGCGGTGGCGTCAGGCAAAGGCGGCGTTGGTAAATCAACCACGGCTGTCAATCTGGCGGCAACCCTGCGCACGCTTGGGTTTAAGGTTGGCTTACTGGATGCGGACATCTACGGCCCGTCAATTCCGCGCCTTCTGGATATCACGCACAAGCCCGCGCTGCGTGGTGAGAAAATCGTTCCGATTGAAAAATACGGCATGAAAATTATGTCGATGGGTTTCTTGATGGACGAAGAAAGCCCGGTGATCTGGCGTGGCCCGATGATTGTTTCGGCGCTGATGCAAATGACCCGCGAAGTCATCTGGGGCGAGCTGGATTTCCTGATCATCGATATGCCGCCCGGCACTGGTGACGCACAACTTACCATGGCGCAGCAAACCCCGCTTTCGGGTGCTGTGATTGTTTCAACACCGCAGGACCTTGCGCTGATCGATGCCCGTAAGGGTCTGAAAATGTTCAAGGATGTGGATGTACCTATTCTTGGCATCATCGAAAATATGTCCAGCTTTGTCTGCCCACATTGTGGCGAAACAAGCGAGATTTTCGGCTGTGGCGGCGCAAAAGATGATGCACATCGTTTGGGCGTTATGTTCCTTGGGGCGATCCCCTTGCATATGGATATTCGCAAGAATTCAGACGCAGGAACGCCGCTGATTGTCAGCGAACCTGATGGCGTTCATGCCGGAATGTACAAGACAATAGCAATGAAAGTTGCCGCATTGCTGGGCGAAGCCGACTAATAAAACCTTGGCGCGGGGTAAATTTTTATCCCGCGTCAGGCCAATGCTTCCATTATTTTCATGCCGATAATGCCGCCAATCACGATGAAGATGAATGTCAGGCCTGACCCCATCGCCAGTGTGGAAAATCCGGTTACGGCCTGTCCAACGGTACAGCCCAGCGCGACCACGCCGCCAAAGCCCATCATTACAGCCCCGCCAAGATTGCGCAGCGTATCTGATGGGTCTGAAAATGTCGCCAGCGCGAATTTTTTCTGGCTAAGTGCTGCAAGAAAAGCCCCCAACAGCGCACCAGCAGTCGTAGTAACGGCAAAGCTTGGGCCGCTAAATGCGGTGAACCGCATCAGGTAATCCAGACTATCACCAGTTGGGCGCGCAAATGTCAGTGAGATTAGCGTCGGGTTATCGGCAAATTCATCATAGGCCAGTCCGGTTAGGGCCCAACCCGCAAGCACGCACAGGCCAATACCAACACCTGCAATCAGGTGGCTGGGGGATGTGCGAAACCCTTTGTCGCTAAAACAATATGCCAAAATGCCGCCAGCCAAAACAACGACAGCCACCAAAGCAGCGGTATCAGCAGCCATGCCAGTAAGGGCAGCCAGCACAGTTCCAAGGCGTTGATCTGCTAGCCCCATTGCGCCAAGATCTGCCGTAACAGGACCAAACACCGCGACGCGAAGCGGACCAAACAGGCCGCCAATGGTCATGAATGCGGTGATGCCAATCACCACCAACACCAACAAAGACCGAAGGTCACCGCCACCGGCGCGCACAAGGTTTTTCGAAACACAGCCGCCACCAAACACCATGCCAATGCCAAAAATCAGGCCTCCGGCAATGTTGGCGCCCCATGTGAAGGTGGGCGAAACATACATGGATAGGGAAACATCAGCGACGCCGCCGCGTTCCAGCAGGGCCACACCAATCATTGCTGTGGCAATCGCCAGAAGCCATGAACGAAAGCGGCGGAAATCCCCGAAGGATAAGAAATCCGAGATCGATCCCATGGTGCAAAAATTGGTTCGGAAAACGATGAAACCAAAGATAGTACCAATCAGCAACCCGCCCCATCCAAGATAAAATCCGGGGTTCTCGACCATAGTTTCGCGCCACATGTCCAGCATGTTATTCTCCAAAATTCACACAGCTTTGGCATAGGCCAGCCTGCGTCATATCATCACATCAAGTTTTGTTTATGTGTTTATTTCACAAAATGCACGAATTTTGTTGCGTTGAACCCCCGTTCAATCCGCCCTATCAGGGTACAGAGCATTTTTGAAAGGACCGACATGGCCAATTATCTGTACCAAGGCGACCTTCCTGACGGTCTTGATCTTGGCCCGATTGTCGCGATTGACTGCGAAACCATGGGCCTGAACCCGCATCGTGACCGTCTGTGCGTTGTGCAAATGTCAGGCGGCGACGGCGACGCGCATCTGGTTCAGGTTGCCAAGGGCCAAACCCAAGCGCCGAACCTTACTGCCATGCTGACAAACCCCGATGTGCTGAAGCTGTTTCATTTCGGCCGCTTTGACATTGCGGCTATGGCAAATGCTTTTGGTGCTGTGACCGCCCCGGTTTACTGCACTAAAATCGCGTCAAAACTGATCCGCACCTATACGGATCGCCACGGGCTGAAAAACCTGCTGGATCACTTGTTGAATGTAGACGTTTCAAAGCAACAACAAATGAGCGACTGGGGCGCGCCTGAACTAACAAAAGCGCAAATTTCCTATGCCGCGTCTGATGTTTTGTATCTGCACCGTTTGCGTGAAGAACTGAACATAATGCTGGAACGCGAAGGTCGCACCAAGCTTGCACAGGCCTGTTTTGATTTCCTGCCAACCCGCGCTATGCTTGACCTTGAGGGCTGGCCAGAGGTCGATATTTTTTCGCACTAGGCAAACCTCTGCCACCCGAAAATGCAAGCGTGTTGGAAATAATGACCGGCATGCTAAACTGCTAAGCAGCTATAGCGGAGCCAAAATGGCGAACCATGACAACACATATTCGCGCTTTATCGCCTGGCTGAAGGTTCTTTTGCCGGTATTGGCATTGGCTTTGCTTTCAACCATGTTCCTGATTTCGCGCAGCATCGACCCAAACCGTGCCCTAACCTATGCTGAAATCGACATTGAAGAACTGGCCAGTACACAGCGCATTACCGGCCCACAATTTTCCGGCGTAACCCGTGATGGCGCGGCCATCAGCTTTTCAGCAGGCAGTGCCGAGCTTGATGCAGATAACCCTGAAATTTACATAGCGACCGAATTGCAGGCACAAATCGCCACGCCTGACGGCAGTGTGGTTGATATTTTATCCGGGCTTGCACGGGTTGATGGAGAGAAAAACGAACTGGATCTATATGACGGCGTTTCACTTACAACCTCGACCAGTTATTCAATTCAGACCGACGGCCTGCGGGCCAGTATGGATACCACATGGATCGAATCAACTGGCCCGATCATCGCACAGGGGCCTATTGGCGAATTTAGCGCAGGCCACATGACCATGACCCGGCAAGATGGTGACAGCGGAATTTATCTTCTGGTTTTCAATGAGGGGGTGAAAATGGTATATACCCCAAAGAACAACAAGGACGAATAAATTGAAAAGAACTTTAGGCCTGATATTCGCATTTTTCCTGACACTATTGCTGACCACTACAGCAAGCGCACAAGGGACAAGCATTGCCTTTGGCGGGCTTTCCCATGATGTGTCTTTGCCCATAGAAATCACGGCCGACCAGCTTGAGATTAATCAGGCAGATGGCACCGCGGACTTTATCGGGAATGTAATTATTGGTCAGGGTGAAATGCGCCTGTCGGCAGGGGCCGTTCATGTGGAATATGCCACTGACAACGGGGATACGACCGGTGAAATTTCACGCCTTGTTGCCTCGGGCGGTGTTACCTTGGTTAATGGTGCCGAGGCCGCCGAGGCACAGGATGCAACCTATACAATTGAAACCGGTGAAATTATTATGACCGGTGGCGTGATCTTAACCCAAGGCCGCAATGCGCTGTCGTCTGATCGAATGGTCATTAATATGACCGCAGGCACCGGGCGTATGGAAGGTCGGGTTAAAACCATCCTTCAGACAGGGGGTAACTGATGCAGGCCAAGCCTACGCTTGCTGCTATCAAAGATGTGTCGGGCCTTCAGGTTGTTGGTCTGCGTAAAAGTTATCGGAAAAAACCCGTTATCCGCGATGTTAGCATGACCCTGAAGCGCGGGGAAATCGTGGCCCTGCTTGGCCCTAACGGGTCGGGGAAAACCACCTGTTTTTATTCAATCGCAGGGCTGGTCACCCCCGAAGCCGGACAAGTCACCATTGACGGGCGCGATGTAACATATTTGCCAATGTATCGCCGTGCGCGCGCTGGAATTGGTTATTTACCCCAAGAAATGTCTATTTTTCGGGGGCTTAGCGTAGAAGACAATATATTAGCCATCCTTGAAATATCCACAAAAGACCGGCACAAACGCCGTGAGCGGCTTGAAGAATTACTGGGGGATTTTTCAATCGGGCATCTGCGCCATGCGTCGGCGCTGGCGCTTTCGGGTGGTGAACGACGGCGTGTTGAAATTGCGCGCTGTCTGGCGGCAAACCCTAAATATCTTTTGCTGGATGAACCTTTTGCGGGGGTTGATCCCATTGCCGTTGGTGAAATCAGATCCCTTGTAAACAAGTTGACTGAACGTGGGCTGGGCGTGTTGATCACTGATCATAATGTGCGTGAAACTTTGGAAATCGTTGATCGCGCCTATATTTTGCATGATGGCAAAGTTCTGATGAGCGGCACCACCGATGAAGTGATCCGTGACGAAAATGTGCGGCGGGTTTACTTGGGCCAGAACTTTAAAATTTCTTGATCGTTCCTATATATTATATGTGATGCAGTTGACAAACGGCTGCAAAATATCGCCAAATGGTGGGGATGTATATACATCCCTTCACCCCGTTTTCGTCGCCCTCACAAGGGCATTTGGACTTGGCCAGACCGCACGTAGTGTCCCCAAGTCTTTCACTAAAATAGGAGCTATGATGCAATATCAAATCAGTGGCAAACAAATCGATGTTGGTGATTCACTTAGAACCCATGTTCAGGATGAACTGGGTAATATTGTTCAAAAATATGCAGAACGCCCAACAGATGCGCAGGTTATTTTCGCAAAAAGCGGCGCGGAATTTACCTGTGAAACAATCGTCCACCTTTCCACCGGGCTTACCGCGCAGGCCAAGGGGCATGCGCACGAAATTTATGCCGCCTTTGATCAATGTAGCGACAAAATGGAAACCCAGCTGCGCCGTTATAAACGCCGGCTAAAGGACCACCATCGTGATCGTGCAAATCCGGTTGAAGTTTACGGCGGAGCCTCGTATATCCTCGCCTCAGAGAAGGGGACTGAGGAATCAGAGCCTGAAACGCTACAACCAATGATCATCGCCGAGATGGAGACGAAAATCGCGTCTCTTTCAGTTGGCGAGGCGGTCATGCAAATGGAATTATCCCATGCTCCGGTATTGGTTTTCCGTAATGAAAAAACGAAGGGTGTAAATGTGGTATACCGGCGCGACGACGGAAATGTCGGCTGGATTGATCCGCAAGAAAAATCCTGATGGCTTGGGCCAGTTAAACCTGGCGGGCCGAAATTAAGAAGTTGGAAAAGATGGATCTTACAAACATCATTCGGCCCGCTGCGGTACGTGTTGTAACAAATATTACAAGCAAAAAACGCCTGTTTCAGGATTTGGGCGAAGTATTTGCGCTTAACTATGATCTGAATGCAGATGCGATCACCACCGCCCTGCAGGATCGTGAAAGCCTTGGACCAACAGGCGTTGGTCACGGTGTTGCCCTGCCGCATGCGCGCCTGATTGGTCTGGATCATGTCGTTGGTGCATTCGTGCGGATTGAAAAGCCGCTTGAATTTGAAGCCGTCGACAAAAAACCTGTTGATCTGATTTTCGCGTTGTTTGCGCCCGAAGGTAGCGGCGTTGACCACTTGAAAGCACTGGCGCTTATTTCGCGCACCATGCGTGATGCCGCCACCTGTGCCAAGCTGCGCGCTAATACAGACCCTGCTATTTTGCACACAGTTCTGACAGAAGGCCCCGCAATCAAAGCGGCCTGATACAACATTTCAAAACGTGGCCCGCGAGGTCATAAAATAAGCCGCGCAAACTAAGGTTTGCGCGGCTTAAATGTTTCATAATGATGTTTTTAAAAGTCCAGATTTTCCACGTTCAGGGCATTTTGCTGAATGAATTCGCGGCGTGGTTCAACCACATCGCCCATCAGTTTTGTAAACAAATCATCGGCATCGGCCAAATCATTCACTCGCACCTGCAATAGCGTGCGCGCCTCTTCGTCCAGCGTGGTTTCCCATAATTGATCCGGGTTCATTTCGCCCAAGCCCTTATAACGCTGCAAGGTCAGACCGCGTTCGCCTTCGGACATGACTGCTTTCAGCAAATCACCGGGGCCATGCACCGCAATGGTGCGTTCGCGGCGCACAAATTTTGATGGGTTGGAATAAACATCGCGCGTATCTTGCGAAATTTCC
Organism: Aliiroseovarius sp.; assembly: GCA_030625565.1. Classification (GTDB taxonomy): domain Bacteria; phylum Pseudomonadota; class Alphaproteobacteria; order Rhodobacterales; family Rhodobacteraceae; genus JAAEUB01. The sequence continues at coordinate 7,532 of DAOUQO010000047.1, read as the reverse complement.
GATAGCTTGCGCGCCTCGCCTGAACGCAGCACCGCGCCATCCAGTGTGCGGACCTCTTCAACGCCGCGCAAAATACGTGCCAGACGAATGCCGTGGTCTTGGGTAATTCGCCCCTGCCAGCCTTGTTCATATTCAACCGCGACAAGGTCAAGACGGCTGGAAACTTCGCTGGCAACGGCCTGCAAATCGCCATCTGCCTTGCCCGGATCAAAGGCACCGGCAATGGCGGCCTGTTCCAGAATATTGCGGGGGTAATGGGTTGGGAAGGCATCCAGAACCCGCTTGAAACTGCGCGCACCGGCAACAACACGGGCCAGATCGGCACCGGCCAGTTCCTGACCGTCTGCAAGTTTCAAAACCGCGCCTTCAATGCCCATTTCAACCAGATGATCCTCAAGCGAGCCTTGATCTTTCAGGTACACTTCTGATTTGCCACGGCTAACTTTGAACAGGGGTGGCTGGGCGATATACAGATATCCACCTTCAATCAATTCAGGCATTTGCCGGAAGAAAAATGTCAGTAGCAGGGTCCGGATATGGGCGCCATCAACATCCGCATCAGTCATGATAATGACCTTGTGATAACGCAGTTTTTCGATGTTGAATTCGTCGCGCCCAATGCCAGCGCCCAGCGCCGTGATCAGCGTGCCGATTTCCTGACTGGACAACATCCGGTCAAATCGTGCGCGTTCCACGTTCAGGATTTTACCACGCAAAGGCAGCACCGCTTGGTTGTAACGCGACCGTCCCTGCTTGGCCGAGCCGCCAGCGGAATCCCCTTCCACGATGAACAATTCGCGTTTTGCGGGGTCTTTCACCTGACAATCGGCCAGTTTTCCGGGCAGGCTGGCAATATCCAGCGCTGATTTCTTACGCGTCATTTCGCGTGCTTTGCGCGCGGCTTCGCGGGCATGGGCGGCTTCAAGTATTTTGCCAACGATCATTTTGGCCTGCGCCGGGTTCTCTCCGAACCATTCCTGCAACTTGTCGTTCACCAAGCCTTCGACGACTGGGCGAACTTCGCTAGAAACCAGTTTATCTTTGGTTTGTGAACTGAATTTAGGGTCGGGCACTTTGACCGATAGAACGCAAGTCAGCCCCTCGCGCGCATCGTCGCCAGTAAAGTTGACTTTTTCGCGTTTTGCCAACCCAGATGAGTTGGCGAAAAGATTGATTGTCCGTGTAAGCCCGCCCCGAAAACCGGCCATGTGGGTGCCGCCATCACGTTGCGGAATGTTGTTGGTAAACGGCAGAACCGTTTCGTGATAACTGTCGTTCCACCACATCGCGACCTCGACGGTAATGCCGTCTTTTTCACCAATGAAAAAGATTGGGTCATCCAGTACGGGGGTCTTGTTACGGTCCAGATATTTAACGAATTCCTTAACGCCGCCATCATAATACAGCTCGCTGACCAGCGGCTCAACAGGGCGTTCATCGGTTAAAATAATCCGCACGCCTGAGTTCAAGAATGCCAGTTCGCGCAGCCGGTTTTCCAGCGTTTTAAAAACAAAATTACGGTCTGAAAATGTTTCGGTCGAAGCATGAAACCGTACCTCGGTGCCCTTGCGGCCATTGGCATCACCCACCACGCGCAGGGGTTCAACCGTGTCACCATGGGAAAACTTGGCGTAATGTTCTTTGCCGTTGCGCCATATCCGCAATTCCAGCCAATCAGACAGCGCGTTCACAACCGAAACGCCAACGCCGTGCAAACCACCCGAAACCTTGTATGAATTCTGATCGAATTTGCCGCCAGCATGCAGCTGGGTCATGATGACTTCGGCGGCTGAAACGCCTTCTTCGGGGTGGATATCCACCGGAATGCCGCGCCCGTTATCACTGACAGAAACAGAATCGTCAGCGTGAATTGTTACGTTTACCGCATCCGCGTGACCGGCCAGCGCTTCGTCAATGCCATTATCGACAACTTCGTACACCATATGGTGCAGGCCGGACCCATCGTCAGTGTCGCCGATATACATGCCGGGCCGTTTGCGAACAGCCTCTAACCCCTTGAGAACCTTAATAGATTCCGCGCCATATTCTTCTGAGTTCTGCGTGTCTTCGGACATGCCTATATCCCTGTTGGTTTCACACAACATATACGATTTTTTGCAAGGTTTGTCACGGGTTAGACACAAGATTTAGGGTTTTTTGGCGAACGGCGTCCGGCTTTCAATACCGCTTACCCCAGCCACGTCACTTACCTCGATCCAAGCCGCTCTTTGGCCCAAGGCTTCGAACAATTCTGGCCCGGTGCCGGTCATAAATGCCTGCGCCCCCAAGGCACATAATTCATCATAAAGTGCGGCGCGCCGGTCGGCATCCAGATGTGCGGCCACCTCATCCAAAAGTAAAATGGGCGGCGCGCCAAAATCACGGGACAGCGCGCGCGCATTGGCCAAAATCAGTGATATAAGCAGGGCTTTCTGTTCGCCAGTTGAGCAATCACGTGCGGCGACTCCCTTGGCAGCATATGTTGCCAAAAGATCGGCGCGATGCGGGCCAACCAAGGTGCGTCCAGCGGCCATATCGCGTGGGCGGCTTTCGGCAAATGCCGCCTGCAATGCCTCGGCCCCCTCGGGCGCATCCCCATCAGGATGCACCAACACCAGATCAGCAGTCGGAAAGGCAGTCTTCGCCTTGGCCTGCGCTTGTTCTAGCTGCGCCAAGGCATCGCAACGGTATTTGTTAACCTCTGCCCCGGCGCGGGCCATCTGGTCTTCAAGGGCATCAAACCAATGGGCGTCGCGTACCTGATCTTTTAGCAGACGATTGCGTTCGCGCATTGCCTTTTCATAAGATAAAACCACATCGGCATGGGCCGGCTCAAAGCTCATGGCGATCCGGTCCAGAAACCGCCGTCGCCCTTCAGCCCCGTCGCTCCATAACCGGTCCATGCTTGGCACCAGCCAAAGAATGCGCGCAATTCGGCCCAGCGCTACTTGCGGTGCCTGCTTGCCATCGATGCGCACTTGCCGGCTACTGCCGCTTTCGACCCATGTCTGAACTTCGTGCAACTGATGAAGGCTTTGCAGGTCTGCAGCAACCTTCCACCCCAAGGCTTCAGGTCGGCGCGCTATTTCATCAGCCTTTGCGCGACGCAACCCGCGCCCCGGCGACAACATCGAAATAGCCTCAAGAATGTTTGTTTTACCTGCACCGTTTGCGCCAAATATCGCAACAGGCCGACCGTCCAATTCAATATTGGCCCGTTTATACGACCGAAAATGGGACAACGTCAGACTGCGCAAAAGAAGGTCGGTCATCTGCCCGCCTTCCTCTTGCTCCAAATATCCTCGCCGAAGGCAATAAATCTTTTAAAGCGAACGCCGCTCACACGCGCATCGGCATGACAACATAAACGGCGCTGGTATCATTGCCTTCGCGCATCAATGCAGGATCGCCCGATGCATTAAACATGAAAACCGCATTTTCACGATCAACCTGATTGGCAATTTCCAGAAGGTATTTTGCGTTAAACCCGATCTCAAGCTTTTCATCACCATAGGCGACAGTCAGTTCTTCTTCGGCCGCGCCAGCATCGGGGGCGTTGACCGACAAGGTCAGTTTATCTTCTTCCAGCGAAAGTTTCACAGCACGGCTGCGTTCCGAAGACACCGTTGCAACGCGATCAACGGCGCTTGCAAATTCTGCGGCATCAACCTCCATTCGCTTGGTGTTGCCTTGGGGAATTACGCGGGTGTAATCTGGGAAAGTTCCATCAATCACCTTTGAGGTCAGGGTGATATCCGGTGTGGCAAAGCGGATTTTGGTTTCAGAAACCGATACCGCAACAATCATGTCGTCGTCATCCAGCAGCTTACGCAGCTCACCAACGGTTTTACGTGGCACAATAACACCAACCATATCTGCCGCGCCTTCGGGAAGGTCCGCATCAATCCGCGCCAGACGGTGGCCATCGGTGGCAACGCAGCGCAGCACCTTGCCGCCTTCGGATTCCGAAACATGCATGTAGACGCCATTCAGATAATACCGGGTTTCTTCGGTTGAAATGGCGAATTTTGACTTATCAAACAAGCGCCGCAATACCGGTGCAGGGGCGGAAAAATTGGCGGAATATTCCGAATTCGCCATGACGGGGAAATCTTCTTTTGGCAATGTCGCCAGCGAAAAGTTCGAACGCCCCGCTTCGACGGTCAAGCGCCCGGACACGCCATCATCGGAAAGCTGGACCAGCGCGCCATCAGGCAGTTTGCGAACAATCTCGTGCAGGGTCACAGCGGAAACTGTTGTTGCGCCCGCGCGTTCAACCTGTGCCGGAACCTTGTCGACAACTTCGATGTCTAAATCGGTTGCACGCATAGAAACATTCGCGCCCTCGGCTTCGATCAACACGTTGGCAAGAATTGGAATGGTGTTGCGCCGCTCCACAACTGATTGTGCCTGGCTTATCGCCCCAAGTAATGCAGCGCGTTCAATACTGAACTTCATGATTCTTTACCCTCTCCTGACAAGTGCCGGGCGCTAAAACTACCTGTTTTTGCGCGCGGTACAAGGTTTTTTGGACTGTTCACGGGATTAACTGAAGCGTCAAGTGCTAACGCACTGGTTAACTAGGCTTCCAGCGCGCGCCGCAGCAGCTCTACATCTTCGGCAATCTGGTTATCCACGGCTTTCAGATCCTCGATTCTGCGCACGCCGTGCATTACGGTCGTGTGATCGCGACCGCCAAACCGGCGCCCGATTTCGGGCAGGCTGCGCGCAGTCAATTGCTTGGAAAGGTACATCGCAACCTGACGTGGACGCGCGATTGTGCGCACGCGGCGTGGGCCGATTAAATCCGATAGACGGATATTGTAATGCTCGGAAACCTTGCGCTGAATTTCTTCAACCGTGACCTTACGGTCCGAGGCGCGCAGAATATCGGCAAGGCAATCTTGGGTTAGTTCCAACGTGATTTCACGGCGTACAAGGGATGCAAAGGCAAAAAGCCGCATCAAGGCCCCTTCTAGCACCCGCACATTTGTTGAAATCCGGTGCGCCAAAAATTCCAGAACCCCGTCAGCAAGGGACAAGCCTTTGTATTGCTTTGAAAATTGCGTGACTTTGGTTTGCAAAACCCCCAGCCGTAATTCGTAATCAGTTGGGTGTAGGTCCACAACCAACCCACATTGCAGGCGGCTTTTGATGCGGTCCTCAAGCCCTTTGATTTCGCCGGGCGCGCGATCTGCGGATATAATGATTTGTTTGTTCTGATCCACCAGCGCGTTGAAGGTGTGAAAGAATTCTTCTTGGGTGCTGTCTTTGCCTGCAATGAATTGCACGTCATCAACCATCAGCACATCAACCGAACGGAATAATTGTTTGAAATCCATCATGGTGCGGTCGCGCAGGGCCTGCACGAAACGATACATAAATTGTTCGGCAGAAAGGTACACAACCCGAAGTTCGGGATTACGGGCCTGAATTTCCCACGCGATGGCATGCATCAGGTGGGTTTTGCCAAGTCCAACGCCGCCATACAAAAACAGCGGGTTAAAGGTAACAGGTCCGCCTTCGCCGACACGGCGGGCGGCCGCATGGGCCAGCTCATTAGGTTTACCCACAACAAAATTATCGAACGTAAAACGGGCATCCAATGGTGCGCCAGGCAGATCTGCCCGCGCGGCAGGCGCGGCTTGGTCCGATGTGACTACCTGTTGTGCGCCACTTGTTTTATGTGTGCCTTGTACTGATACAGGTCTTTTTGCTGTCGACGGCACAGAAAAATCCAGCCGGCTTACCGAAAGGTCGGCAGCCTTTAGTTGGCGCAGGATTTTATCGCTAAAATTCCGCTCAACCCAGTTACCCAAAAATGTTGTTGGAACAAAAAAGTACGCGACATCGCCTTTGAGCTCCGCAAATTCCAGCGGCTCAATCCAGTTGGTATAGTTGCTTTTACCCAATGACTTGCGCAATTTTACCTGCACTTGCCCCCATTGGTCACTGATTTGTTCATTCGTCATTTTGTCTCCGACCTTCAAGCATATTTTTGAGCGCAAGCAACATATAATAGCACCATTTAAACACACATCCCTGCACATTCAGGGCCTATCTATTCAAGATTGTCGCCAAGGTAGCCCGGCGGCCTTCCAACCATTTACAACACCCCTATGACGCGCTTCGTTCATGTCCCCTTCGAAGCCATGCGTCACATTCACACAATCCACCTTGTGCCCATTTGCTGCCAAATGGGTTGCCATCACACGTGCAGCACTTAGTGAGCGCACGCCGGAACGACATAAAAACAACAGCGTTGCGGGCATTTCCCCATTAAGCTGCTGCATCACCATATCGATGAAATTAGGGTTAACAGACATATCCGGCAGCTGCGCCCATTCCACCGTAAGGAACGGGTTTTGCATTCCGGTCAGGTCTGGAACACCGACAAAGCCCCACTCTGCGCGGGTTCTGACATCAATCAGTACTGCGCCAGAATTTTGGCCTAGCATGGACCAGGCTTCGCTTGGCAAAACCTCACCTATACGCGGGCTTTCGTCCGTGTTCATTTCTTATATCCCCAGATCAACGAAGTGAATCGTATGGATAAGTTAGCAACCTGGGGAAGGCTCTGGCAACTGATCTTCACGCTTGACTCATACTTTAAGAAAACGAATCCCAAGCGGCTTATACAAATGCAATTATTTATGGGGTTTCACGAAAAAAGGGCGCGCAAAAAGCACGCCCTTTTAATAATTTCTATGCGACTTGACTTAGCCAAGCGCCTTCACACGTGCAGACAGGCGCGACATTTTGCGCGCAACTGTATTTTTGTGGAAGATGCCTTTGGTCACGCCGCGCATCAATTCTGGCTGGCATTCGCGCAGGGCTGCGGTTGCGACAGCTTTGTCACCAGAAGCGATCGCTTCTTCAACTTTACGCAGATAGGTGCGAACACGCGAACGACGGGCTTTGTTTACTTGGAAACGGCGTTCGTTTTGACGAGCGCGTTTTTTTGCTTGAGGCGAATTGGCCATGTTTTTCCCACTTTCCGGGTCTGTTACAAAATTGGTTGCGCAACGGACACGTCCAGAGTTTCAAAAACCGGATGATTCTGACCAGAGCGGGCCTCACGCGCATGTGACGCCGCCTATAGGGTAGAATCGGCGCAAAGGGAAGGGGAAATTTCTATTTCCCGCGGAACTGTGGTTCGCGTTTTTCGACAAAGGCGCTCATGCCCTCTTTTTGGTCTTCGGTTGCGAATAACGCATGGAACATCCGGCGTTCAAACAAGATACCTTCGTTCAGCGGCACCTGTTCGGCGCGGTTCACTGTTTCCTTGATCGCCATGACGGTGATCATGCTTTTTTCAGCAATTTTTTGCGCGGCGGACATGGCTTCGTCCATCAGTTTTTTGGCAGGAACAACGCGGCTGACCAGTCCGGCGCGTTCGGCTTCTTCGGCATCCATAAAGCGGCCGGTCAGGTTCATGTCCATTGATTTTGCGCGGCCAACAAGGTGGGTCAAACGTTGGGTGCCGCCCATGCCAGCCATCACGCCAAGGTTCACTTCGGGTTGGCCAAATT
>DAOUQO010000042.1 GCA_030625565.1 Aliiroseovarius sp. | reverse complement strand
GATTTTTCCACGCTGGATGCTAATGGCGACGGCGCAATCACCATGGATGAAGTGCAAGCCCAAGGTGCCGCTCAATTTGCAACGATGGATGCTGATGCCAGTGGCGCGCTTGATGCGGACGAAGTGATTGCAATGATCACGGTGGGCATTGAACAGCGCATGGGAAACCGGCAAGGCGGAGAGCAGGGGGGCGGAAATGGCGAGCATGCGCGCCCCGATCGTAAAGCCCCTAGCGCGGTGCGTCTTGCATGGATGGCCAAGGGGGTGATGCTGCGCTTTGATGAAAATAACGATGATCTTATCAGTGCCGAAGAAATGCAGCCCCCCGCCCGGCGGTTGGAAAAACTGTTTTCCCGTGTTGATAGCGATGGTGACGGCAGCATTACGCAGGCTGAATTTGATGCCGCGAAAGAGGGACGTGGTGGCCATTCAGGTCAGAGCGGTCACGGGCGGCCTTGAATTATGCGGGGCGCGTATATTGCGCGCCCCGTCCTTGCGAAACCGGTGGCAAAGGGATATTTTCGGACGCAATGAACATGGCATTGGACCTGAACAGCGACATATCTGACGAAGCATTGCTGGTTGCCTATGGTAATGGCGATCGCGAGGCGGCGTTTGTGTTAACGACGCGGTTTACGCCTCGGGTTTTGGGTTATGCCACGCGCATATTAGGTGGGGATCGCGCCGAGGCCGAGGATGTAACCCAGGAAGCATTGTTGCGCCTGTGGAAAATCGCACCCGACTGGCGCCAAGGCGAGGCCAAGGTCACAACATGGCTGTACAGGGTGGTGTCAAACCTGTGTACGGATCGTTTGCGCAAGCGGCGAAATGTCGACATTGATGCGATCGAAGAACCGGCCGATACCCGCCCCGCTGTCACCCAGCGCCTGATTGCCGAAGATCGGGCGCGGGCCTTGATCGGGGCGATGCGTGATTTGCCGGATAGGCAAAAACAGGCGGTGACTTTGCGCCATATTGAAGGGCTGACAAACCCCGAAATTGCCGCGATTATGGAAATCAGCACCGAGGCGGTCGAAAGCCTGACCGCGCGGGGCAAACGTGCGCTGGCCAAGACACTGGCACATCGGCGCAAGGAGTTGGGATATGGCGATGAATGAACATGATATGCTGAATGATACTGAACTGGCGGCCCTGTTCGAGGCCGCGCAAGAAAGCGCGCCGCTGCCCAGCCAAAAGCTGTGGGATCAGGTGCATCAGGATGCTTTGGCGGCACTTCCTCCACCGCGCGGGGTTGCAAATGTGGCCCCCGCACAGCCCGGAATTTTGGCAGGGATTATTGCGGCGATTGGCGGCTGGCCCAGCCTTGCCGGTCTGGTAACGGCCACCATTGCCGGGGTCTGGATCGGCTTTGCCAACCCCGATGCCCTGAACGACAGTACCATTGCAGGATTGTTGCCGGGGTTCAGCGCCACGCAAGGCTATGATCTGGACGATTTCGCACCAGGTTTCACAGGTCTTTCAGCCATTTTAGAGGAGGGATAAGCCATGTCTGAAGAAAATGATCTTGGGATTGATCCCGTGATGCCCACACAAGATCCTGCACAAAACCCAAAGGGGTCAGGGCGTTGGGTTAAAATCCTTCTGGCGGCCTCGCTTGGGGTTAACCTGTTGATTGGTGGTCTTGTTTTTGGAAACTTCCTGCATGGCCGCGCTGATATCGGTGGGCCTGAAGGCCGAATTCCGATTGAGGCGCGGATGCTGCGCGAAATGGGGCTGGGGCCGTTTTTGGGGGCTTTTGTTTCTGAACAACGCCGCCAATTGGCGCATGACTTGCGCGAACATGTCCCTACAACCCAAAATAATCGCGCCGCCTTGGTGCGTGAACTTACGGATATTTTACAGGCAATTCGCGCTGAACCTTACGATTCTGTGGCCCTTGAAGCCGTGTTTGCCAGCCAAAATGGCCGAATTTCTGATCGGGTCACGCAGGGGCGAAACGTGGTGCTGGATGCTATTATGTCGATGAATAACGAAGAACGTGCGGCCTTTGCCGACCGGATGGAACATTCAATGCGGCGCGCCATGACGCGGGCAGGCCATGACCAGCCATCGCGCTAATTAAGCGGCGGTTTTAACAAATGTAACCTGATTGCGGCCTTCGGTTTTTGACGCATACAAGGCGCGGTCGGCACGGTCGATCATTTGTTCTATACGCATGCCCGCATCGTGATTTTCGCCACTGACAAAAACACCAATGCTTAGGGTGACAGGCACCTCAACCCCGCGTGAGGTGGATTGGATCGGACGATCACCGACCACCCGGCGCAGGCGCTCGGCGGCATAAACGGCCTCGGAGTGGTTGGTTTCAGGTAAGGCAACCAGAAATTCTTCGCCCCCCAAACGGGCCAGTAAATCAACATCGCGCAGGTTTGCCTTTAGGCGCGCGGCAATTTCAACCAAAACCTCGTCGCCAATGGCGTGGCCATAGCGGTCATTCACTCGCTTGAACCGGTCCAGATCAAGGACCATCAAGGTGAACGGTTGGCGTTGGGCGTGTGCGGTTTGGACAATTTTACTTAGATACGCTTGGGCATAACGGCGATTATGAAGGCCTGTTAACGGGTCTTTCATTGCCAGAGAAAGCTGCTGGTCCAAGGATTTTCGCAAGGCGTCGGCCTCAAGCTTGCGCGGGGCAAGCCTGCGCAAACGAAGCATTAATTCCTTGTTGTCAAAATCACCCGACAGCACTGCATTTGCCCCCATATCAAGGGCCATAATGGTTAATGTTTCATCGCCGGTGGGGTTGTGTACAATCACAACCGAATGGCGCTTGGCCGGGCGGGACCGCAATTCGCTGACCAGATGGAGCCCGTCATTGCCGTGTGCAAGGCTGGCGGAAACCACAAAAACGTCAGGTGTTTCGTGTTCTGTTTCTGTGTCCAGCGCTTCGGCTTTGGTCATGACTTTTATCTGGTCTGCAACACGGCCAACAAGGCCCGCGCGCCATATAAAACCTGTCTCGCGACTATTGGAGACAAGGGCGATGCGCGTCTGCCGGGTGAATTCGGCAGCCATATCTGAAAATCCGAATTCGCGCGCAACCAGTTGTTTGCGGGTCAGTTCATTAAACGTTGCGCGGGTGCGCACAAGATTGCGGGCAAAGGCATGCAGGATGTCTTCGTCCATCGGTTTTGATAAAACTTCATCGGCCCCGGCGCGCAGGGCAGCCAAACGGTCTTCGCGATTATGCGAGGGGGTGATCGCGATGGTTGCAATATGGGCTAATTCGGGGTCGGCCTGAAGGGCGGCGCAGGCTGCTTTAATCCCGCCGCCGGGCAAAGACTGGGCAATAATAATCAGATCGGGGTGGGATGCGCGGGCTTGCTGCAAAAGCGTTTCAACGCTGCCTGCCTGCAAAACCTCATACCGAGAGGCGGCCAGTTTGACCTTAAGAATGATGCGATTTGTGGCAACGTCATCTGCTATGAGAATGCGCCCGGCCATGATTTCCCCGTGTTTAATAATAAAAATTATATTTGATTAAGTAACTTTTGGCTTAGATAGGTTAACAAATCCTTTCGAAGTCAGGAATCAGCACATAATGAAGCAAGAATCTGCCGAAGAATTTGCCTTGAAAGTCATCGCATGGCTTGTGGGCAATGATGAATTACTACCAATTTTTCTGGGCGCTACGGGGTTGGGCGAAGATGATCTGCGCACCCGAATGTCCGAACCCGATTTTCTGGCATCAGTGCTTGATTTTTTGACCATGAACGATGATTGGGTGGTTGAATTTTGTGATTTGCACAATGTTGCCTATGAAACCCCGATGCACGCACGCCAAGCCCTGCCGGGGGGCGATACCGGTTGGGGTTAAGGAATGCTTTTCAACATCTAAACCATACAAAAACTATACGGGGTAAATATGCGCGTTGACGGCATAATTTTCGACAAAGACGGCACATTGTTTTCATTTCACGAAACATGGTCGATCTGGGCCCTTAATTTTTTAGAACACTTAACCCAAGGCAACAGGGGGCGGATGCAACAGGTTGCAGGCGCAATCGGCTTTGATCTGGATAGCAAACGGTTCGCGCCAGATTCAATTGTGGTGGCCGATACTCCGGATAAAATCGCCCGTGTTTTGCAGCCGTTTTTTGACTTGGAATTGCCTGCGCTTGAAGCCTACCTGAACCAGCAGGCCACCATCACCCCGCAGACCCATGCGGTGGCCTTGGTGCCGTTTTTTCAGGAATTGAAACAGCGTGATCTATCGATTGGCCTTGCCACGAATGATGTCGAAGTTGCGGCGCGCACCCACCTTGAACATGCTGAAATAATTGAATATTTTGACTATATTGTCGGTTATGATAGTGGCTATGGTGGCAAGCCGTTACCGGGCCAATGTCAGGGTTTTTTACATACAACAGGTCTGTCTGCCGAACGGGTTGTGATGGTTGGAGATTCAATCCATGACCTGCAAGCAGGGCGCGCTGCAGGCATGCAAACAATCGCGGTTTTAACCGGGGTTGCGCAGCATTGTGATCTGGTGCCTTATGCCGACATAGTCTTGCCCGATATTGGGCATTTGATCGATTGGTTAGGGGAATAAAACATGGGAATGATTGAACGGAAACTGGAAGATATGGGGCTGGTTTTGCCTGCCCCGCTGCAATTGCCTGCGGGTGTCGTTCTGCCCTTTCCCGAGGTCAATATTCGCGGCGACAGGGCGTTTATTTCAGGGGCCGGGCCACTGAATACTGACGGAAGCCTTGCCGCCCCTTTTGGCAAGGTCGGCAGTGATGATGTCAGCGTCGAAGAAGCCGCGCATTTGGCCAAGCTGTCGGGTTTGGCCATGCTTGCCGGGTTGCAGCGCAGTTTGGGCACACTGGATCGAGTAACCGGATGGGTGCGGGCCTTTGGCATGGTTAATTCAACCGCCGATTTCACCAACCAGCCCGCCGTTATCAATGGTTTCAGCCACCTTATTTTAGAGGTATTTGGCGATGAAATTGGCCGGCACGCGCGTTCGGCGGTATCGATGGGGGCGCTGCCAATGCGCATCGCTGTCGAGATCGAAGCCGAGGTTATGATCGCGCTTTAATTTTCAGATGTAAGCGTACCTTTGCCGGAAATGGCGCCTTTCGGGATGTTCGTTGTTTTATATCGGGCACAGCCTAATCTGGTGGCCATATATATGGTGATCGTAAGCGTTATTTAGGAAAAATATGCCAGAAGTGATTAGCGAAAATGTTGTGATGCGCCGCAGTATGATGGCGCTTATTGGCGGGGTCGCCGGGGTGACCTTGTGGTTTCTTGGCGATAAATTGCCGGACATTTTTGATGATTATCGCGTGATGCTTGGCCTGATGTCATTTTCAGCCGGATTTTTTGCAATTTTGCTGGTTTCGCTTGGCCCGCTGCGGTTGCGCGCCGCCCTTGGCAGTGCTGCGCTGGTCGCGTTGATAGCCGCCGGGCTGATGACCACTGCATCGTTTCGCTTTGATGACACCTTGATTTTTCTGGATAGCGTGACACCATTCCTGGCCTTCTTTGTTTTGATCACGATCCCGATACCGTTTTTAATTGCGGCACAAAGTGAAAACCAGACATGGAACAGCTATCCAGCTTTGTTCACCCATGCGTGGCAAATCGTGGTGCAGGTGCTGGTTGCATGGGTCTTTACCAGTCTTTTTTGGTTGGTATTTTTCATTTCAGATCAGGTACTTAAGGTCGTCGGCCTTAATATTCTTTCGCAAATGCTACAAATTGATCCGGTGCCCTTTCTGCTGACAGGTCTTGCGCTGGGGCTGGGGCTGGCGGTGGTGTATGAATTGCGGGCATATGTTTCGCATTATCTGGTGCTTAGGTTGCTGCGCCTGCTGTTGCCAATCGTGCTGGTGGTGTCGACGCTATTTTTACTGGCCGCCCCGATTAAGGGGCTATCCAACCTGTTCGGAGGGATGTCTTCGGCTGGAATATTAATGGCGATGGTCGCCATTGCGGCAACCTTGATTACCGCCACGCTGGATGCCAGCGAAGAACAGGCCGCGCATTCGTTAATTTTGTTGCGATCAGCACAGGCAATGGCGCTGATTTTGCCGATTCTGGGTGGGCTGGCGGCGTGGGCGGTCGGGCTGCGAGTGGCACAATATGGCTGGACACCGCTGCGATTGACCGCAAGCCTGCTCGCACTGGTTGTGTTGGGCTATGGCGTCTTTTATGCAGCGGCAGTTCTAAGGGGGGCAAAGTGGCGGTGCAATATACGTCAGGCAAATACCACAATGGCGCTGGTCGTGGTGGTCTTGGCAGCCCTTTGGCTTAGCCCAGTTTTGAATGGCGAACGCATTTCAACGGCTTCACAAATGGCACGATTTGAAAGCGGGCGAACCACGCTTGAAGATCTGGATCTTTGGGCGATTGGCCGCGAATGGGGCAGGGCTGGCAAGGTGGCGATAACGCGTCTTGAAGCACAAGATGACCCTGACCTAAGCCAGCGACTTGCCCGGCTGGATCAGGTCAGCACGCGTTGGCATTGGGAACTTGATGAACCCGGTAATACAGGCCTTATTGCGCCGAATGTCATTGCCGAAACCTTTGCAATCCGTCCTGTCGGCGCCGAGTTTCCCCAAGGTTTTATGGCTGATATTCGCATGCAAACGTGGCTTGATGGATGCGCTTATATTACCCCTGCGGGCAATCCGGGATGTGTGGCCTTGGTTGGGGATTTTGCGCCAGACACAGCGGGGGATGAGGTGCTGGTTGTGTATCTGCGCCCCGAAAGCGAAGCACATTTAGAAAGCTGGAATGCGGTTGGTGGCCGCCTACGGATCTGGGATTCTGGAAATACGTGGTCTGATCCTGCACAAATTGATGCTGTGCTTAATGGTATTTTAACTATTGATCCCGCCCCTCAACACCTTCTACTTATAGGGGAAATGGCAATTTCCATTGAAGAAATAGGAAAAAATTAGATAAATATTAACCTCTGCGCCCTAGCCTTTGGCGCGTATGAGTTAAGGTGGTATATGCACGGATTAATAAATAAGTCTTTTGAGGGTTTTCTGCGTGGAACCTATGGCCAGAATTTATGGTATGAGGTCATGGATGAACTGGATTTGGGTTTTGTAAACTTTGAATCAATGTTTCACTATGATGATGCTATTATTCAGGCAGTTATCGATTTAAGCGCTGAAAAGCTGGCGAAGCCGCGCGATGTTTTGCTTGAAGATTTTGGCACCTTCCTTGTCGCAGATCCGCGCAGTGAACGCGTGCGCCGCCTGTTGCGCTTTGGCGGGGTTGATTATGCTGACTTTTTGCAGTCTCTGGATGACCTGCATGGTCGTGTGCGCCTTGCCATGCCGGATTTGGATTTCCCGAAATTCACCCTGCAAGAAGGGGGGAATGATGACTTTTCCCTTGCGTGTATAGGCGAACAGCTTGGATTCGGCTTTGTAATGCTCGGTGTTTTACGGGCGCTGGCGGATGATTATGGCGCACTGGCCTTTTTGGAACATCTTGGGCGAAGCGGGAATTGTGAAACCCTTTCCATCCGCCTTTTGGATACTGGATTTTCAGAAGGCCGCGGATTTTCACTTGCACAAAAGGCAGGTTAAAGATGAATGATACTTTAGAAATTTGTATTACTTTAGAATCTCTGGACCGGATAATGCCCATGCATGTCATTGTGGGGCTGGATGAAATAATTACCCATGTTGGTCCGACGCTGGCCAAAACAAAACCTGCCGTGGATTTTGTTGGTAAACATTTCTTTGATCTGTTCGAGGCCCGGCGCCGTGGGCAAGGCGGGAGCCTGGTTGATGCCTGCGCGGAAAGCGGCAGAAAAGTTTACCTGCGCTTGCGCGATGATTTCAAAACGCAACTGATCGCCACGGCCTCTGTCTTGCCAAACCAGGGCGGGATTTTGTTAAACCTGTCCTTTGGGATCGCGGTGATAGATGCGGTTGGCCATTATGATTTGGCCGGGTCGGATTTTGCGCCTACGGATTTGACGCTTGAAATGCTTTATCTGGTTGAAGCAAAATCTGCCGCCCTTGATGAAAGTTCGCAACTTAACCAGCGCCTGCATGGGGCCAAAACCGCGGCCGAGGCAGATGCCGCATCAGATATGTTAACGGGTCTGTTTAATCGCAGGGTTCTGGATCAGGTTCTGGGGCGTTTGGCTGCACGCAATCTGCCGTTTACATTGATGCATCTTGATCTGGATCTCTTCAAGGCAGTCAATGACACCCTGGGCCATGCTGCCGGCGATCATGTGTTGAAAGTGGTTTCAAGAATTTTGAAAGAAGAAACCCGCATGGAAGACACCGTTGCACGGGTTGGTGGCGATGAATTTGTCCTTGTTTTCGACAGGTTAACAGACCCAAAGCGGTTGGATGCCATTGCTGAAAGAATAATCAAACGCCTTAAGGTTCCGGTCGAGATAAAAGATGGAACCGTTGCGCAGATAGCCGGATCCATTGGTCTTGTGTCCTCTATTATTTATGACAATCCGGATCCGGCGCAGATGATGGAAGACGCTGATACCGCGCTATATGCCTCAAAAGAACGGGGTCGCGCCTGTCATACAATGTTTGAGCACGGTATGTTGCCCATGAAGGATGCAAGCGCCCAGACGCCAACCAGCAAAAGCGCATGATGCCTGAACTTGGCAACCGGTTGGCAACAGGCTAGTCGCGGGCTGTTTTATGTTTTTACAGTATTGGGATGCTGGTCGCCTCGTACTAAGGCCCATTCCTATTAATGGCTTATCTTAATAAGGTTTTTGGTATTCACCCTACCGCCACAGTCTGCCTGTTGCTTTAGGCAGCAAGCGTTTGCATACCATCGGCATATATTATTTGCGGGTTTTCAAATCTAAGGGTGAAACCTGATGCGTTAGCCTCAATTCCTGTTAATAATTGCATGCCTGATCTGGTGATTATTCGATCCCCTAGCGCCAAATATTCAATCGGCAGCGCGCCATCCATTGTATAGATAATTGTGCCCTCGGCCAATTTTCCATTCTGCACGGCAGTACCGCCATGCGGCACCGATAGGCGCCCCTCGAAAAGGTTGTGTTGGGCCATTTTTGCCTCGTTTTTTTTATCTGCTCGTTCTTTTTTTACACAATAGTTGAAAAAAACATTAAGGGCTATGGAAATTAGGCATGTTTCTGCTCGCACATGGCGATTCCCTTTGCTATAGGGCGCATGGAACGTGCGGGTGTGGCGGAATTGGTAGACGCACCAGATTTAGGTTCTGGCGCCGTGAGGCGTGGGGGTTCGAGTCCCTTCACCCGCACCATTTCTAAAAATACTAAATTATATAATGGCTTAGCATGTGCAGATTGGCATTCCTGCCCCCTCATGATGTGCCTGCGCCGTTTGGTTTGGATTTCCCCTTTTGTCCAAGGGGTGAAGATAGGTGTGCCAATGTTTTGATGTGTTCGTATGCAACGGCTTGCCTGGCAGTGTGTATCACATAGGCGGCGTTTGTTGCTTTCACCAGGCATCAAGGCAACCACGTATATAGTAGATATTATTCATAGTACTACACGCTTATTACTCCGGATACTTTCGCCATTCTCCGGGGGCTAGCCCGTCAAGAACATGTGTTCCTACCTGCCAACGCACAAGTCGGAGCGTGGGGAAACCCACGGCGGCGCACATCCTGCGTACTTGCCGGTTGCGGCCTTCGCTGATGGTGATTTTAATCCAGCGGTCGGGCACTGATTTGCGAAA
The DNA here is from genome assembly GCA_030625565.1 of Aliiroseovarius sp. Lineage (GTDB taxonomy): Bacteria > Pseudomonadota > Alphaproteobacteria > Rhodobacterales > Rhodobacteraceae > JAAEUB01. The sequence continues at coordinate 4,734 of DAOUQO010000042.1, read as the reverse complement.
CCGTACAGGCGGGGTGCGTGGCCACAGATCGGGTGGATTGATCAGGCTGGCACTTGCGGGTTTGGTTTTCCCGTCTTTTAAGGCTAGCCCTGTGCGCAGCGGCGCAAGATCATCGTCGCTTGGGTCGCCTTCGACCTGCGCAAGATAGGTTTTTTCAGTGCTGAAACGCGGATGTGACAGGCGCATTTGCAGGCGTCCGTCATCGGTTAGCAACAGCAAGCCTTCGCTGTCGCGATCTAGCCGTCCGGCAGGGTACACGTTGGGTATGTCGATGAAATCCGACAGCGTTGCGCGCTTGGTCGGGCTTTTGGCATCGGTGAATTGCGACAGAACCCCGAAGGGTTTGTTGAAAAGGATCAGTGTGGTCATAAAACTGTTCTAGCTAAGGCCAGCGGGATCGTCTATGCTGTATTCAGATCCGAAAAATCGGGCATGGCAGTAGTAAAACACAGGCGAAACACATGACAGAAATGGCGTATGGCGCACTTCCTAAGCGGGAAGGCGATCCAATCCTTCCCCGTTGGTGGCGTACGATTGATAAGTGGTCAGTATCTTGTGTCTTGATCTTGTTTGGTATCGGCTTGCTTTTGGGGCTGGCAGCATCGCCGCCCTTGGCTGAACGTAACGGGCTTAACCCGTTTTATTATGTGCAAAGACAGGCGTTTTTTGGTGGCGTTGCGCTGGTCGCGATGTTCATTACCACCATGATGGGGCCTAATCTGGTGCGCCGCTTGGGTGTTTTGGGCTTTGGCGTGGCATTTGTGGCGCTGGCTTTCTTGCCGTTTTTCGGTACCGATTTTGGCAAGGGGGCTGTGCGCTGGTACTCGCTTGGTTTTGGCTCGGTACAGCCATCCGAATTTCTTAAGCCCGGATTTATCATCGTCGCCGCGTGGCTGATGGCGGCCAGTCAGGAAATCAACGGCCCACCGGGTAAATCAATGTCGCTGGCCTTGGCTGCGATCGTGGTGATTTTTTTGGCGCTTCAGCCTGATTTTGGCCAATCCGCGCTTATCCTGTTTGGTTGGGGGGTCATGTATTTTCTGGCCGGAGCCCCGTTTGTGCTGCTGATTGCCATTGCCGCAATAGTGGTGATGGGCGGCATGTTTGCCTATAATAATTCAGAACACTTTGCCCGCCGGATTGATGGTTTTTTAAACCCTGAAATCGACCCGACCACCCAGCTTGGCTATGCCAGTAATGCCATCCGCGAGGGCGGCTTTTTCGGCGTTGGCGTTGGCGAGGGGCAGGTCAAGTGGTCACTGCCTGATGCCCATACAGATTTTATTATTGCCGTCGCAGCAGAAGAATACGGGCTGGTTTTGGTCCTGACTATTATTGCGCTTTATACCATTATTGTGGTGCGCAGCTTTATTCGTCTTATTGCGGAGCGTGACCCGTTTATCCGCCTTGCCGGCACCGGACTTGCCGCTATTTTCGGGGTGCAGGCGTTGATTAATATGGGCGTGGCGGTGCGGCTTTTGCCGGCAAAGGGAATGACGCTGCCATTTGTTAGCTATGGTGGTTCATCGTTGATTGCTGGCGGAATTGCTATTGGTATGCTGCTATCGTTGACCCGAACGCGCCCGCAGGGCTCTATCGGGGATATTCTTGCCCGTCGCGGAGGCCGACAGTGAACGCTAAAACCCCTTTGATCGTGATCGCCGCTGGCGGCACAGGCGGGCATATGTTTCCCGCACAGGCCTTGGCCGAAGCAATGCTGCGCAAGGGGTGGCGGGTTAAGCTGTCAACCGATGCGCGCGGGGCGCGTTATACGTCTGGTTTTCCACATGTGGTTGAAATTGAACAGGTAAATTCGGCAACCTTTGCCCGTGGCGGTCTTCTGGCCAAGGCAATGGTGCCGCTGCGCATTCTTGGTGGCGTGATTTCCGCCAGCCGTGCAATGCGCCGTGAGCGCCCTGATATTGTCGTTGGTTTTGGTGGCTATCCGGCAATTCCTGCTATGGCCGCGGCGACGGTTTTGGGTTTGCCGCGCATGTTGCATGAACAAAATGGCGTTCTTGGTCGGGTAAACCAGATTTTTGCCCGTCGGGTGAATAAAGTCGCCTGTGGCACATGGCCGACTGATCTGCCGGGCGACGTGCAAGGCATACATATCGGCAATCCTGTGCGCAAAACGGTGCTGGATCGCGCCGGTGCGCCTTATATTGCGCCGGGGGATTATCCCATGTCGATCTTGGTGATGGGCGGCTCGCAAGGCGCGCGTATTCTCAGCGATGTGGTGCCTGCCGCCCTTGCCAGCCTGCCGCAAAATCTGCTGCGTCATATTTCAGTTAGCCATCAGGCACGTGATGAAGACCACGGGCGCGTCACTGAATTTTATGCCACACATGGCATTCGCGCCGATGTAAAACCTTTTTTCCATGATGTGCCACGACGCATGTCCGAGGCACAATTGGTGATCAGTCGGGCTGGGGCCTCAAGCATTGCCGACATTGCGGTTATTGGTCGCCCGTCAATTTTGATCCCGCTGGCGGCTGCTGTGCGTGATGAACAAACTGCCAATGCCCGCGGGCTTGTCGAGGCGGGCGCTGCGGCGTTAATTAGCGAGGCGGATCTAAGCATTGAACATCTTTCCCGCGAGGTTGCTAAAATTCTGGATGATCCGGACGGGGCCTTGAAAATGTCGCAGGAAGCCCTTGCTCAGGGGCGGCCGGACGCAACCCAAAAACTGGTCAATTTGGTATTTGAATTAACAAATAAAGAGGCACAAACATGAACGCCGCCACAACCAAATTGCCCACCGATATGGGGCCAATCCACTTTGTTGGCATCGGCGGCATTGGCATGTCGGGCATTGCCGAAGTGCTGTTAAACCATGGTTACCGCGTGCAGGGGTCAGATTTGAAGGCGTCAAAAATAACGGCGCGGCTGGCCACGCTTGGGGCTGAAATATTTATTGGCCAAAGTGCTGAAAACCTTGAAAATGTTGAAGTCGTGGTGATTTCTTCGGCAATCAAGTCTGGAAATCCAGAACTGGATGCAGCACGTGCGCGCGGCCTTCCGGTGGTGCGTCGGGCTGAAATGCTGGCCGAATTGATGCGCCTGAAATCCAACATCGCAATTGCCGGAACCCACGGAAAAACCACCACCACAACGCTGGTCGCGGAATTGCTGGTTAAAGGCGGGATCGACCCGACCGTGATCAATGGCGGCATCATTCATACCTTTGGCTCAAACGCGCGAATGGGGCAGGGCGACTGGATGGTGGTCGAGGCCGACGAAAGTGACGGTACCTTTAATCGCCTGCCCGCCACCATCGCCATTATTACCAATATCGACCCCGAACATATGGAACATTGGCAGACCTTTGATAATCTGCGTCAGGGGTTCCATGATTTTGTGCATAATATCCCGTTTTATGGCCTTGCCGTGTGCAATACAGATCATCCCGAAGTGCAAGCCCTTGTCGGGCGCATCACCGACCGGCGGGTGACAACATACGGATTTAACGCGCAGGCAGATGTGCGTGCAACTAATCTGCATTATCAAGGTGGTATTGCGCATTTCGATATTGAACTGGCAGCGGATAACACAAAAATCACCGGATGCACCCTGCCAATGCCGGGGGATCACAACGTTTCCAATGCCTTGGCTGCCGTTGCCGTGGCGCGCCATTTGGGCATGAAACGCGATGAAATTCGCGCTGCACTGGCGGGTTTTGAAGGCGTCAACCGGCGCTTTACCCGCGTTGGCCTTATTAATGGTGTGACGATTATTGACGATTATGCCCACCATCCGGTTGAAATTCTGGCGGTGCTGAAAGCGGCGCGTCAGGCAACAGATGGCCGTGTGATTGCAGTGCATCAGCCGCACCGTTATAGCCGCCTGCATGATTTGTTCGAGGAATTCTGCGGTTGTTTTAACGAGGCAGATCTGGTTGGCATTTCCGATATATTTGCCGCAGGCGAAGACCCTATCGAGGGCGCAAGCCGCGATGATCTGGTTGCCGGCCTGATCAGCCATGGCCACCGCGACGCGCGTGCTGTCGCCGATCTGGATGCGCTGGCAACGCTTTTGCGCGATGAAGCAAAGCCCGGCGATATTCTGATTTGTCTGGGCGCAGGTACAATCAGCGCTTGGGCCAATCAACTACCTGATATTATGGTCGACGAAGATGGCTGACGCCTTGAAAAAACGGCTGGGCCTTGGCCTGCTGACGGCGTATGGCGTCGGCGTTATGGTCGGGGCCGGAATTTATGTTCTGGTCGGGGTGGCGGCAGGCGAAGCCGGCGTTTGGGCCCCTGTTAGTTTCTTGATGGCGGCCTTGGTCGCCCTGCCAACCGCACTTTCATTCAGTGAACTTTCTGCGCGCATACCCGAAGCTGCGGGCGATTCATCTTATGTAGAAGTCGGTCTGAAACAGCACTGGCTGGCGATGTTGGTCGGGGCCATAAACATTATTGCAGGGACTGTGGCGTCGGCTGCGGTTTTGCGTGGCGGGGTTGGTTACCTGACATCGATCGCACCAATTTCGTTTGAAATTGCAGTGATTGTTTTGGGGGTGTTGCTGACAATCATTGCCCTGATCGGCGTGATGGAAAGCCTGACATTCGCTGCCATTTTAACGATTGTGGAAGTGCTTGGCTTAGCCATGGTGATCTGGGTCGGCTTTGGATCCACACCGGTCGAGGCTTGGGTAAACCCGCCAAAAATCGCGTGGTCGGGCGTTATAGGTGCGTCGATATTCGCGTTTTTTGCCTTCATTGGCTTTGA
>DAOUQO010000089.1 GCA_030625565.1 Aliiroseovarius sp. | reverse complement strand
GGACCCTGACCATCCCGATGGTGCTGCCGTTCCTAATGCTGGCGATCTTGTTCAGGGGCATTGAAAACTTCAAAATGTTCGACCTTGTCGTGCAGCTAACAGGCGGCGGGCCGGGGTCGTTAACCACGCTGACCTCGATCGATTTGAAACGCGAGGCGTTTGAGAAATGGCGCACCGGCTATGCCTCGGCCTATGCGGTGATTTTGTTTGTCACGGTGTTTGGCATGGCCTCGATCTATGTGAAGGCACTGAATAAGGTGAAAGACAGATGAGCAGCTTTTCGGTAACCGAACCCTCAAAACGTCAGAAATGGTTCGCGGGATCATTGGTCATTTTGTACGCGCTGATCACGATCATGCCGCTGATCTGGATCATTGCGACGGGGTTTAAATCGCCGTCAGATGCCATTGCCTATCCGCCCAAGGTTTTCTTTGAACCCAGCATGGAAGGGTACGTTAACCTGTTCACCAGCCGCACCCGCCTGCCTGCCGAAGAGCTGGCCGCATTGCCGCCTTCTGAGACATGGTACCAAGAATTAGTGCGCGATAATGGCATGGTAATCACTGGGCCATCACGTTACGGCCAGCGGTTTTTGAACTCGGTTATTATCGGGTTCGGGTCTACGTTCCTGTCAATTTTCCTTGGCACGCTGGCGGCTTACGGGTTTTCGCGCTTTAAGGTCCCGATCAAGGATGACCTGCTGTTTTTCATCCTATCAACACGAATGATGCCGCCCATCGCGGTGGCAATTCCGATATTTTTGATGTTCCGACAGATCGGGTTAAGCGACAGCCATTTGGGCATGATATTGCTGTATACGGCGGTGAACCTGTCACTATCGGTCTGGTTGCTGAAAGGTTTCATCGATGAAATACCGCTGGAATATGAAGAGGCCGCGTTGATCGATGGCTATACAAGGTTCCAAGCCTTTTACAAAGTGGTGCTGCCACAGGCGGCGACCGGAATTGCCTCAACCGCGATTTTCTGCCTGATTTTTGCGTGGAACGAATACGCGTTTGCGGTGCTTTTGACATCGGGAAATGCCCAGACCGCGCCGCCATTTATCCCGACCATTATCGGCGCAGGCGGCAAAGACTGGCCGGCAGTTGCGGCAGGTGCGACCATCTTCCTTATCCCGGTCATGATCTTTACCATTTTGTTACGCAAACATTTGCTAAGCGGAATTACATTCGGGGCGGTGCGTAAATGACCAACTTTATCAAAGGTATAATTACCTTTCGACGCGGTGCGTGGGAAATGCTGGCGACCATTCTGATCGCGCTGGGCGTGTTCATGCTGATGCAGCCCTTCGCGCTGGTTCTCTATACATATTCCTTCATTGTCACCCTTGTTGGCACGGTGATGTTCATCATCGTCAGCCATTTTCGCGAGTAAACCATGGCCCAGATCATAGTCAAAAACGTTCGCAAGGATTTCGGTGATTTCACTGCTGTTAAGGAATCTTCCTTTACGGTCGAAGACGGCGAATTTTTCATGCTGCTGGGGCCGTCAGGCTGCGGCAAAACCACGACCTTGCGCATGATTGCGGGGTTAGAGCTGCCCACCTCTGGCGAGATTTTCATCGACGGCGAAGAGGTGGGGCAAAAACCGGCATCGAAACGCGATATCGCTTTCGTATTCCAAATGTTCGCGCTGTACCCGCATATGAATGTGCGCCAAAATATCAGTTATCCGCTAAAATCCCAAGGCATGCCCAAGGCGCAAATCAAGGAAAAAGTCGCCGAAGTGGCGCGCATTTTGGGCATCACCGACATCTTGAATAAACCGGTTGGTGGTCTGTCAGGTGGCGATCGGCAACGCATCGCGTTGGGGCGTGCAATTGTGCGCGAACCCAAGGCGTTCATGATGGATGAACCCCTTGGGGCGTTAGATGCCGAGTTTCGCGAACACATGTCGGAAGAGCTGCGCGCGCTGCATGATCGCATGGGGGCGACGACGATTTATGTTACCCATGACCAGCTAGAGGCCATGCAAATGGGCGACAAAATCGTGGTGATGAACCACGGCGTTGTTGAACAATTTGGCGTACCTCAGGAAATTTACGACTGGCCCGCTACGATGTTTGTTGCCGAATTTATCGGGTCACCCTCGATGAATTTCCTGGAATATGAAGGCGCGGTTAATGTCGGCGATAAAATCGCCATTTTGGGCGATGTTAGCTTTACAATTCCTGAACAACTTACAGCGGCCTCTGGCGACCTTGCGCTGGGCGTGCGCCCCGAACATATCACCCTTTCTAACAGCGGTGACTACAGGGGTGAGATCACCGCGACCGAATATCTGGGCACCACGCAAATCATTACCGTTGAATGCGCCCACGGGGTGGTGAAGGTGCGTGCGCCCGCCGCGCAACCCGCGCAGGTTGGCGATAAGGTGGGGGTGGCGTTTAACCCCAAAACAATCACGTTGTTTGATCGAAAAACCAGCCGCGCGCTTGTGTCTGTGGCCAACAAAGGGGTGCTGAACAATGGCTGAGGTTGTCCTGAACGGCATTTCAAAATCATACGGCGACCAAGTGGCGTTGGAAAATGTTTCCCTGACCATTCCTGATGGCTCATTCGTGGTGCTGCTTGGCCCTACGGGGGCCGGGAAAACCACCACTTTGCGTATGGTTAGCGGCCTTGATCAACCCGATAACGGTGAAATTTTGATCAATGGCCAAGCGGTAAATAAATGGACCCCCGCGCAACGCAATGTGGCCATGGTTTTTCAGCAATATTCGCTGTATCCGCACCTGACAGTGCGCGATAATCTGGCGTTTCCGCTGCGTTCACCGATCTTGAAAACCCCTGCGGATGAAATCACCCGCAAGGTCAATGATGTCGCCGAGGTACTGCAAATCAGTCACAAGCTGGATAACAAGGCAACAGCCCTTTCTGGCGGCGAAATGCAACGGGTTTCCATTGGCCGCGCATTGGTGCGGAACCCTGATATTTTCCTTATGGATGAACCGCTTAGCTCGCTTGATGCCAAGCTGCGTTCCGACCTTAGGATCGAGCTGAAGCGCATTCAATCCAGCCTTGGCGCAACGATGCTATACGTGACCCACGACCAAGTTGAAGCTATGACAATGGCCACCCATGTCGGGGTTTTGGATCATGGAAAACTGGTGCAATTCGGCACGCCGCGTGAAATTTATGAAGACCCGGTTAGCATTTATTCAGCCAGCCGTCTGGGTACACCGAAAATCAATGTTTTACCGGCTGATTTGTTTGGCGCTACGCCTGCTGGCGCGGTCTCGATTGGTTTGCGCCCTGAACATATTCGTACTGGCGAAGGGCTGGCCGGGCAGGTTACGCGCGTTGAACATCTGGGCGATCAAACCCGCGTGCATCTGCGCGTGCAGACCCATGATGTGATTACGCTGGCCGATGTCCACACCACGGCCAAAGTTGGCGACGAAATGTTGATAAGCCCCCAAAATCCGCTGTATTTCAATGCCCAAGGCGGCCGTGTTAAATAAGGAGACGTGCAAATGGCGCAATTCATTAATGCCAAAGAAAATCTTGTTACCGAAGCCATCGAAGGCACCTTGCGGACCTCTGGGGGCAAGCTGGCCCGTTTGGATGGATACCCACATATCAAGGTCGTTGTGCGCGCGGATTGGGACAAATCCAAGGTTGCGTTAGTGTCGGGCGGCGGCGCTGGGCATGAGCCCGCGCATGTTGGTTTTGTCGGCGAAGGTATGTTGACGGCGGCGGTGTGCGGCGATGTTTTTGCGTCCCCTTCTGTCGATGCTGTGCTGGCCGGAATTTTGGCGGTAACCGGCCCTGCGGGCTGCTTGCTAATCGTTAAAAATTACACTGGTGACCGGCTGAATTTCGGGCTTGCGGCAGAACGCGCACGGGCCTTCGGGTTGCGGGTTGAAATGGTCATTGTTGCGGATGATATCGCCCTGCCGGATGTGCCGCAGGCGCGCGGTGTCGCGGGCACTTTATTTGTTCATAAAATTGCCGGAGCTTTGGCCCAAGCCGGCGAAAATCTGGATGTTGTTACCAAGTCTGCATTGGAAGTCATTGAAAATGTTGCATCAATCGGAATGTCGCTTGATACCTGCACCGTCCCAGGATCGCCCAAAGAGGACCGGATTGAAGTTGGAAAGGCTGAATTGGGTCTGGGCATCCACGGCGAAAGCGGCATCGAGGTTATTGATTTTGTTTCTGCACGTGATGCAATGGGCGTGGTCATTGACCGCCTTGCCAGTCAGGTGAAAAGCGGGCCGAAAGTTGCACTTTTGAACAATCTGGGCGGGGCGACGCCGCTTGAAATGGCGGTATTGGCAGAGGAGCTGATGCTATCAAATATTGGCTCTGATATTTGTTGTATGGTCGGCCCTGCGCCGCTTATGACATCGCTGGATATGCGCGGATTTTCGGTATCATTGCTGCCGGTAGATGCGGATGCACTGGCGCTGTTGCGCTCGCCAGTTGGCCCTCATGCATGGCCCTTGTGTCTGGATACAAATCCGGTCGAGGTTAAGGCCATTCCTGACGGGTTGGCACCGATCAAGCCGATCCCATCACAAAATCCACAAGTGGCTGAATTTATTACAAAATGCTGCGATATATTTATCGAAGCAGAGGTGGTGCTAAATGGGCTGGATGCCAAATCCGGCGATGGCGATACCGGCTCGACACTTGCCGGTGCGTCACGGGCGTTAAAGGGCGCTGTTGATCTGCTGCCCTTGGCGGATCACACGCAATTATACCGCGCCATCGGGCTTGAGCTAAGCCAAACCATGGGGGGGTCGTCCGGTGTGCTTTTGGCGATCTTTTTCTCGGCTGTTGGGGATGCGTCTTCAAGTGGGCAAACCATGGTTGAGGCATTTAAATCCGGCATGAAGCGGGTTCAGGAAGTGGGCGGCGCAAATATTGGCGACCGCACCATGATTGACGCCCTTGCCCCCGCTTTAGAGGCCCTGCCCAACGGCCTTGCCGCGGCGGCAAGTGCGGCGCGCGCGGGTGCTGACCACACAGCTAAAATCACCAAGGCCAAAGCGGGCCGCGCCAGTTATATCAGCGAAGACCGCTTGATTGGCCATAATGATCCGGGGGCCGAGGCGGTCGCGCTGTTGTTCGAAAATCTGGCGGACTAAATTTAAGCCACACCTATTGTCTTGTACTTACCAGCCAGCCCTTGAACCAAGCGGGGATGTGGGCCACATGTTTGACTGAGTTACAGGAGAATATGATGCCGACCCCCAATCAACCCGCTTTGGATTTTCTGCTAAGTCGGCGTTCACGGCCCGCGAAAACACTGACGCTGCCTGTGCCTGATCGCCCCACGCTTGAGGTGATTTTGACAGCCGCCGCGCGCAGCCCTGATCATGGCAAGCTGGAGCCTTGGCGCTTTGTCGTGCTGGAACGTGCGGCTTTGGTGCGGCTGGGGGCTTTGGCCGAGCAGCGCGCGCAGGCGCTTGGGCTTGATCCAGATAAGGCGGCAAAGGGGATCAACCAGTTTACCAGCGCCCATCTGGGAATTGTCGTGGTAAGCGCGCCGGTAGTATCCGAAAAAGTGCCTGAAATTGAACAGATACTAAGCGCAGGCGCGGTAAGCCTTGCGCTTTTAAACGCGGCGCTGGCGGCGGGCTGGGGGGCAAACTGGCTGACCGGTTGGGCCGTGCATGACAGTGAATTTATGCGCCAAGGTCTGGGCCTTGGCGATCATGAAAGCATCGCCGCCTTTATGCCGATTGGCACTGAAACACGAATTCCGCCGGAACGCCCACGCCCCGATATGGCTGCGAAAACCGAATGGGTAAGCATATGATGTTTTCAGATTTCGCCTTGGCCCTTGGCCAACTTTCAGACCGCCGCTTCCGCCGCATTCTTTTGCTTGGGGTCGGGTTGACCATTGCGCTTTTGGTCGCGGTTTCGGTGTTGTTTTCAGTGTTTATTGGCTGGCTGGTGCCGGATAATTTTGCAGTGCCATGGTTGGGCGATATCACTTGGGTCGGCAGCTTTCTATCTTGGGCCGCCTTTGGGCTGATGCTGTTTTTATCGGTGTTTTTGATGGTGCCTGTGGCATCCGTATTCACCGGTTTTTACCTAGAGGATGTCGCCGACGCGGTCGAAGACATGCATTACCCCCATTTGCCCGACGCGACACCGCCCAGTCTGTACGCCAGCCTGCGTGATTCCGTGAACTTTTTCGGCCTGCTGGTTGCCCTGAATATTGTGGCGCTGGTGCTGTTTATGTTTGTTGGCCCGTTCGCCCCAATCCTGTTTTGGGCAGTAAACGGATACCTTCTGGGGCGTGAATATTTCCAGATGGCGGCGGCGCGCCGGTTGGGCCGGGTTGGCGCGATACGGCTGCGCAAACGCCACTCGGTACAGATTTGGGTGGCCGGAACCTTGATGGCAGTGCCGCTGTCTGTTCCACTGGTTAATCTGTTGATCCCGATTTTGGGTGCTGCAACGTTTACCCACATGTTTCACAGGCTGAACGGTGAACAGCGGGGGTGAAACCTGCCGTGATCAGGGCCGCTGCATAATGTTGAACCAGTCGATATCGTGCAGCGTAATTCCGCCATATATAATGACCCCGACGATCAGCGCCCAAAGAGCGGCGGTGATCAACGTCACAATAACCATTGTGCGTTTCAGCCGGAAATTTGCAGGCGCTGATGCGGGGGTTCCGGGCACGACATCACCTGCATCTGCCTGGCTATGGGCGGTAATTTGCAGGGTGATAAACATCACCAAAAACCATAAAACAGCAAAGACAACGAAGGCTGCGGTTGGGGTCATCAGACTTGTTCCAATTCAACAAGGGTGCCGGTGAAATCCTTGGGGTGCAGAAACAAAACCGGCTTGCCATGGGCGCCGATTTTTGGCTCTCCTGTGCCTAGAATGCGTGCGCCTGCATCCTTTAGCTGGTCGCGGGCGGCTAAAATATCGTCGACCTCGTAACATATATGGTGGATTCCACCTGCCGGATTTTTTGCCAGAAAACCGGCGATCGGGCTGTCGGCGCCTAAGGGAAACAGCAGTTCTATTTTGGTGTTCGGCAGGGTGATGAAAACCACTGTGACCCCGTGGTCCGGTTCATCCTGAGGCGCGCCAACTTTGGCCCCCAATGTGTTGCGGTATAGGTCGATCGCGGCCTCAAGGTCCGGCACGGCGATGGCTACGTGATTTAGGCGTCCGATCATATGTATCCCCAATATTGTTGGTTTTGTTATGGCGTGCCCAGCCTAGGGGGGCAAGGCCGCGTTATGTTACGGTCTGTTAACCGAGTCTTCAGTATTTATGGTTTTTACTAAGAACGCAGCAAAGGAGGCATGTATGGATGATGATCTGGAACGGTTCACTTTGAACAGGTCACCTAATGTGGAACGTCCGCTTCAGGGTATGACAGTTTTGGTGGTCGAAGACAGCCGCTTTGCGTCTGAGGCGATACGCCTTTTATGCTTGCGATCAGGTGCGCGTATTCGGCGTGCTGACAGCCTTGCCTCGGCCCACCGTCATCTTGGCGTTTACCGGCCTTCTATTGTCATTATCGACCTTGGGCTTCCTGATGGAAGCGGGGCTGACCTTATTGCCGAACTTAGTCAGGCCAGTCCACGGGTTGCGGTAATTCTTGGCATAAGCGGCGATGATAATTGCCACGATACGGCAATAAATGCTGGTGCGGATGGTTTTTTTGCCAAACCAATCGAAAGCTTGGGGGTGTTTCAACAGGCCATATTGGATCGACTACCCCAAGGCGAAGGGCCGGTTAGCCCCCGTGTGGTGCCCTCGGAAATGATTTCGCCTGACCGGGTATCCCTGCATGATGATCTGGTACATATGGCCGAGGTCATTAATACCGCGCCGCAAGGTGAAACTCTGGACTATATCGCGCAGTTTTTGGGCGGTGTTGCGCGCAGCGCCCATGATAATGATCTGGAAGCTGCGGCTGCCGGATTGGCCCATGCCCGCGCGCAGGGGCGTAAAACCAGCATGGATCTGGCCCGCGTCGCCGGGGTGTTGCATGAACGCCTAACCACAAGCGTGGTTATGTAGCCGCACAGTATATTTCCCTAATACTAAGCTAATCTGAATTTGCCCAATCAATTCCCTATTTTAGCCTGAAATGGCAGCTAAAACACAGTATGCCGCATAAGTTCCGGCAAAATTTTGAGGGATAACTATGAAATATATCGCAAAAAAATTTGCAAATAACGAAGCCGGAAATGCGGTTTTGGACTGGGCTGTCTTCGGTGCAGGCTTGGCCGCAATGGCTGCCGTTTTGGTTGCAACAGTTATAACTCTCTAGGAAATTCCGGATAATTTTGTGGACCTGATCGCGCAATTGTGCAGCTCGGAGTTCTAACTTAAACGGCCTTTTGTTTAAAATTCTCTGATGTATTCAAAGGTGGCTAATTTAGCTTGGTGACGTGTCCGCGATGGTCGGCGGAATTACTCCGGACGATGGCACTGTTACCCTACCTGAAATAGAAATGACTAAGGTTTATGCGCCTAAAGACTTCGGTTTGAACCATATTATACTGGAATGTTGTCGATATTTGGAAAGCCGGAATCTAGGGCTTTTTATGTTGCTTGGCTATGTGAAGCTTTCGGAAGTGACCGGGCAAATCATCGGGCTGCATCTTGATTAGTTGCGCAGCCAGTTGCGCCCAAGCGCGGTTCATGCGCAACTCGTCTGGCGAAAAATGGTCTTCTTGCGCCACAGATTGCGCGGTTTTGGTGGCTTTAGTACCGATATTATAAAGCGCATTAGTCATTGGACTGCCCGAAAAGAACGTCGCGTCGAGGTCTTTGGCGTCTTGTGCATAGGTCTCGATCACGCTGGGCACCATCGATTCGTGTAGGGCCACTTTTGTGGGATTTTGGCGCTTTGTGGCTGACAGGATGTTTGCGAACTCCCATCCAGTTGCGCTCCGAACCTTGATGGATTTATTACCGCTGAATGCGCTTTGGTGAAACTCGCGAACCATCGAGAGATCCTCGAGTGACAGCGATGGGTTTGAGGCTGTATCGCCCGTCAACGTAAATGGCGCGCCTTTCAAAAGGTATGAAAAAAAGTCGTAAACCACATCATTTTGCGCCAGCTCACTACGAATCATTGGTCGCAATTCGAACTGCTTGCCAAATACATGTCGCCAACGTTTGAAGCGATCATGGTAGAAAAAGGGGCGCCTTTTGAGGGTGAGTTTATGGAATTCTTCAAGCGACCCAGAGAATGCTCCCTGCTTAATCCTTTCAGCATAATCCGAGACCAGGCGGTCGGCGTGCGGTCGTACATATGCGATGAAGCGGGCAGAATCCAGATACTCAGGAAGGTAGGTTTTAAGTGCTAATTTCAGGGCGCGGGGCCGTACGCTTTCAAATGCCTCGGCCGAAAAAACTGCGATATCTGCCGTTGAGCGGGATAAGAGCTTGGCTTGCTGCATGAAAAATGGATTTTTCTGCGCAAAAAACGGGTTATTTATCGGGTGATGCTGCTTGTTATAAAGTGATTTTGCTAAAGGAATATGGTTGATTTTGGCGGTGTAAAGGATATC
>DAOUQO010000039.1 GCA_030625565.1 Aliiroseovarius sp. | reverse complement strand
CTAGTTCGCGTTCTGAAAGCTGAGAAAACTGGTTCTGGTCGAGAAACAGCAAAATGAGGTGAAGCCAGAGCATAGCTTTGATGATTTGTTCGAACTCGCCACCAACTTCCTCACAAACCCTTGGAAACTATGGAAATCCTGTCAGTTGACCCTCAAAAGAACTGTGCTGAGATTGGCCTTTTCCGAGCGTATTGCATACTGCCGAAATCAAGGACTTCGAACCCAAAAAACTACCTTACCATTCAAGGTGTTAGAGGGTCTTCACATAGGAAAGTGTGAAATGGCGGAGAGACAGGGATTCGAACCCTGGGAACCCGTGAAGGCTCAACGGTTTTCGAGACCGCCCCGTTCGACCACTCCGGCACCTCTCCGCGTTTGGGCGGTTTAGGCCTCGGGGGCATTGTATGCAACCTTTTTATTGATGCTAATGCGACAACTCACGTAGTTCTGATCGCTTGCGGCTCAGGCGGTCCTTGTCAGGCACCGCGCGGGGTATTAGATTGTTAAGGATATGGTGCTAAGCTTGATTTATCCGGAGTATATTATGACACAATTTCGCCCGTCCTTATTTGTCCAGCGCATCTGTATGGCAGGGCTTTTTGTTGTGGTGGCAAGCCTTGCTGCCCATGCCGCCGATCGCGATAAGCTGCGGGCATTTTTAGTAATTACCGGATTTGATGTTGCCATTGAAAGCCTTCAGCAAAATGCTATGGCCGGGCCAGGCCTTGCCGGGGGTGCACCGGGGGAATTCGGTGCGGAATGGGTGCGTTTGGCCGAGGAAATTTTTAACCCAAGTGAGATGATTGAGCGCACTATTGATATGCTTGAGGCGGTGATGCCCGAGGATCTGGTTGATCATGGCGCGGCTTTTTATGCCTCGGATTTGGGGCAACTTTTGGTCGAGGTTGAAAATGCTTCATATATGGCGTCGGATGCCGACCGTTATGACGAGGCCGAAAATCTGGTCGAGGCTATGGTGCAAAGTAACTCGCCCCGCATCCAAATGTTCCGCGATCTGGGCGATGCGGTTGGCGGGGTTGAGCAATCTGTGCGCTCGGCAATCGAGATTCAGTATCGTTATTATCTGGCGGCAATGAATGCCGGCACGATTGATCTGGAAATGTCTGCTGAAGATTTGCGTTTGGTGCTAGAGTCGCAGGCAGATGACATCCGCCAGAATGTGCAAATATATTCAGTTCTTGGCTCGGCTTATACGTACAAGGATATTTCGGATGCAGTATTGGGCGCCTATATAGATGCCTTGATGGAGCCGGAAATGCAGCAGGTTTACGAGGTTTTGAACGCAATCCAGTTTGAGGTCATGGCGGAACGCTATGAACGTCTGGCGGCAGCATTGGCCGACCTTGCACCGCAACAGGACTTGTAAGGAAAACCCTGTGGACCTGATCGGGGCAAAGCCAGGCAGGCCAGGGCGGGTCACCAGGGCGGGGCAGGCCGTTGGTTAACAGGCGTATCTGCGCTGGATATCCACGCCAGTTTTGGTTTGTTTCCTATTGACTCTGCTCCCGTTTACTTGGATAAGCCCGCTCTCTGGCAGGCACTTTTGGGTCTGGCGGTGCAGTCGTGCGTGATTCACGTACAATTTTAAACACGGCCAAATATGGCGCGCAGTTCGAGGTAGGGACCACAAGGGATCCTAAAACGCCGGGAAGCCGGGACCACAGAACGCGGTATATGAAGGAATAAACGATGTTCGCGGTTCTTAAGACCGGTGGCAAGCAGTACAAAGTACAGTCGGGCGATGTGCTCCGGGTGGAAAAACTGGCTTGTAATGCTGGCGACACAGTACAATTCAACGAAATTCTCATGGTTAACAGCACAATCGGCGCACCGCTTGTTGCAGACGCAGCCGTTCAGGCCGAAGTCATTGACCAGATCAAAGGCAAAAAGGTTATCCACTTTGTCAAACGTCGTCGTAAGCACGGCTCAAAACGCACCAAAGGCCATCGTCAACAGCTGACGTTGCTTCGCGTGACAGACATCCTTGCAAAAGGTGCTGGTAAATCTGGCGTTATGGCTGCGATTGGCGCTGGTTCCGTTTCTGGCGAAGCCGTTGCTGCTGCGAAACCTGCCGCTAAAAAGGCCGCGCCGAAAGCCGCTGCAAAAAAAGCCGCGCCAAAGAAGGCCGCGCCGAAAGCCGCAACTGGCACTGATGATCTGAAAAAACTTTCAGGTGTTGGTCCGGCGCTTGAAAAGAAATTGCTTGAAAACGGCGTAACAACGTTTGCACAAATCGCTTCTTGGAGCGCAGATGACGTGGCCGACATGGACGGGAAACTGTCCTTCAAAGGCCGGATCGAGCGTGAAGGCTGGATCGAACAAGCCGCTAAACTTGCAGCAGAGCAGGAGTAAAGACAGATGGCACACAAAAAAGCAGGCGGTTCATCCCGCAACGGTCGCGACTCAGCTGGTCGTCGTCTTGGCGTCAAAAAATTCGGCGGCGAACTGGTTATCCCTGGTAACATCATCATTCGTCAACGCGGAACCAAGTGTTGGCCGGGCGAAGGCGTTGGCATGGGCCGTGATCACACGATCTTCGCAAAAGTCGAAGGTAACGTGACATTTCACAAAGGCCTAAAACGCCGCATGTTTATTTCGGTCCTCCCTGTGGCGGAGGCCGCTGAGTAACCGAACTAGTAAACATAATGTTTCAAGGGGTCGGTGGAAACACCGGCCCTTTTCGTTTTTTACGCAACCAACACCAATAAGTGGAACCCACCCTTTTAGATCATATATGCGTGTAGGGCGCGAAAATCTGCCGCAGACTTCCTATATGATTTAGAACCGGGCTTTTATGTACGGCAGGCATGCGTTCCATAAGTTTCTTCAGGAGGAAAGCCATGATCATCGACCAGATAACCGATCAGCCGCTTATTCAGGCGACCCGTTTTGTCCTGCGCCCTCTGCGTCGTTCGGATGCCGGGGCTGTTGGCTTGCATATGGGCGATGAACGCGTGGCGCGCGCCACGACCAATATCGCGCATCCATTGCCCCCCGGCGCAACCGAGGCATTGGTGGCGCGCGCACTTGCCGTGGATCGCAAAAAAGATGTGTGGGTCATTGATGGAAGTCAGGAAGACCAGCGCGAAGTCCTTGGTGTTGTCAGTTTGAACCGGCTTGATCGCGACCAATCCCAGTTGGCCTATTGGGTCGTGCCGGGGCTTTGGAATAGCGGTATTGCTTCGGAGGCAGTGAACGCCCTGATCAAGGCAAACCCCCAAAACAACCACGAGGTATTTGCCGAAGTATTTCAAGACAACGCAGCCTCCGCGCGGGTGCTGACTAATGCAGGGTTCCAATATCTGGGGGATGCGGAAAGCCATTCGGTGGCCCGTGGCGCAAATGTGCCCACATGGACATATATTCGCAAGATGGGCTAAGCGGGCAAAGCATTGCCCGGTCTAGTTCGATTGTTTTGCTATCCCTTGCATGTCCTAAGGCTTGAGCCCGCGGGCATTTCCCTTTATCGCTTAGCGTGCATAACAAGGCTATCAACATGAAATTTCTTGACTTCACCAAGGTTTATATTCGCTCGGGCGGCGGCGGCGGCGGCTGTGTGTCTTTTCGTCGGGAAAAAAATGTCGAATATGGCGGCCCGGATGGCGGCGATGGCGGGCGTGGCGGCGATGTGATCGCAGTGGCGGTTGATGGGCTGAATACCCTGATTGATTTTCGTTATCAGCAGCACTTCTTTGCCAAAAACGGCGTGCCCGGCATGGGCAAACAGCGCACTGGTGCTGATGGCGAAGATATTTTATTGCGCGTGCCTGTTGGCACTGAAATCCTGGACGAAGATCAGGAAACCGTGATCTGTGATCTGGATGAATTGGGTGCCAAGGTCATGCTTGCCAAGGGCGGCAATGGCGGTTTTGGTAATCTGTATTTCAAAACCGCAACCAATCAGGCGCCGCGCAGGGGCAATCCTGGTCAGCCAGGGGTGGAACGCACATTATGGCTGCGCCTGAAACTGATTGCGGATGTGGGTCTTTTGGGGCTGCCAAATGCCGGTAAATCCACGTTTCTTGCCGCGACCTCGAATGCCCGGCCAAAGGTTGCCGATTACCCGTTTACCACGCTGGTTCCAAACCTTGGCGTTGTCGGTGTTGATGGCGCTGAATTTGTGGTCGCCGATATTCCGGGCCTGATCGAAGGCGCCCATGAGGGGCGGGGGCTGGGCGATTTGTTTCTTGGCCATGTGGAACGCTGCTCGGTGCTATTGCACCTGATTGATGGCACTGCTGACGATGTTGCCAAAGACTACCAGACCATTATTGGCGAACTCGAAGCATATGGTGGCGCGATGGCGCAAAAGCCACGGGTTACGGTTTTAAACAAAATTGATGCGCTGGACGAAGATGAACGCCGTGAAAAACGTGCCGAACTTGAGGCCGTCGCAGGCCCTGTCATGATGATGTCAGGTGTGGCACGCGAGGGGGTCGTTGATGTCCTTCGTGCTTTGCGCGCCCAGATCAAGGCCGATAAATTACGCCTGATAACCCCCGAGTCAGAGGAAGAAACGTGGCGCCCCTAAAAGATGCCCGCCGCATTGTTGTAAAGGTTGGCTCGGCGCTATTGGTCGAGGCAGGGTCGGGGTTGTTGAAAACCGATTGGCTTGCCTCGCTTGCCGCAGATGTCACCGCACTCAAGGCTAAAGGTGTGCAGGTGGTTCTGGTTTCATCAGGCTCGATTGCGCTGGGGCGGGGGGTGCTTGACTTGCCCATGGCCGAACTTTCGCTTGAACAAAGTCAGGCCGCCGCCGCCGTGGGGCAAATTCGCCTTGCGCGCGCTTATGAACAAGCGCTGGGACCTCTAGGAATAATTACTGCTCAAATTTTACTGACGCTGGAAGACAGCGCAGATCGGCGCCGTTATTTGAATTCGCGCGCTACACTTGAACAGCTTCTTGGTCTTGGGGTGGTGCCAATCGTCAATGAAAATGATACCGTGGCGACAGATGAAATCCGTTATGGCGATAACGATCGTCTGGCGGCGCAAATTGCGGTAACCATCGGCGCGGATCATTTGGTTTTGCTGTCGGATGTGGATGGGTTTTATTCTGCCAATCCCCAAACCGATCCCTCTGCGCGCCGTTATGATGTGATTGATGAAATCACTCCGGCATTAGAAGCAATGGCGGGCGATGCAGGCACGGGCCTTTCCAAAGGTGGAATGAAAACCAAGCTTATGGCCGCCAAAACCGCCACCGCTGCGGGCTGTGCAATGATTATTTCCAAGGGCGAAGTCCTGAACCCGTTGGCCGCATTGGAAACGGGCGCACCATTAACATTATTTAGCGCAAATATTCACCCGAAAGCGGCCCGTAAACTGTGGATTACAGGGATGAAATCCCTAGGTGCAATTACCCTTGATGCAGGTGCCGTTCAGGCGTTGCAGCGCGGAAAATCCCTGTTGCCGGCAGGAATTACAACTATTTCCGGCAGCTTTAGTCGCGGGGATCCTGTGGAAATTTTGGGGCCTGATATGGCACAAATCGGGGTCGGATTAACCCGCTATAATGCAGCTGAGGCACAGCTGATCAAAGGCAAACGCTCTGACCAGCTTGAACACCTTTTGGGGTATCCCGGCAGGGGGGCCTTTATCCACCGCGATGACATGACACTTTAACATTCGACTTCCTCTTGCTAAAAATATCCCCGCCGGAGGCCCTAAATCTAAAAGGTAAAACATGACTGATATCAGCAACATTTCTGCCTTGATGCAAGACATTGGCAACCGGGCGAAAGCCGCCAGCGCCAGCTTGGCCAGCGCTACCGCTGCACAAAAACAAACGGCCCTTTTTGCTGCCGCCGATGCGGTTTGGGCCAAGCGTGATCAAATAATCGCGGCCAATGCGCTGGACATGGAATATGGCCAGAAAAAAGGCCTTAGCCCTGCAATGTTGGACCGCTTGATGCTGGATACAGCGCGCGTGCAGTCAATTGTTGACGGGCTGCGCGCGGTTGGTGGGCAGGCTGATCCGGTCGGGGCTGTTTTGGCTGAATGGGATATGCCTTCGGGGCTGCATATTCGCCGGGTTAGCACGCCACTTGGGGTCATTGGCGTGATTTATGAAAGCCGCCCGAACGTCACGGCGGATGCCGGTGCGTTGTGCCTGAAGGCTGGTAATGGCGTCATTTTGCGCGGTGGTTCGGAAAGCTTTCATTCCTCGGGCGCAATCCATGCCTGCCTGGTTGACGGATTGCGCGCGGCTGATTTGCCTGCTGATGCGATCCAGCTTGTACCAACGCGCGATCGGGTCGCTGTCAGTGAAATGCTGCAAATGACTGAAAGCATTGATGTTATTGTGCCGCGTGGCGGTAAGGGGCTGGTTGGGCTGGTCCAACGCGAGGCCCGCGTGCCGGTCTTTGCCCATCTTGAGGGTATCGTGCATATCTATGTGGACAAGGCCGCAGATCCGGTAAAGGCAATGCAGGTGGTGCTGAATTCAAAGACCCGCCGTACCGGTATTTGCGGGGCCGCCGAATGCCTTTTGATCCACCGTGACATCGCGGCGGGTTTGGGGCAGGATTTAGTTAACATGCTGATGAATGCCGGGGTTGAAGTGCGCGCCGGTGACGGGCTTTCCGGCACCTTGGCCGCCACAGATGACGATTGGGGGCAGGAATATCTTGATGCCATTATTGCTGCACGCATAGTTGATGATGTGGATGCGGCGATCAGCCATATTCGCACGTATGGCTCAGGCCACACCGATGCCATTCTGACCGAGGATAACGTTACTGCGGAACATTTTTTCGCCCGTCTGGATAGCGCAATTTTAATGCATAATGCTTCGACGCAATTTGCCGATGGCGGCGAATTTGGCATGGGGGCTGAAATCGGAATTGCCACTGGAAAAATGCATGCACGCGGCCCTGTCGGGGCGGCGCAGCTGACATCGTTTCAATATCTGGTGAGCGGAAATGGTGCGACGCGGGCCTGATTGGGTCTGATTACGGGGCGGCTAAAAGGAAACAACAACCTCGGTTTCTCTGACATCAATATGAACGCTGCGCCCCTGAATCGCCAGTTCAAGGCCAAGCAGGGCAAAATGCAATTGTGCAGGGGCAGGCATCGTGTTGGCCATAATATCATCGGTGCCTTGTGTCACCAATTCCCATAGCTCGGCCATAGGTTTCAGCCGTTCGCCATGGCCGCTTATGCGCCAAGCATCGTCTTGATGGGAAACATTCATTTCGCCGCCATATGGCATGCAACTTTCAAGGCATAACAACGCCAGAAGGGCCAGTTTGGCGTGACCGCGTTCAATGCTGTCATTTAGCTGCCAGTTCAGACCCAGCTTGGGGCCAAACACATTTTCCGGCAAAACCTTGGCCATTTCGCCCGCACCGATCATCTGGCCGCTGGCGGCAGAGCCAAAAGCAACCCGAAAATAGCGAATGCGCTGGTTGGCATCATTGACGGCTTCGTTAATCAAGGTAAGTTCGGGGGTGTCGATACCCGAAAGCTGCAACAGCTCAATGCCGTTGCCAATTGCCCCGATCGGGCTGATAAGGTCATGGCAAATACGCGAACCCAACAGGGTGCTAAGGTCGGTGGGACTTATGGGCATAATATATTCCTGCAAAAAGAAAGCCGTAAGATTATGACAACTGACATTGGTATTTTCAGCCCCGGAATGCTGGTCCGTCATCCGGATTGCCCGGAATGGGGGCTGGGGCAGGTGCAGTCAGCTATCGGTCGTAAAGTAAGTGTTAACTTCGAACATGTTGGTAAAAAAGTGATTAACACAGCTCAGATTAAGCTCATATTTGTTTTTGAGCCATAGGCGGCATTCAGCCTTGTTCACAGATATGGTGCTTTGTGGCGCATCTGGCAGGTAAGGGCTTGTTAAACTGTTTGCCTAAACCGGTCTGGCGCGGCTATAAAAACCAGCGAAACGTGCCTGATACGGGCCGCGTCCGGAGAATTTCCGACCATGCAAGCCAAAGCCCCGGATTTTGAAATTCGTCTGGCCGTTGATGCGGCAGACCTGAAGGCGGCGCAAAGATTGCGTTATCAGGTCTTTGTCGAAGAACTGGGCGGCGACGGGGCGTTGGTTGATCATGCTGCGCGACTGGAATGTGACAAGTACGACCCTTATTATGACCACATATTGTTGGTTGATCGCGCCCGATCTGGCCAGCCTGTCGTTGGTGTTTACCGGGTGTTTCGCAGCGATATGGCAGGGCCAAATGGCAAAACCGGCCAGTTTTATACCGAAGGTGAATATGACCTGACCCAGCTGAAAAACAGCGGCAAGCGCCTGCTGGAACTTGGGCGATCCTGCGTGCATGCCGATTATCGCGGTGGCATGGCAATGACGCGCCTGTGGAACGGGCTGGCGGCCTATGTTGAAGAACATGATATCGAGGTTCTGTTTGGTGTCGCCAGTTTTCATGGCACCGATATTGATGCGCTTAAGCAACCCTTGTCATACCTGCATTATAACCACCTTGCGCCGGAAAACCTGCGGGTGCGCGCAGCTGAGCGTCATTTCCAAACCATGCAATTACTGCCCAAAGATCAGGTTGATACCCGTCTTGCCGCACGCGCGGTGCCGCCCTTGATCAAAGCCTACCTGCGGCTGGGCGGCTTTGTCGGGGACGGGGTGTTTATTGACAGGGCCTTTAATACCACAGATGTCTGTCTGGTGATGAATATAGCAGGCATGAGCGCGCGCCACAGAACCCTTTATTTTCGAGGAAACACAACATGAGCCAAACATGGGATGGTGACGGGATTGAAAACTGGCAAGCGCCTGATGACATTGCGGTGACGCCTTTGGGCTGGCTGCGGGTTGTGGTGCGCGGGCTGGTTTTGATTGTTGTTTTGCTTGGCGGACTGACGCTGTTGCTGCTGATCCGGCTGCTTGAACGCCCTGTTTTTGGTCAGGGGCGTCCGGTAACGCCGTTTATTACACAGGCTGTTTGCCGCACGGCGCTGGTCATTTTGGGACTATCATTTTGCCATACCGGCACGCCGATGAAGGGGCGCGGCGCGGTGGTGGCAAACCATTCTTCATGGTTGGATATCTTTGTTTTGAACTCAAAAAAACGGATATATTTTGTTTCCAAGGCCGAGGTCGCGGGCTGGCCCGGCATTGGCTGGCTGGCGCGCGCAACGGGTACTTTGTTTATCCGCCGCGACCGTCGTGCTGCCAGTGCGCAGGTTAATGAATTCCATCAACGCCTGTCACATGGTCATAAATTGTTGTTTTTTCCCGAAGGCACCTCCTCGGACAGCCGGCGGGTGCTGCCGTTCAAAACCACGCTTTTCGCCGCGTTCTTGACGCCCGAGCTGAAAGAGGAAATGCAAATCCAGCCGGTCAGTGTCAACTATAGCGCCCCCAAAGGGCAAGATCCGCGGTTTTACGGCTGGTGGGGCGAAATGGAACTGGCACCGCATCTATTGAAAACGCTGGCTGCCCCGCGCCAAGGGCGGGTCGAAGTGGTATACCACCCCCCGATCAAAGCCGCCGATTATACCGACCGCAAAGTTCTGGCCGCAACATGCGAAAACATGGTGCGCGACGGCTTATATGTGGCTGCGGATGATTAGGCCTTCATGGCCTTGATCAGGCCCTGAAGGGCCGCTGCGGGATCATCGCTGGCCCATATTTCATCGCCAAAGGCAAAGAAATCAGTCATAGCTGTTAGGGTTTGAATGTTTTTAACGTCCAGCAATCCTTCGGCAACGACCGGCACTTCGATCATTTCGGACCACCAAGAAAACAGATCGGTTTCGGCCTGTTCTCCGTCGCCTAGAGCATTTGCACCTATGGGGCCAAACGACACATAATCGGCGCCAGCTTCGGCAGCAGAAATGCCGTCATGGCGTGAGGCACCGCAATAAGTGCCGACAATGGCATCTTGGCCCAGCTCTTCGCGGGCCCTGCGCACCCGACGCGCCCCGTCGCCTAAGTGCACCCCGTCCAGACCTAGGTTTTGCGCTAAAATCACATGGTCCGAAATCACAATCGCGATGTCGCGTTCATGGGCCACGACGCGACAAGCATCGGCGGCCTTGGCAATCACGCCTTCGTCTTGGGTCGATAATGCCAGACGGATGCAGGCAATATCGGCCGTATCCAGCACACGGGCCAGCTGGTCGGGAAACGTTTCCAGATCCAGTTCGGGCGGGGTGATAAGGTAAAGCTGCGGTGTTTCTTGGTCAGACATTAGGTGCTCCTTTTCAGGTGTTGGCGCTTCTTAGCGTGGTTTTCGGCCCAAGGCCACCAAACAGCGCGCGACACGGCTTGCTTTTTTACGTGGCCTTGGACTACACCCAAAAAATGAACGATATATCTGATAAAATGCCTGATCCCGTTATTGTGCTTGTGCGCCCGCAGATGGGCGAAAACATTGGCGCGACGGCGCGTGCAATGCTGAATTTCGGGCTGGAACATATGCGCCTTGTGGCGCCGCGTGATGGCTGGCCAAACCCTGCGGCGGTGGCGATGGCATCGGGCGCTGGCCGCGTTCTGGATAATGCGCAGCTGGCCGATGATTTGGCCGGTGCCGTTGCCGATTGCGATTATGTGTTTGCCACAACTGCGCGGGTGCGCGGGCTGACCAAACCGGTGCTTAGCCCCGAACAGGCCATGGGCCAAGCGCGCGCCATGCAGGCTGAAGGCAAGCGCGTGGCGATCATGTTTGGCCCCGAACGCGCCGGCCTTGAAAACGAAGACGTGGCGGTGGCCAATGCGATTGTCACCATGCCGGTGAACCCTGATTTTGCCTCGCTTAATCTGGGGCAATCGGTATTGCTGATGGCCTATGAATGGCGCAGGCAGGCGGGTGATGTACGGGCTGAATTCATGGAAATGGCCAAAACCGAACGCGCGCAGCTGATCGAGGTCGAAAAGCTGGCCGAGCATTATGAGGCGCGCCTTGAAGATGCCGGTTTTTTCTATCCGCCCGAAAAAGCACCGGGGATGAAAATAACCCTGCGCAATATGTGGAGCCGGATGCCCCTGACGCGCGCCGATGTGCAAATATTGCACGGCATGCTGCGCCAGTTGTTGCGTAAAAAATAGGTGCTGCCTAGCGTCTGGCGGCGGCGATCCAGATCAGGGCCATTACTGCCGAGCCAACGAAATTTAGCTGCGCCATGGTGATATCAAGAATTTCCAGCGGGATCATATCTGAAAGCCGCCACGGGATTTGATCGCACAATACCAGTGGCGCGCCTAGGATTTGATCCATTAATTGCGCCGGGGTCAGCCCTTCGACGCCTGAAGATGTGCATGATGTCGGCCCCTCCCACCATTGGCGTTCAACGCCTGAATGGTATGCGCCAATGGCCGATGTTGTGGCAGCGGCCAGTGCGCCCAGCCATGGCAATACGCGCCAGCCGGTCACCAGTGCCAGCGCGCCAATGCCGACAGCGGCAAAATGCGGGTAACGCTGCCACCAGCACATTTTGCACGGTGGATAGCCCAGTGCCTGAAAGATGTATGCCCCCGCCAAAATAGCGGCCGAAGCCACGGCAGCAATGATGATCAGCTGATTTTTTGTCAGATTTTTCATAAGAATTTCACCGCATAAAAGCCCGCCGCCAATATGACCACCAGCAAGGTAAACATCAAGCCAAGGCGTTTTTCAATAAAGTCACGAATTGGCGCGCCAAATTTCCACAGCAATGCTGCGACCAAAAAGAACCTGAGTCCGCGCGCAAGGATACTGGCAACAAGGAAAACCCCGAAATTCAGGCCGGTTGAGCCCGACAGGATGGTGATCACCTTGAACGGAAACGGTGTGACGCCTGCAACCAGAACAACCCACGCGCCATATTCGTTATATTTTTCAGAGAACTCGGCAAAACTGTGTGCCTTGCCGTAAAATTCCAGCACTGGCCGGCCAATGGTTTCAAACAGCCCCCAGCCGATATAATAGCCCAGCAGCCCACCAGCGACTGAAGCCGCCAATGCAATACCGGCGATCAAGAACGCCTTGCGGGGGCGCGCGATAATCATCGGGATCATCAAAATATCAGGCGGAATCGGAAAAACCGAACTTTCGACAAAGGCAATAAACGCCAGCGCCCACAGCGCATGGGGGCTTTCAGCCAGTTTCAGGGTCCAGTCATAAAGGCGCTTGAGCATAAGTTCATCCATCAGTCAAAATCAGTTGTTAGTGCCAAACACCACGCGCGCAACGCCGGGTCAAGCGGCGGCATGTCTGATCCGGGGGCAAGCCGTGGTAAACTTGGCGTGAACTATCGGGCAGCATAAGGGGTTGTAAGTCCGTGTAATTTCCTAAGGTATACAGGCGCAATCGTGATTAATGCCCAGTGTTTTCTGGTTGAGGGCAGGTAATCCGGTAAATAAGCCCTCGAATACGGATTTAAATATGCCATTGAATGCAAGTTTAGCTTGCGTGATCGGCTTTTCGCTGCTTTTATCAGCGCACCGGTCATGTGGAACTTGCGGATAACAGCGGGAATGGCCACCCAAAACACTTAATTCCATGGGAGGAATACTAATGAAATTTACACTAAAAACTGCATTTGCTGGCGCGGTTGCCCTTAGCCTGACGGCTAGCACTGCGATGGCACAAGAAGTGACGCTGCGCTTTCAGCACTTTCTTGGACCAAAGGGTGCGATGCATCAATATTTCATGCAGCCTTGGGCCGACAAGATTTTTGAAGAAAGTGGCGGACGCCTGAAGATCGAAATTTATCCAGCTATGCAGCTGGGTGGTGGACCCCCTGCGCTGTACGACCAAATCCGCGATGGCGTGATTGATGGTGGTTGGGCGCTTCCGGCCTATACGCCCGGTCGTTTCCCCGAAGCCGAAGTTTTCGAACTTCCTTTCATGGGCTCAATGAGCGGTGGCGACACAAGCCGTGCGACTTGGGATTTTGTTGGCAAGTACATGCAGGAACGTTTTTCCGATGTGCACCTGATTGCAACACACGTACACGGCCCCGGCGTTATTCACGTCAAGGGTGACCCGATCGTGAATGTGTCTGACTTTGACGGCCTGAAACTGCGCGGCCCTTCACGTCAGGCAAATAAATTGCTGGAAACTGTTGGTGCGATTCCTGTGGGCATGCCTTTGCCAACGTTCCCCGAAGCGCTTTCCAAGGGTGTTGTTGATGGCGGTGTGATCCCGTGGCAGGTTGTTCCGGGCTTCAAAATCCACGAACTGGCTGACTCGCACACTGAAATCAGTGGCGACCGCGCGCTGTATAACACCTTCTTTATCTGGGCGATGAACAAAGACAGCTACGCTGCTCTGCCTGATGATCTGAAGGCAATCGTTGACGCCAATTCCGGTAGCGATATTGCTTATATGGCTGGTGCCGCGATGGATTCAGGCGATGATGATGGTCTGGCTGTTGTTCAGGGAACTGACAACACGGTTGTTACCATGGCTGACAGCGAAGTTGCCAAATTGCGTGCGATTGGCGAAGAGCTGACCGCTGCCTGGGCTGTCGAGATGACTGAAAAAGGCCTTGATGGCGCTGGCATGGTTGCCGATGCACAAGCCTTGGTTATCAAGTATTCTGGCGAATAAGCCAAAATGATCAGGCTCCGGGCGGCGCATATGCATCGCCCGGAGCTTTTATGTTTGGGGCAACATAATTCTACAGGTTTGTGCATTTGCTTTGGGCGCGTGAAAATCGTGACGGGCTGCTGCATAAAGAAATAGATGAGGGGAAACACTGGAATGACGATTGCAAAGCAGGCGCAGCTGCGTGTCGGGCGCAAGCTGGAGGCCGCAACAAAGTGGCTGGCCTATGCGGGCGGTGCCGTGTTGGTGGCGATGGCCGTGATGACGGTGGTGTCAATCATTGGTCGCGCCCTTATTCCGCTTGGGTTAAGGCCGCTCAAAGGCGACTTTGAGATGGTCGAGGTCGGCTGTGCTATTGCCATTTTCGCGTTTTTGCCGTGGTGTCAAATTCGGCGCGGGCATGTGACAGTTGATATTTTTACCTCAGGCCTGCCTGAACGGATGAAAGCCTTTTTAGGCTTAGTCGGCGACAGCCTTTTGGCGGTCGCATCATATGTAATTCTGTGGCGCCTGTGGCTGGGATTTGGCGAAAAATTCCCCTATGGCGGCGATGGTATCCGCAGTTTTTTCGGCATGGGAACCAAGCCGTTTTTCGTTGAAACAACCTATGAATTGGAAATCGCGATCTGGATCCCCTATGCGGCCTGCCTGTTGGGCGCGCTGCTGTTTTTTCTTGTCTCGGCCTATTCGGCGTGGCGGGCTTTGAACTGGGTGATTGAAGGTCGGGAGGAAATGATATGACCGGACTTGAACTTGCGTTAATCGCCTTTGCATTAATGCTGCTAGCAATATTTGTACGCATTCCTATCGGGCTTGCCATGGGGCTGACCGGATTTTTCGGCATCTGGTATGTGCTGGGGCGGCCAACGCCGCCGCTGGCACAGTTGAAATCCCTTAGCTATGACACTTTTTCCAGCTATTCACTGTCGATTGTGCCGTTATTTCTATTAATGGGGCAATTTGCGACCAAGTCCGGCATGTCCGGCGCGCTGTTTGAGGCAGCAAGCGACTGGTTAGGCCACCGCAAGGGCGGCGTTGCCATGGCGGCCGTTGGCGCATGTGCAGGTTTTGGCGCGGTGTGCGGATCATCTTTGGCAACTGCCAGCACGATGGGGCAGGTGGCCCTGCCCGAAATGCGCAAACGCGGCTATTCCGATGCGTTATCCACCGGCGTTCTGGCCGCAGGTGGCACTTTGGGCATTCTTATTCCGCCTTCGATTATTTTGGTGATCTATGCGATCCTGACCGAACAAAACATCGTCAAGATGTTCATTGCAGCCCTGATACCGGGCATCATTGCCGCCTTGGGATATATGCTAACGGTCGCGATTTATGTGCGTATTTTCCCCGATTCCGCCAGCGTTGCGCCGCGTGTGCCCTATGCACAGCGTTTTCGCACCTTGCTGAAAATCTGGCCTGTTGTGGTTATTTTCGGTCT
>DAOUQO010000243.1 GCA_030625565.1 Aliiroseovarius sp. | reverse complement strand
GGCTGTGTCTGTGGTCAGCTCAACCGTGACTTTCGACAGCGCCAGCGGGTGGCAAAGCGGGATCAGGTCTGACGTTTTCTTCGCCGCCAGAATGCCGGCCAAACGGGCCACGCCCAGCACGTCGCCTTTCTTGGCGCTGCCTTGCAGAACATGCGCCAAGGTTTCGGGTGTCATGACAATGCGCCCCTGCGCAATTGCTTCGCGTGTGGTGACGTCCTTGGCCGATACGTCAACCATGTGGGCCTGGCCGTGGTCATCGAAATGTGTAAGCGCGTCAGTCATGGTTTCACCGGATTTTTCAAAAGGTTACGGGTTGCATTTGCCACATCAGTCTGGCGCATCAGGCTTTCGCCGATTAAAAATGCGCGGGCATTATAGGCGGCCATATCAGCCAGATCTGCGGGGCTGGACAGCCCGCTTTCGCAGACCAAAAGCCTGCCGGGGGCGGCTATTTTTGACAGGCGACGGGTGGTGCCAAGGTCGGTTTCAAAGGTTTTGAGGTTGCGATTATTCACCCCCAGAAGCGGCGACTTCAGCGCGTCGGCGCGTTCTAATTCAGCCTCGTTATGGACCTCGACTAAAACATCCATATTCCAGCCAAATGCGGCGTCTTCCAATTCATGTGCTTGGGCGTCCGATACCGACGCCATGATGATCAAGATGCAATCTGCCCCCAGTGCGCGCGCCTCGGCCACTTGATAGGTGTCGTACATGAAATCTTTGCGCAGCGCGGGCAGGGTCGTTGCGGCGCGGGCGGCCACCAAAAACGCGTCGTCGCCCTGAAAACTGGGCGTGTCTGTCAGCACTGAAAGGCAGGTTGCCCCGCCGTCCTGATAGGCACGCGCCAAGGCAGGCGGGTCAAAATCTGCGCGGATCAAGCCCTTGGAGGGGCTGGCTTTCTTGATTTCAGCAATCAGGCCATATCCGGTTTTGGTTGCCTGCATAAGCGCGTTTGCAAACCCACGGGTTGGGCTGGCGGCGCGCGCGGCGTCTTCGACCACGGCCAAGGGGGTCGCGGCTTTGCGGGCGGCGACTTCCTCAAGCTTGTAGGCCTTAATTTTATCTAAAACATTTACCATGAGCATGGTTTACGCGCGCACGCGCACAGGGGCAATGGCTGGCTGGCTGGCTTGGTTGTTTACTGATGGAAAATAGCGCCTAGGTTGGCTAAATGATAATTTACAAAAGGGTTTAGTTTTCTGGGGCCTCTTACTTACCTGCTGGGCGGGCTGCTTTTGGTCGGCAAAACTGTGGCGATGGTGTTGTTCGTAATGGTTGGCGGGGAAATGCCAACGCGCGGTGTTTTACACGGATGAGGACCGTTTTGCGCCATCCGGCCCTGTGCAGTTTTCCCTGAAGAACAACACAGACCTGCCGCCTGCCATTGGCATGCAGTTGATCCCGCTGGATATTATCGACTTTGGTGATTTTACTGCGCGCCATGTGGGCCAAAATGTGACGTTACAGGTCTGCGGGCAGGTGATGATGTCGCCGCGCGTGGTTGTCCATAATCGTAGTTCTACAAAAACAAATCATCGGCCCAGTATGTGCCATATTTGGTTTCAACGGCGCGGGTTTTATCAGTGCGTTTCAGCCCCCTGAATGACGGGGTGAAACGGATAAATGTTTTGCCGGTTGGCACGGATTTTCCCAGCCCGATCTGGTATGTCATCCGGTTCATCAGGGGCGGCCATTTGGGGCGGTGGGTGACATAGGCCTCTAGTTCGGCCGTGACGTGCGCGCGTGCGCGCATCGCTGTCAGGGCCGTGCGGCCATAAAAAACCAGCAGTAAAATTCCCAACAGGGATATTGCCCCTCCGACAACCTGCGCGCCAATAGATTTTCCGGCAAGTTCGCCTGAATACAGCTCGGCCACCTTAGGGTTTGTTGGCAGGTAACGGATGCTTAATGTGTCACCAATAGCGTGGGACATATAATACGTCCGCGAAATCTTGTGTTCTTGGCTTTGGATTGCACCTCCTAAGGTGCTGAATGTAAATGAAATAGAGTAATGGCTGCTGGTGTTTCCAGAGGCACTATTGGTGTTTTTGCTTTCGGTTACATGCATCGCGGTGATCTGGGCGATGGTTTCGACCCCGTTTTTATTCAGCGCTGCCAGATCCAGTTGCAGGCGCAGCGCCGAAACTGATGCGCTGATGCCGATCAGCAGGGGGATCAGGGCGATCCAGCCAGAAACACGCAGGAAAAAACGGATGAATTGCAGGAACGGATTACTGGGCATTAGGAGCCTTCGCTGGTAATTTTTGCCAGGGCTTTGATCTTGGCCTTGGCGGCGCCGGAATCGATGGACACACGTGCCATTTCAACGCCCTGCTTTAAGCCATCTGCCTTGTCGGAAACCACAAGGGCCGCTGCTGAATTCAGCAATACCGCGTCGCGATACGCGTTTGTTTCGCCGTCCAGAAGTGCGGCAAAGGCGCGGGCATTTTCGGCGGGTTCACCGCCTAGAATGTCTTCAAATGGATGCACTGGCAGGCCTGCATCTTCGGGGTTGATTTCAAAGTCGGTGATCTGGCCGTTTTCCAGCGCCGACACCCACGATACACCTGCGATCGACAGCTCGTCAGTGCCGTCCGATCCATGGACCAGCCATGCCTTTTCGCTGCCCAACAGCTGAAGCGTTTCAGCCATAGGCCGGATCAGTGCGCGTGAAAACGCCCCCGTCAACTGGCGCGTAACGCCGGCTGGATTAGTCAGGGGACCAAGGATATTAAAGATCGTGCGCGTGCCTAATTCCGCCCGTGTTGGCATGACATGGGCAATGGCGGGGTGGTGCATCGGGGCCATCATAAAGGCAATGCCAACCTTGGAAAGCGCGGCCTCGACCACATCAACGCCAACCATGACGTTGACGCCCATTTGGCCCAGCGCGTCTGCGGCGCCGGAT
>DAOUQO010000016.1 GCA_030625565.1 Aliiroseovarius sp. | reverse complement strand
AAATCTTTCGTGTGAAATTTATGATATTGACCAATTGGCAGGCAGTTGGGACGACAGCCTGACCATCATCGCAACCGACGCAGACGGCAATCAGGTGTTGGTTAACTATTCTGATCTGGATGGGCTGCATTCAGTTAATGGCGACACGCTGGATGCGGATGGAAATGCATCGGGGGGGATTGAAACCTCGGGGGCGGATGACAGCGTCACGGTCAGTATTTCCGGGCCAATTACCAGTCTGGTTTTCATTTTTAACCACGGCACCGAAGACAACAATTCAGGTACGTTTGGCATTTCCAACATGACAATGGAAAGTGCGCCCCCTGCACCTGACGGCATTGTGTCAGGTGGCGCAGGCGATGATTTGATCGACCTTGCCTATATTGGTGACCCCGAAGGCGACATGGTTACCCTTGGCGATGACATCATTCAGGCCGGTGCAGGCAACGATGCAATTTATGCCGATGAAGGCAATGACATTGTACATGGTGGGGGCGGAAATGATTTCATTTCAGGCGGTATGGGCAATGACACCCTATATGGCGGCGCTGGCGATGACACGATAAATGGCGATGAAGGCAACGACATTATCCATGGTGGTGACGGTGTTGACACGGCTGAAATGGGCACGGGAAACGACACTTTTTATGGCGGCGCGGGCAATGACTGGGTCAATGGCGATTACGGCAATGACACGTTGCATGGTGGCACTGGTGATGATTTTTTGCGCGGATCTTTTGGCAATGATACAATCTATTCCGGCGGTGCGGGCGAAGGCAATGACTACCTATGGGGCGGATATGGGGATGATACTTTTGTTATTCAAAACAGCTTTGGTAACGATTCCATTTCTGGTGAAGATCAGGACGAAGTCAACGGCGACACGCTGGATATGTCCGGGGTTACGGATGATCTGACGATCGATCTAACGCATGCTAATTCCGGCATTGGCACCTTTAGCGACAGCACGTACACAACCGATTATAACCAGATTGAAAATATCGTTCTGGGTGCAGGAACAGACACGCTTATCCTTGCCGATAACGGCGGCGCGGATCGGGTCGAAGGCTTTGTTGCGCCAACAGATAATGGTGATGGCAGCTATAACGGAAATGACCAACTGGATGTATCGGGCCTGACCAATGATGGCGGCTCAACCCCTGTTAATGTTGAAGATGTGGTCGTCACAGGCGATGGCAACGGCAATGCTGTACTGACATTTCCGGGCGGCGAAAGCATTACGCTTATCGGGGTTACGCCTTCGCAGGTTAGCACCCACGCCGAACTTGAAGCTTTGGGCATCCCGCCGGCCCCCGACGGAATTGTTTCGGGTACGGACGGCGACGACAATATTTCATTTGGATATGTCGATGCCGATGGCGACCATATCGACGATAACGACCCCCGCCTTCCCGGTGAATTTGGCCATGACGACATCATCAATTCCGGCGCTGG
The DNA here is from genome assembly GCA_030625565.1 of Aliiroseovarius sp. Lineage (GTDB taxonomy): Bacteria > Pseudomonadota > Alphaproteobacteria > Rhodobacterales > Rhodobacteraceae > JAAEUB01. The sequence continues at coordinate 22,218 of DAOUQO010000016.1, read as the reverse complement.
AAACGACACGATTAACGCGGGCTTTGGTAATGACGAAGTTAACGCAGGCGCTGGGGATGACGTGGTGCGCGGCTGGGTTGGCGACGATGTTATTGCCGGCGGTGAAGGCAATGATGCGCTGTATGGCGATGACGGGGATGACCTGCTTTTGGGTGGTGCCGGAAACGACACGCTTGAAGGTGGCGAAGGCGTTGATATTCTTGATGGCGGCAGCGGTTCCGACAACATGGATGGCGGTGCGGATCGTGATACGTTTATCAATGTAAATGACGGTGATGTGATCGCGGGCGGTGAAACCGGCGATGATTACGACACCATCAACATGGCGGGCTCTGGCCCATACCGTGTAATTTACGACCCTAATAATTCCGAAAATGGCATCATCAAATTCCTTGATGCCGAGGGCGGGATCACAGGTTCGCTTACCTTTACCGGTATCGAAGAAATCGTGCCCTGCTTTACACTCGGAACCCTGATTTCAACATCGCGCGGCATCCTGCCTATTGAAAAACTGCAAAAAGGTGACAAAGTCATTACCCGCGATAACGGATATCAGGAAATCCGCTGGATCGGCAAACGCACAGTTGACCGCCAGTGGATGAATCGGGCACCGCATCTTCAGCCGATTTTGATCCGCACGGGTGCCTTGGGCAACAACAAACCAGATACCGACATACTGGTCAGCCCAAACCACCGGATGCTGATATCCGAGGCCAATACCGCCACATTTTTCGGTGATAACGAAGTGCTTGCCGCCGCTAAATACATGGCTGGAAAGCCGGGTATTGAATGTGTGAACACGGCGTCAGTCACCTATATCCACCTTATGTTTGACAGCCATGAAATCATTAGCAGCAACAATTGCTGGAGCGAAAGTTTCCAACCCGGAGATTACGTCTTGTCCAGCCTTGCCAGCCCGCAGCGCCAAGAAATCCTTGAACTGTTCCCACAGCTGGATGCCAACAAAAGCCATAGTGATTTTCAGGCTGCCCGCCGAGTGGTTAAGCGCCACGAAACCGCGCTGCTTGGACGCCGTTAATCAGCCAGAAATGATTTAACCTTCATGCTGGCAGGAGGCGCAATTCCCAAACGCGACAAAATTGTTGGCGCAAGGGCCAGTTGATCCAGCAAAGTATCCGGATCAGGGCCTTTGGCGGGGCCAAAATAATACAGCCCGAAATCTTGCTGCAAATCTTCGTGTCCACCATGGTGGCCCCGATCAGTTTGGCCGTGATCCGCAGTCACGATCACCTCATATCCGGCATCAATCCATTTTGGAATAAAGGGCGAAAGCATTTCCTCCATTACGAAACAAGCACTATCGAAACCAGTGCAATCATGGCCAAATTTATGGCCTAAACTATCCAGTGTGCAGGTATGCAAAATACCGTAATCCAGATCAAACCGGTGGCACAGATTGGTCAAAGTCGCAAACAAATCAACATCACTGGGCGTCATGGTCGAGCCATGCCCCGCACCGGTCATGGTGTGGAAGCGGCCATGGTTGATACTGTTACTTTCTGGTTCGTCATATTCGATATCACGAATAAAATCAAAGGGATGCCGGTTAAAAAATTCAGACCAAAAACTGTGGGTCACCGCACCGGTTACCCCGCCAGCCTTGCGGACCTCGCTGAAAATATCCGGGTGATCCAGTTTGAAGACGTTACTGTTTCCGGTCACGCCATGTTCTTGCGGGCTGACGCCCGTGTGAATTGACGCATAACACGATGCTGAAATGGACGGCAAAACCGAACGCATCCGCCAACGTTGGGCATGGCCGCTGGCAACCCAGCCTTCAAGGTTGCCAAACAGCCGTGTCCAATCACGCCAAGGCACCCCATCAAGGATGATCAAAAGAAGTTTGTTGTCCATGTTGGGCTCCGGTTTTCAGGGTTAATCCGGTGGTTCCGTCAGGAGCCTCCGGCGGGGATATTTTGGCAAGAGGAAATGGGCCTAGTTTCCGGCGCTTTCCATTTTCCGGCTTTCAATGACGTCTTCCAACCAACCCAGGCGCAGATCAGGAACCGATGAAAGAAGCAGGTCGGTATAATCATCAAAGGGCGGCGAAAGCACTGTGGATTTAGGGCCATAGCGCACCACTTTACCTTGGTACATGACCGCAATGCTATCAGCGATGGCCTTTACTGTTGCAAGGTCGTGGGTGATGAACAGATATGCGACATTTTCTGTTTTTTGCAAGTTCAGCAAAAGTTTAAGGATGCCATCCGCAACCAAAGGATCAAGGGCGCTGGTAACTTCATCACAAATGATCATTTTAGGCTGGGCGGCAAGGGCACGAGCAATACAGACACGTTGCTTTTGCCCGCCGGATAATTCAGCCGGGTAACGATCAATAAAGCCATCGGCCATTTCGATCTGTTCCAGCAATTCCATAATACGTTTCTTTTTGTCTGCCCCTTTCAGGCCAAAATAAAACTCAAGCGGGCGACCAATTATGGTGCCCACAGTTTGGCGTGGATTCATTGCCACATCCGCCATTTGGTAAATCATCTGAAGTTCGCGCAAATCATCCCGACTGCGGCTTGAAAGGTTCGGCGTTAAAGTCCGGTTGGCAAAGGTGGTCTGGCCCGAACTCGGCGGCAAAAGGCCCGTGATGACGCGCGCCAACGTAGATTTCCCCGAGCCGCTTTCCCCAACGATCGCCAAGGTTTGGCCAGCATGCAAATCAACGCTGACATTTTGCAAAACATCAAAGTTTGTGCCCGGATAACGGGCCGTAATATTGTTTACACTTAAAATCGGATCGCTGGTCGGTGCTTTTTCACGATGATCAATCGAACGCACGGAAACCAGCGCTTTTGTGTATTCTTCCTTAGGGGAATTGATGATCTGGTCGGTACTGCCAAATTCAACCATTTCACCCATTTTCAGCACCATGATATGGTCACTAACCTGCGCCACAACCGCAAGGTCATGGGTGATATAAAGCGCGGCAACGCCGGTGGCAGCGATGGCATCTTTTATCGCCATAAGCACATCAATTTGCGTGGTAACATCCAGCGCTGTTGTCGGTTCATCAAACACCACAAGGTCGGGTTCGGGGCACAAGGCCAGCGCTGTCATGCAGCGCTGCAACTGCCCGCCAGACACCTGATGCGGATAACGGTTGCCGATGGTTTCAGGGTCGGGCAACCCAAGTTTTTCAAACAGGTAAACAGCGCGTGCCTCGGCATCTTTGCGCGAAAATTTATCGTGACGCACGGCGGCCTCGATCACCTGCTCCATAATTTTTTTGGCCGGGTTGAACGACGCGGCGGCAGATTGGGAAACATAGGTCACTTCGCCCCCGCGCAGCTTGCGCAACTCACCCAGCTTGCTTTGCAAAATATCGCGACCATTGACCCAAACTTCGCCACCAGTAATTTTGACACCACCGCGCCCATAAGCCATTGCTGCAAGGCCAATGGTGGATTTTCCAGCGCCACTTTCACCTATTAAGCCAAGGACTTTGCCTGCTTCAAGTTCAAAACTTACCCCATGCACGATTGTAATATCGTGTGGTTTTTCACCGGGTGGATAGGCAGTCGCACCGATTTTAAGGTCATGGACTTTTACCAAAGGCGCGCTCATCCTCGACCCCCTTTCAGGCTGGTGGTCCGGTTTAAAATCCAGTCGGCCACAAGGTTTACCGAAATCGCCAATGTTGCGATGGCAATGGCAGGAACCAGTGCTGCGGGAATGCCGTAAATAATGCCGTCTTTATTTTCTTTCACGATGCCGCCCCAGTCGGCCTCGGGTGGTTGCACCCCCAACCCCAGAAAGCTGAGCGTCGAAACAAACAGCACCATAAAGATAAAGCGCAGGCCCATTTCAGCAACTAACGGCGACAAGGCATTGGGCAGAATTTCATGAAAAATAATCCAGCGGTTACCTTCGCCGCGCAGCTTGGCGGCCTCGACATAATCCATCACGTTTATATCAACAGCAACCGCGCGCGACAGGCGGTAAACGCGGGTGGAATCCAGAAAGCCCATGACCAAGATCAGCATCAATATCGTGACTGGCATCACCGACAAAACCACCAGTGCAAAAATCAAGGTTGGGATTGACATGATCAGGTCAACAAAGCGCGAAAGCACCTGATCGACCCAGCCCCCCATAACTGCAGCGGTAAAGCCCAGGATGGCCCCGGTGCCAAAGCTGAGGATCGTTGCCGCCGTGGCAATCCAGATTGTTGTGCGCCCGCCATAAATCATCCGCGAAAGCAGATCACGTCCAATGGAATCAGTGCCTAACCAGTGTTCTGGCGAGCTTTGTTCCCATACATCACCAACAATTTCGGTCATCGAATAGGGCGCGATCCATGGCGCAAAGATAGCTATGAAAAAATATAGTCCGGTAAAGAACAGCCCGACCAATGCGGGTATGGGAATGCGGCTCATTTTGGGTGCCTCAGACGTGGGTTAGCAAGGATCGATACGACATCTGCAACCATATTCATCAAGATATAAACCGACGCAAAAATCAGCCCGCAAGCCTGCACAACAGGCACGTCGCGTTTGGATACATGATCAACCAGATACTGCCCCATGCCGGGATAAACAAACACCACTTCGACCACCACAACCCCGACAACAAGGTAAGCAAGGTTCAGCGTCACAACATTGACAATCGGTGCAATGGCATTCGGAAACGCGTGCTTGCGAATGACATCAAAGCTGGACAGGCCTTTTAGTTCGGCCGTTTCAATATAGGCCGATTGCATGACATTCAAGATTGCCGCACGGGTCATGCGCATCATATGCGCCAGCACAACAAGCACTAGAACCATCACCGGCAAAGCAATGGTATTCAGCTTTTCAAAAAAGCCCATGCTGTCATTGATCATAGCCACCGAAGGGGCCCAGCGTAGCTTGACCGAAATGAAATAGGCCAGCACGTAACCGATCAGAAATTCCGGCACTGAAATCGATGCCAGCGTCACTGCTGAAATCAACTTATCTGGCCAGCGGTCCTTGTAACGCACAGCCAGCAAGCCAAGAAAAATGGCCAAAGGAACTGCGATAACCGCCGCGGTTGTTGCAAGGAACATGGTGTTGGCGAACCGTTTACCAAGGCTTTCGGCAATGTCTTTGCCGTTGGTTAGCGCTGTGCCAAGATCGCCTTGAATAAAGTTAAACAACCAGCTGAAATAGCGCGACAAGGCAGGCTCATTTAAGCCAAGCGCTTCGCGCAAATTGGCCAAGGCTTGCGGCGTGGCCGATTGGCCCAGAATGCTTTGGGCCACATCCCCCGGAAGGATCTGTGTGCCAACAAAGATCATTACCGACGCCGCCAGAAGCAGAAGGACGCTCAGCGCAAGGCGCTGAGCGATAAGTTTTAAAACGGGATGCATTGATGAACCCTAGCTGTTCACCCAGCAACGCGCAGCAAAGAACCCGTTCATAGTTCCGCCGTTCGGATCATCGAAATAACCGCCCAAATCATCAGATACCGCATCAACAAAATCATTGAACATCGGGCAAATCAAGCCGCCTTCGTCACGCAGCATATTACCCATCTGGCTGTACAAACCCTTGCGGGTTTCGTTGTTCAGCTCGGCCCGGGCCTTCAAAAGAAGAGCGTCGAAATCATCACGTTTCCAGCGGGTATCATTCCAATCTGCGGTTGACAGATAGGCGGTCGAATACATCTGATCCTGCACCGGACGGCCACCCCAGTAAGATGCACAGAAGGGCTGTTTGTTCCACACTTCTGACCAGTAACCATCGTTAGGTTCGCGTTTGATTTCCAGCGGAATGCCAGCAGCGCGTGCTGATTCCTGGAATAATTGCGCGGCCTCAACTGCACCGGGGAACGCGCCATCAGCCGTACGCAGGATAATCGGGCTTCCATCATGGCCTGAACGCTTATATGCTTCGGCAGCGGCGGCAGGATCATAGCTGCGCTGTGGAATACCGGCATCAAACAGCGGATAGGCCGCATTGATCGGCATATCGTTGCCAACACCGCCATATCCACGCAGGATTTTATCAACCATTTCTTCGCGGTTAATCGCCAGCTTCAACGCTAGGCGCAGATCAACATTATCAAATGGTGCTGTATCAACATGCATGATGAATACATAATGCCCGCGGCCTGAAACGTTGCGAACCGTCAGGCCCGGCGCGCGGTCCAAAAGGGCGGCAACCTTGGGGTCAACCCGATCAATCAGGTGAACCTGACCAGATTGCAGCGCCGCAGTACGCGCGGTGGCATCATTAATAACCAGCAGTTCAACTTCGTCGGCATGGCCGATGCTGTCATCCCAGTGGTTGGCAAATTTCTTAAAGCCATGGCGGATGCCGGGCTCATTTATTTCAACGGTATAGGCGCCAGTACCGATGCCCGCTGCCGGATCATCCTTGCCACCATTTGGCTGAATTTGCAGGTGATAATCAGCCATAAGATACGGAAAATCAGCATTGCCTGTATTCAGCTCGATCGAAACAGTGTCGCCGCTGGCTTTCATCGATGTGATGCCTTTGACGATACCCAGCGCACCCGATTGCGAATTTTCATCCGAGTGGCGTTCAATCGTGGCAATAACATCATCGGGCGTCAGGGTTTTGCCGTTATGAAACTCAACCCCTTTGCGAATTTTAAAGTGCCATGTTTTGGCGTCGGCGGATGCTTCGATGCTTTCGGCCAGGCGATTTTCAACCACACCTTCCGGTGTGACCCGAACCAGCGCATCACCGAAAGTTCTAAGAACGTTAACCGGCATATCTGACGCAGCAAGGGCCGGATCAAGGCTGTTGGTACTTTCGCCGCCTTGGCCACCCATTCTAAGCGTGCCGCCTTTAACCGGGCCAGCCGCCTGCGCTGCACTTGCAAACATTGTGCTGGCGGCCGCAGTCGTAACACCCAAGGCGGATGCCTTGCCCATAAAGTCGCGACGCGACAATTTACCGGCTGTCACATTATTTTTCAGAAATTCGATTTGATCGCTCATTCTTCTCTCCCGTTTTATCCATAAGCTGCAAAAGGCTTGGATTTATCTTGTATATGGTCGCGTACTAGCCCCCATTACAGCAAGACATTTATCTGCTTGCATTACAAAAAGCGGCCAAGTTTCAACCTTAAGGGGTATTTATTTGATATTGGGCTGATATGTCAGCGCCTCACCCTTACCATGCCTGAGGCAGGGCGTTCAGGTAAACACTTTGCAAACCTGACCATATTTGCATGTAAATTTAAGTACTGACAGATAGGTGAGCACCATTAGATGGCTGCCCCGTAACCGGAAAAACCGGGCGCAACATCAAGAATATTGCGCCCGTAATTTTTAGAAGTGCAGGGAAATATCCCTATGGTCCGAGGTACAGCGCGCCATAAATAGCGCCTGTTCACGTTCAAAGCGCATCTGCTGACGCAGGCCCAGATTGCCGCGAATAGCCTCAAGGTAAGTGTTCAAACCGCCCTCAAGTGCTGCAGCGGCCGGGACGCGCCAAGTGGCTTGTTCCTCATATACCGCGATGGCCTTGGCGTATTCCACAAGCGCCTTTTCGCGGTCGGGTGAATTGCCTTTCAAAGCGCGGCGCACCTTGCCTAGCCACTTTTTCACGTCACTTGCGCCATCGACATCACGGAATTGTTTTTCCAGTGCTTCAACCAGTGCCAAGGCTTCGGCCGCAGGTAGGGTTTCGATGTTAGCACGCATATCGCGCAGCGGTGTTTCCAGCGCGGCAAAGGCCGCATTACTGGCCAGAACCGCCAGCACTTCCGACGGCGCCACAAATGATGCATCCGCATTGCGACGATACATATTTCGCGCCGATGTTTCAGCGCCGGTCAGAACTGCAAAATCTGTATAGACCCCGTCCCAAGTTGCAGGAACAGTGCCTTTCAGGCGCTCAATCTCGGCCTCGACAACGGCCAGTTCAGCCTGCATTTCAGCGCGCGCATCGCTTTCCGCATCAGAACGCATACGCCCGATAAGGGTTTTCATTTCAGCCGCTTGTTCTTCACCCTGACGAATCGATTTTTCAATCCGGCGCACCGCAATCAATTGTGGGCGATACGCATCAGCGGAACCGGCAACTGCGGCTTCGGCGATGAGCGCTTCGCCCAGTCCGGTCACCGCGTTGCCTGCGGCGGCAAAGCCTTCGCGCAAATCATCGGCCAAATCATCCGGCAGCACCGACAGATCCAGCGCATTGGCCGCAACGATGGCGTCTTGCACCGCGCTGCTGGCAGCCAATTCAGCCCCCACATATTGCTCAACACAAACCTGTAGCTTGGGATTGCGCGGCGGAGGCGATGTTTCCGACAGAAAACTAACCCGGTTCGGCAGGTAATTCACCAACGGCGGGTAAATCCCGACAATGCCCAGCGCCAAAAGTTGCAGGCCAATAAACGGCACCACGCCTTTGTACATCTGGATGGTCTTCACCACCGCAGGGGCAACCCCGCGCAGGTAAAACAGCGCAAATCCAAAGGGTGGCGTCAGGAAACTGGTCTGAATATTCAGGCCAATCATAACGCCCAGCCAAACAGCAGTAATGTTCGCACCGGGATCGGACAACAGGATTGGCGCAACAATCGGTACCACAACCACCGCGATTTCGATGAAATCAAGGAAGAAGCCCAAGAAGAAAATCACGGCCATCACGATGACAAATTTCATCCAGAACCCACCCGGAAGGCTGTTCAGGAATTCACGCACCAAATCCTCGCCACCAAAGGCGCGGAAAGCGGCGGTAAGCATCGCCGCGCCCAGCAAAATGATAAACACCAACGATGTTGTTTTCGCGGTTTCCAACATCACGCCATTCAGGGTCTCTTCGATTTTGAAGACCCGCCAGCCGCTCCAGATCAGTGAAATTAGCAACAGAGCCGAACCAAACAAGCCGATACGAATACCAAGCACATCGCGGGCGGTATCGGCAGCCTTCAGGTTCATTTCAAAATTTGAAAGTGCGAAGGTTAAAATCGCCAGCGCAACAATGGCCATAATGGCAGGATAATACGTCATTTTACCCGGCTTTGGCAGGCGATACCCCGCCATAATCAACGCACCTGCGGCACCGATAGAGCCGGCTTGGTTTACCGTGGCAATGCCCGAAATAATCGAGCCAAGTACCAGAAAAATCAGCGCCAGTGGCGGGATCAATGTCAGGGCAACTTTGCGCCAGAACGCGGCGTTGAATTTACCTTGGAACCCAATCGCCGGAGCAGCGGACGGTTTCAGCCATGAATATATCAGGATATACGCCATATACAGCCCGACCAGCACCATGCCGGGCACAAACGCGCCCAGAAACATTTCGCCGGCCGAAGTTGAAGCAACATCGAAGGCCGACGGCATAGTCAGCTCGCCCGTGGCCTCTTTGTGCAGACCCTTGCGAAGGGTCGAAGCCTGATCTGTGGCGCTGGCCAACTGGTCAGCCAGAATGATCAGCACGATCGAAGGCGGAATGATTTGCCCCAACGTGCCCGATGCCGCGATAGTGCCGGTTGCCAGTGATGGCGAATATTTATTGCGCAACATGGCGGGCAGGGAAATCATCCCCATCGCCACAACGGTTGCACCAACGATCCCCGTGGTTGCCGCCAGCAGCGCACCAACGAAAACAACCGAAATGCCCAAACCGCCCGGCACAGGGCCGAACAATTGCGCCATAGTGACCAACAGGTCTTCGGCAATTTTGGAGCGTTGCAGCATGATGCCCATGAAGATGAACAGCGGGATGGCGATCAACGTGTCTCGCTCAACCTCCCAATAGACGCCGCGCAGGTTTGTCACCCCCGCTGACAGCCATTGTTGCGGCCCGCCTGAATGGAAAAACGCATCGGTAGAGCCGGCGAAAAGATAGCCGGACGCGGCCGCTGCGCCAATGGTCAGGATTGCGGCACCGGGCAGCGCGAACGCCACCGGATAACCGGAACCCAAAGCGATTGCCATAATCAGGACAAGTAGTGCGAGAAAATATAGTTCCATTGTTCCGGCCCTACCTTAATGTGCGACTTCGGCAGTTTCACGTTTACCGGGCTCGCCCCGATAATCTGCAACTGCCTCGAAAAAGAATGCAACGAACTGGATCAGCATCGTTGCGGCAAAGATGCCCAGAAACGCCGCCATCTGGTATTTTACGAACATACCGGTGCTGCCCTGCTGGGTGATCTCAAAGTTCATAACCGGCGCGTTAATAATCGACTGTTTGCCGTTAAAGCCGATCCACAAAATGACCCAGGCGGTCGTGCAGCCCAGCGCCAGCGTGCCAATGGCATTTACAAAGCCGCGTGTGCGGTCCTTAAACCCAGCATACAGCACATCAACGCGCACATGCCCGTCTTCGAACAAGGTGAAGGCCGACGCGAACAAGAACAAAGCCGCATACCAGTACCGGACAAGGTCGCCCATCAGCGCCTGTTCATACGAAAATACAAAGCGCGAAATCACGATCGTCAGTTCAGCCGCGACAATTAACAGCGCCAGCCATAAAAAGCCCAGCGTGCGGGTGAAATAAGCGACGATAAACCCGGCTGCAATCAGCGGCAGGTGAATCTTAACGCCAACAAAGCGCGAAAGTTTTAGGGATTTAATCAAATCATCGCTGACAAAATAGGCCAGCAGCCCTTCGACCCGCAGGATCGCGATGGTCGCATCAACAATGCCAACCAGAAACACGACCCAAAAACAGGCGCGAATGATATAAATATTGAAATTATGAATGCGCGTTGCATCGGTACGCAGCGCGGTGCCTGAACTGCTAATGGCAAAGATTATGCCGCCAACAATAGCAATCATGTAAATACCGAATGTCACGCCCGCCATAGACCCGCCATCGGAAAACAGCGTCATTGCATAGGGGAAACCAAAACCAACGACCAAAGCGTTATTGATAAGATATGCGGCCAACACAGCCAGCATCACCCAACCAATCGAGCGGATCAGCGGCGCAGGATTACCCTGTGCGCGCACATCATCCATTTGTCCCGTTTGTGCCATTCTTCCCCCATTTATGCTGTATTGTAATGGCTGCCCGGCAGCACATTAGAAAAGCGGGGCCCGAAAGCCCCGCTTTGTTGTCGTATCTTTGCCGGACTTTAGTCCAGACCCAGAACCCGGTTACGCTGGTTCACGAATGTGCCTTCGAATTTGGCCATCATGCCACCAGTTTCACGCAACGATGCCTGGAAGGAATCGTCGATTTTGGCTGCCAGCGGTGAATGCGCACGTGTTTCTTCAAACACTTCCGCAGCCGCGTCACCAAATGCATCCCAGATATCGTCGTTAAACGCACGAACTTGAACGCCGTGGTCATTAACCAGTTTGTTCAGGTATTCGCCATTTTTCGCGATGTTTTCTTCGTGGGCTGCTGCGTGCTCTTCGTTACAAGCTGCTTCGATTACCGCACGTTCAAAGTCGGACAGATCGTTGTACCAATCTTGGTTCATACCGAAAGCAAGGCCGCCGCCTGGCTCGTGCATGCCGCCAGTATAGTAATACTTGGCAGCTTCATAGAACTTCATGAAGTAGTCATTGTAAGGACCAACCCATTCAGTCGCTTCGATCGCGCCGGAAACAAGATTTTCATAAATCTGACCACCAGGAAGCGATACAGTGGACGCACCCATTTTGGTAAGAACCTGACCACCAAGGCCGGGCATACGCATTTTCAGACCTTTAAAGTCATCGGGGCTTTCAATTTCTTTATTGAACCAACCACCAGCTTGCGTACCAGTTGAACCACACATGATGGCTTTCAGGCCGAATTCGCCGGACAGTTCGTCCCACAATTCTTGACCGCCACCAAATTTGATCCACGCATTCCACTGTGGCGTCGTCATGCCAAACGGAACTGCTGTGAAATAGTTAAACGCAGGGTGCTTACCAGCCCAGTAATAATCCGCCGCGATGTATGCTTGGCTGTTGCCAGAAGCAACTTCGTCAAACGAATCAAACGGACCAACACGTTCGCCAGCAGCGAAATATTCAACGTTAAACGCACCGTCACCCAACTGCGCAATACGCGCGGCCAGACGTTGTGCCGAAACACCCAAACCCGGGAAATCCCGTGGCCATGTGGATACGATAGTCAGTTGTTTAGCGTGGCTTGCAGCTACAGCAGGTGTAGCAAGCGCTGCGCCAGTTGCGCCAAGAGCGGCGCCTTTCAGAAACTTACGACGTTCCATTAATTTTCTCCTCCAAGTTTACGATACTTAATTTGTGTCTTCTGGCCGCTGCCCTTCTCCCAAGCGGCGACCCTGCCCTATTACTAAGGAAGTCTGGATTGAATACAAATCAATAAATGACAGGTAGGTCCACAAAGCTTACTTATTTCGGGATTTTCACCACTGAAAGGTGCTGAAACCGCCAACAGGTGTTTAGTGCGGGCTAAATTCACGGCGAATCGTTGTGACAAAATGTCAGTGCCAAAATCGCCCAAGGTAACAAGACTTTTACCACAAAATCGGATTTGACGCTCTATTCTGCCGCAAACATTCAAAAGGGTATGCCTGTGCTTCGATCATTTTTTATTCTTATATTTTTCACAACGGGCCTTAATGCCCAAGACCGCGCGCCAAACCACCTGCTGGGCACCCAGTCACCGTATCTGCAGCAGCACCTTTACAACCCTGTCGATTGGCACCCATGGGGGAATGAGGCATTAGAGCGCGCGCGCCTTGAAAACAAAATGATCTTTGTCTCAATCGGATATTCATCGTGCCATTGGTGCCACGTCATGCGCGAAGAAAGCTTTGAAAATCCGGCAATCGCGGTATTCTTAAATGAACATTTCATATCCATCAAAATTGATCGCGAACGCAGGCCCGATCTAGACGAACAATTCATGTTGGCGACACAGGTTTTGACCGGCTCAGGCGGCTGGCCAAATAATCTGATCCTGACCCCACTGGGCGATCCATTTTTTGCGGGCACGTATTTCTCACCGCCTGAATTAACGTCGCTGCTCCAACAAATCGCCGATATTTGGCGCGATGAGCCGCAAGTGATCAACGCCGAAGGCTTCAAGCTGGCGATGTATCTTCAAAATTATCTGACCCGCACCGCAGCGGCGGTTGAGCTAACCCCTGCACTGATGGGCAACATCAATATGCGGCTGTTGAACCAGCTGGATGACTTTAACGGCGGCATGGGAACCGCCCCGAAATTCCCGCGTGAATCACTGTTTTTATTCCTGATGGATCAAGCACAACGCAGCGGTGATCGCGATCTGTTACAGGCCGCAACCAACGCCCTGAACGGCATGATCAGGGGCGGCATTCACGACCATGTTGGTGGCGGTTTTCACCGCTATGCTGTGGACCCAGAATGGCACGTGCCGCATTTTGAAAAAATGCTGTATAATCAGGCAATGATCGGCCTGATGCTGGCGCGTTCAATTCAGGTTACCGGCAACCCGTCACATACCCGCGCGCTTGATCGGCTGATCGCATTTAGCATGCGCGAAATGCGCGATGAAGGCGGGGCATTTTACGGCGCCATGGACGCTGATTCCTACGATGAAACAGGTGAAAAACGCGAAGGGGCATTCTATGTCTGGACCCCCGAAGAAATTGCCAAAACAGGCGTTGATTCCGCGTATATAAACGACCTGTTTCAAGTCACAGAAGACGGCGAACTGGACGGCGCAAACGTGCTGAACTGGGCCGATGATATAACCGAATTCGCAAGAATAGACCCTATGTTGGAAACTCTACGCCTGACCCGTTCAGAACGCATTCCCCCTGCAATAGACACTAAAATATTGATGGGTTGGAACGGCATGATGATCGCGATGCTGGCCGAAGCAAGCCATGCCACGGGCCGCGCAGATTACTGGCAGGCAGGCGCGGATGCCGCTCGCTTCATGCTATCTGAGATGGAGGGCGAGGACGGCTACAACCGCGTGGTCTTTGAGGGCCGCGCCGGAGTGCCCGCGCAGCTTGGTGATCTGGGTGCCTTTGCGTTGGGCCTGGTCGCCTTGCATGACTACGCCCCCGACGGTGAAAACCCGACAATGTGGCTGGACGAGGCCCTGACACTTTCGCAAGCGATCCGCACGGGATTTGGCGATGTGCAAGACGGCTACCGCATGTCCACCGAACGTGACGGTTTCAGCACAGTAATCGCGCTAGATGACGGGGAAATTCCGGCCGGAAACGCGCTGGCGTTACTGACCTTTTCACGCCTTGCCCGACGCAGCGAAAACCCTGAATTACTACGCGATGGCGAATTGCTGGCGGCAGCCCTGTCAGGCCACGCAGCCGAACAACCCGAACAACGCGCCGCAAGCCTTGCTGCCATTCGCGAACTGCATGACGGCGAAGTCGGACAAGTGCGTTTTGTATCCGGCGGCGCAGTGCGCGTTCAGATGACGCCAGACCGCATAGCCGGCGAATTACGCATTGATTTGGCTATCAAATCCGGCTGGCACATCAACGCGCATGTGCCGCTTGAGGATTATTTTATTGCCACCAATCTGGCCGTAAATGGCGCCATATTGCCCGCCGCCGCATACCCTGATCCGGTGACAAAATCACTGGGCTTTAACGATGACGCGTTGGCGTTATACGAAGGCGCATTGACTCTGCGTGCGCCGATGCCCACATCTGGCAAAGCAATTTTGGTGCTGCAAGCATGTAGCGATGAAATTTGCCTCGCCCCAGAGGAGCTGACATTCACTCTCTGGTAAAATCCGGCCTATTGGGGGTGACGCCATGCGTCTTGCAACTGTACTTTATGAAAACCGCGCCCGCGTTGTGTTAGCGCTGGACGATGAAATGCTGCTAGATTTGGACAAAGCGGCCAAATTTGCGCGTTATGAAACCGATGTTTTCACCAATATGCAGGGCGTTATTGACGATGGTGATTACGGACTAGAACAAGCACACGGACTGATCCGACGGGCTGATAAGCGTGCTCTGATCAAGATCGCTGACGTGACTTTTTTGCCGCCGATTATGCCGGTGCAATACCGCGACTGTCTGGTGTTTGAAACACATCTGAAAAACAGTTTTGCAGCAGCCGAAAAAATGACTGGCCGCACCTTTGATATCGCGCCAGTTTGGTATGATCAGCCGATTTACTACAAAGGCAACCGGATGTCTTTTGTCGGCCACGGGGCAGATGTGATTTGGCCCCACCACAGTGACCATCTAGATATTGAACTGGAGCTGGCAATTGTCATCGGCAAACAGGGCAAAGACATCTCGATTGAAGATGCCCCAAGCCATATTTTTGGCTATACAATCTTGAATGATATATCCGCGCGTGACACGCAAATGGTTGAAATGTCAGGGCAACTTGGCCCCGCTAAGGGCAAGGATTTTGATACAGGCAATATCCTTGGCCCCTATATTTTAACGGCAGATGAAGTTTCGCACCCCGTTGAAATGGACATGCAAGCGCGGGTTAACGGGCAGATTTGGGGTGGTGGAAATTCCCGCGATATGCACCACAATTTTGCTGATATTATCGCGCATATTTCAGCCGCCGAAACCCTGTATCCCGGCGAAGTTATTGGTTCGGGCACCGTTGGTACGGGCTGCGGACTGGAAACTGGCAAACAGCTTACCCCCGGTGATAGTTTCGAGCTGGAAATCGATGGAATCGGCACACTGGCCAACCGGATTGTGAAGGCCGCCATATGACAACCGCCTATTTCAGCCACCCTGCCTGCCTTGCCCATGTGAATCCGCCCGGCCACGCCGAACAGGTTGCGCGCCTTGAATATATTGCGGCCGCGCTGGACGCGCCGGAATTTGCCAATCTTGACCGGCGCAACGCACCCATTTGTGACGAAAACGCGCCGTTGCTGGCGCATCCGCGCAGTCATATTGATGCGATCAAGGCTGCATCCCCCAAAGAAGGCCGGGCGCAGATTGACGCTGATACTTCGATGTCTTCTGGTAGTTTAGAGGCCGCTTACCGTGCCATTGGCGGTGGAATTGCTGCGGTAGATGCGGTTTTGAACGGCGATGCCACAAACGCCTTTGTTGCCTGTCGCCCACCGGGCCATCATGCGGAAAAAACCCGCGCCATGGGGTTTTGTTTGTTTTCAAACGTTGCCATTGCCGCACTGCATGCGCTGGAAAATCACGGGCTGCAACGCGTCGCAATTCTGGATTTTGACGTGCATCACGGCAACGGCACGCAGGATGTTTTGTGGAACGAGGCGCGGGTGCGGTTTGCCTCCAGCCACCAAGTGCCGCTTTATCCCGGAACAGGTGAGGCTGGGGAAGTCGGCGGGCATGACAATGTGCTGAACTTTCCGCTAGTCAGCGCCAGCACGGGCCGCGAAATGCGCACTGCGTGGGGCGAACATATTCTGCCATGGATCGAGGATTTCGCGCCCGAACTGGTGCTGGTTTCCGCCGGATTTGACGCCCATGCAAACGACCCGCTTGCGGGCCTAAACTGGACCACGGGCGATTTTGCATGGCTAACTGGGGAAATCTGCGACATGGCAGATAGAACCTGCAACGGACGGCTGGTTTCCAGCCTTGAAGGCGGCTATGATCTGGCAGCGCTGGGCGAAAGTGTCGCGGCGCATGTCAAAGTATTAATGGAGCACAGCGCATGAGCGACAAACCTGTGACTGAAATGAGTTTCGAAGAATCCATGCGCGCCCTTGAACAGGTGGTTGGCCAGCTTGAGCGCGGCGATGTGGAACTGGACGCATCCATCAGCCTGTATGAACGCGGGGCCGAGCTTAAAAAACGCTGCGAAGAAAAATTGGCCGAGGCCGAGGAAAAAGTTGCGGCAATCACGCTGGGTGAAAACGGCGCGGCAAAGGGCACGACGCCCGTCGAAGGCATGTAATGTTTCAAACACGGCTGGCCGATGATGCGGCACTTGTCAGTGCTTATCTGACTAAAACCCTGACAGGCAATGATACGTTGTCCCAAGCCATGCGCCACGCGCTGCATGGTGGTAAGGGGCTGCGCGGTTTTCTGGTGATTGAAAGCGCGCGCCTGCATGGTCTGGAACCTACCCGTGTTCTGCCTGCTGCGGCAGCGGTTGAGGCGCTACATGCCTATAGCCTTGTGCATGATGATTTGCCCGCAATGGATGACGATGACCTGCGGCGCGGGCGTCCGACATTGCATGTGAAATGGGACGAAGCCACCGCCATTCTGGCCGGTGACGCCTTGCAAACCCTAGCGTTTGAACTGTTGGCCGATGTCCGTCTTGGCGACGCACAGGTTGCGCTGATTGCGTCAATGGCCAAAGCAGCGGGCAGGCAGGGAATGGTGCTGGGACAGATGCAGGATATCGCCGCAGAAACTGCTGCGCGCCCCCTGACACTGGATGAAATCACCACGCTTCAGGCCGGCAAAACCGGTGCCCTTATCCGCTGGTCTGCCGAGGCGGGCGCAGTGCTGGCAGGCGATGATCCGCGCCATCTGACCACCTATGCCAATGCCATTGGCCTTGCGTTTCAAATCGCCGATGATGTGCTGGATATCGAAGGTGACACCGCCAGCACAGGCAAGCGGGTGGGCAAGGATGATGCTGCAGGCAAGGCTACTTTTGTATCTTTAATGGGGCTGGACGGCGCCAAGGCCAAAGCCGCCGCGCTGGTTAATCAGGCCTGCAACGCCCTTGATCCATACGGGAATGCGGCAGACACCTTGCGGCAAGCCGCGCAATTCGTTATTTCGCGTAAGGTATAACAAGGCGCAGCCGAATGTCGGAAAAACCAAACACCCCCCTTCTGGATACCATCCAAGCACCTGCTGATTTAAAAGTGTTGTCTGATCAACAGCTTTCCCAATTGGCAGACGAGCTGCGCGCAGAAACCATATCGGCAGTTTCCGAAACCGGTGGGCATTTGGGCGCTGGGCTGGGTGTGGTTGAATTATCAGTGGCGCTGCACAGTGTTTTCAATACCCCCCATGACAAACTGATCTGGGATGTGGGCCACCAATGTTACCCCCATAAAATCCTGACAGGGCGGCGCGACCGCATCCGCACCTTGCGCCAAAAAGGCGGGCTTTCAGGTTTCACAAAACGCAGCGAAAGTGCGTATGACCCGTTCGGGGCGGGCCACAGTTCAACCTCGATCAGTGCGGCACTTGGGCTGGCGGTGGCGCGTGATCTGGGCGGTGCGCCGGAAAACGGCATTGGCGATACAATCGCGGTTATCGGTGATGGATCAATGAGCGCCGGAATGGCATTCGAGGCGATGAATAACGCGGGCCATCTGGGCAAGCGGATGTTTGTCATCCTGAACGATAACGACATGTCGATCGCCCCGCCGGTTGGCGCGCTTTCGTCCTACCTTAGCCGCCTTTATGCAGAAGAGCCGTTTCAAGAATTAAAAGCCGCCGCAAAGGGTGCTGTCGGCCTGCTGCCCGGCCCACTTCAGGAAGGCGCGCGCCGGGCCAAGGAAATGGTAAAATCCATGACCGTCGGCGGAACGTTGTTTGAAGAACTTGGCTTTTCCTATGTCGGGCCGATTGACGGACATGACATGGACGATCTGTTGGCGGTTCTGCGCACTGTCAAAGCGCGCGCCACCGGCCCCATGCTGATCCACGTGATCACCAAAAAGGGCAAAGGTTACGCCCCTGCCGAGACTGCCCGCGACCGGGGCCATGCAACCGCACGGTTTAGTGTAGTGACTGGAAAACAGGAAAAAACACCTTCGAACGCGCCCAGCTATACTTCGGTATTTGGGCGCGCGCTGGTTGATTTGGCCGCCAAGGATGACCGCATTTGTGCAGTAACAGCGGCAATGCCAGACGGCACAGGGCTGGGCCTGATGGCTGAACGTTATCCCAGCCGTACCTTTGATGTCGGGATTGCCGAACAACATGGCGTGACCTTTGCCGCCGGGCTGGCCGCTGGTGGAATGAAGCCGTTTTGTGCGATGTATTCCACATTTTTACAGCGCGGCTATGACCAGATTGTGCATGACGTGGCGATTCAACGCCTGCCGGTGCGCTTTGCCATTGATCGTGCCGGACTGGTCGGGGCCGACGGTGCCACCCATGCGGGCGCTTTTGACATTGCTTTTCTTGCCAACCTGCCGGGCTTTGTCATCATGGCCCCCGCAGACGAGGCCGAACTTTTGCACATGGTCACAACTGCCGCTGGTATCGATGATGGGCCTTCGGCAATTCGTTATCCGCGCGGCGAAGGCGTTGGCCTTGAAATGCCCGAAACAGGCAAGATTCTGGAGATTGGCAAAGGGCGGATTATTCGCAAAGGCAGCCGCGTTGCCATCCTAAGCCTTGGCACCCGCCTGCAAGAAGTAGAGGCCGCCGCCGATAACCTGGCCGCCCTTGGTATCAAGCCAACCATCGCAGATGCCCGATTCGCCAAACCCCTGGACCATGGAATGATTCTTAATCTGGCCCGAAACCATGAGGTTCTGATCACCATTGAGGAAGGATCCATTGGTGGGTTTGGTAGCCATGTCGCACAGCTTTTGGCCAATAACGGCGTTTTTGATACCGGGCTTAAATTTCGCTCAATGACTTTGCCCGATACCTTCATTGACCACGCAAATGCTAGGGATATGTACGAATTTGCTGGCCTTGCTGCAGTGAATATCGAAACAACAATTTTGCAGGTTTTGGGTATCTCGCAGATTGCACGCAGCCACGCCTGACACCAGAAAGCAACAGGTGCCTGTAATATTCTGACCTAAACAAGGGGGACTGGACTCTGATATCGTAAATAACTAAGCATTATTTGAACTGGAAAGGGATAATATCATGAAAAAACTACTTACTGCTGCTGCAATTGCTGCCACTGCTACGAGCGCCACCGCTGGTGCCTACAGCGATCCTATTATTGAACCTATTGTAATCATCGAAGATGCTTCATCATCATTTGACCACGCTTGGCTTGTCCCGGTGATGTTCATCCTGATTCTTCTGACTTCGATGACTCGTCACGGTTACTACGATTAATCGCATCTAAGCTGACAGGTGTTAACCTTTGGTTTCAAACAATTTTCGCAAACCTTCGCGATATGTTGGAAATTTTAGGAATACTCCAAGTTCGGTTTTAATTCGTTTATTACTTACACGCTTAGATTCAGCATAAAAGCTTCGCGCCATCGCAGTCATATCTGCGGTGGCGTAATCTTCTTCAGCCGGAACAGGCATGTTAAGAAGCTCCGCAGCAAACCCCAAAACATCTTCAGGCGGTGCGGCCAGATTATCACAAACATTATAGATACGACCAGAATTAGGCTGCGCCATCGATGCCCTAAGCACCTGAGTAATATCATCCACATGTATGCGGGAAAAAACCTGATCGGGCTTAATTATACGTCGGGCAGTTCCCTGCTTGATCTTCACAAAGGGACCACGACCGGGGCCGTAAATCCCGGCCAGTCGAAAAATATGCAGCGCAAGTCGCGATTGCGTGGCAAATGCCTGCCATTCAGCCTCGGCCTGAACCCGTAACGCACCACGCCTTGTTGTAGGGGAAAGCGGCGTGGTCTCATCAACCCAGCCACCTTGATGATCGCCATAAACCCCGGTTGTTGATAAATATCCGGCCCAGACCAGATCACGTGAAGCCGCCGCAATCTGATCCAAAATTGCACCTAATACAGGGTCACCACGTTCATCAGGCGCAATCGAAATCAATAAATGCGTCGCTGCACCCAAAGCAGCGCGCATATCGGTTCCGGGCCACTTAACAACCTCGCAACCCTCAACCGTTTCAAGACCATCCCGCGTTGTTCCAATCACCCGCCAGCCATCCCGAACAAGAGGGGCAGCAAGAGCACGGGCCGTATAGCCAAAGCCAAAAATTAACAGTGTTTTTTCCATACCGACACTATCGCTAAAATTTTCGAATTTTCCAAGCCTTGCCTTCGGCGAGGATATTTATGGCAAAAGGAAAAGGGGGAACCTATCCGGAACCCCCCTGTGAAAAGGCTAAGCCTCTTCCCCTTGCACGGTCATCGGCGTCCCCGCCTGTTCCGCCCGTTGATAATCGCAGGTTAAAGTTAATAAAATGTTGCTTCCTCTTGCTCCAAATATCCTCGCCGAAGGCATAAAATCTGCACCCTTAGGGCTTGCGCAAGTTTAAAAAATTTGAACAATGGGTCAATGGAACATATATCACACAAAACATGGTCAGAAAGTGCGCCGCGCCTTGTCGCTGTTGCCGCAGGCCGCGCCCCGGCTGATTTAATTATTCGCGGCGGGAAAGTTGTCAGCGTTTATACCCGCGAGGTTCTGGATGGCTGGCAGGTTGTAATTGCCGATGGGCGCTTTGCCTATGTTGGACCAGACGCAAGCCACTGCGTTGGGCCTGATACTGAAATTATCGATGCAGACGGCCAATACCTGATTCCCGGTCTTTGTGATGCACATATGCACATTGAAAGCGGCATGCTGACTCCGGCTGAATTCGGGCGTGCCGTTGCACCACACGGCACCACATCAATGTTCACAGATCCACATGAAATCGCCAATGTCATGGGGTTGGAAGGCGTGCGCCTTATGCATGACGAAGCGCTGATGCAACCCGTCAATATTTTCACCCAAATACCCAGCTGTGCGCCCAGCGCGCCGGGGCTGGAAACCACAGGTTATGAAATCAGTGCCGAAGATGTCGCCGAAGCCATGACATGGCCGGGCATTATCGGGTTGGGCGAAATGATGAATTTCCCCGGTGTCATTAATGCAGATCCGCACATGTTGGCCGAAATCGCTGCTACGCAGAATGCCGGCAAAACCGTCGGCGGCCATTATGCCAGCCCGGACCTTGGCCCCAATTTTCACGCCTATGTGGCCGGTGGCCCTGCGGATGACCACGAAGGCACCTGCGAGGCAGACGCAATTGCGCGGGTGCGCCAAGGCATGAAATCGATGATGCGGCTGGGATCAGCATGGTATGACATTGAAAGCCAGATAACTGCGATCACCGAAAAGGGTCTGGATCCACGCGGGTTTATTTTATGCACAGATGATTGCCATTCTGGCACGTTGATCAATGACGGCCACATGAACCGAGTTTTGCGCCATGCAATTGAATGCGGGTGTGACCCCTTGGTCGCCCTGCAAATGGCCACGATCAACACGGCCGAACATTTCGGGCTGGGGCGTGAATTAGGCTCTATTACGCCCGGGCGGCGCGCTGATGTGATCCTGACCGACGACTTGCGGGCCCTACCGATCAACCGTGTAATTGCACGCGGCGTAACCGTGGCCGAGAATGGCAAAGCAACGGTTGATTTTCCGCATCTAAACTGGCCGGACAAAGCCCGAAATACTGTACATATGGGTAAG
>DAOUQO010000203.1 GCA_030625565.1 Aliiroseovarius sp. | reverse complement strand
GTTACCGTTTCTGGCGACACCATGGATGTTGGCTCTGGCCCGATCCGCATGACCAGCATTCGCAATCCCGAAGACCTGCCTTGGGCCGATATCGACATTGTTTTTGAATGTACCGGTATTTTCAAGGGTGACAAAGCGCTGGTGCATCTGAAAAACGGGGCAAGTCGCGTGCTGGTTTCCGCACCGTCCGCCGGTGCAGACCAAACCATCGTTTACGGTGTCAATCATGACCTGCTAAGTGCGGCCGACCTGCATGTTTCCAACGCATCCTGCACCACTAACTGCCTTGCCCCCGTGGCCAAGGTTTTGAATGATTTGGTTGGAATCAAGCGTGGATTTATGACCACAGTGCATGCCTATACCGGCAGCCAGCCGGTTCTGGATGCCGACCATAGCGACCTGTATCGCGCCCGCGCCGCAGCGCTTAGCATGATCCCAACCACAACCGGCGCGACCAAGGCGCTGGGACTGGTTCTGCCAGAACTTGTTGGCAAAATGGATGGCATGTCTATCCGCGTGCCAACGCCGAATGTTTCCTGTGTTGACCTGACATTCGAAGCAAACCGCGACACCGACGCCGCTGAAATCAACGCCGCAATCCAGGCGGCCGCTGATGGCCCGATGAAGGGCGTCCTCAGTGCAGTTGATCGCAAACTGGTATCGATCGACTTTAATCATGATTCGTCGTCATCCAGTTTTGCGCTGGATCAAACACGGGTTTTAGATAAACGCATGGTGCGCATCCTAACTTGGTACGACAACGAATGGGGCTTTACCTGCCGGATGTTGGATACCGCCGCTGAAATGGGTAAGCACCTGTAATACTATAATATTTTCAAGTGCCGCAGTAATAATTCACCACCAATTAAAAACACAGCAACTGGCCCGCTCAGATACAGGGCCAGCTGCAAAAAGCCGCGCCAATTGGGGTGTGGCGCGGGCGCGGTAATGCCCATAATCCCGTTACTTTGCTTTTTCATTGAAATCTCCTTGCACGTATTAACCACGGATTAGGTTTTCAGAGTGTTAACTGGGATATGGAAATATTTTGGGGTGCCACAACACATCAAGAATGGGAACGCTTGTGCGATCAGGCTTTGGCCCCTATGGGGCAGCGCTGGGATTACGGTGCCGTTCACGCAGCCCTTGGCGGTCAGGTTCACCGCGCGGTCATCAGGCACAACAATACCCCCATTGCCCTGTGCCAATGCCTAAGCCGTAAAATTGGCGGGGTTATCAATGTTTCCCTTGCCAGTCGGGGGCCGGTTTGGCTGACCGAATGTAATCAAAAACAGGTTCTGGCATTGATCCGCCGCACCCTTCCGATACCACGTCCACGGGTTGGGCTTTTTTCGCTGGCAACCCCCCTGAGTTCAGCCAGAATCGTTCCATTAATGACCCCGGCGACCTTTGCCCAATGTGCCTTGCCAATCACAAAGGGTGATCTGCATACCAAATGGCGTAATGCCTTAAAAAAGGCGGATAAATTCAAGATTGAAATTCAACATGGCACCTGTAATTTACCTGCTTTAAACAAAGTTCTTTCAATCGATACGATGCAGCAGAAAACCGGATTTTACCGTGCTTTGCCGCCCGAATTTACCCAAAGATGGCATCGGTTAAGGCCGCAAAACCTGCACCTTTATACCGCCCGCGAAAAGGGTGAAAATATTGCAAGTGCTGTATTTCTTCGTCACGGGAATACTGCAACCTACCACATTGCCAGCACCAGCGATCGGGGGCGCAAAACTTCAGCCGGACGATTGTTGCTTTGGCGCGCGTTTCAGGAATTTTCAAAAAATAATGTTGGCTGCATGGATCTGGGTCTGATTGACACCGAAAATGCGCCCGGCCTTGCCCGTTTTAAGCTGGGCGCAGGTGCGCAAGCACATCAAATGGGCCCGTCGGTTTTAGCCCTGTAGTTTTATTTGTTCAACTTTTCCAAAAGAACAGCCCGAACCGGTTCCGACACGAAACTGGATATATCACCATCCAGACGCGCGATTTCCTTGACCAACTTTGAGGCAATGGATTGGTGGCGCGCCTCGGCCATCAAAAACACGGTTTCAACGCTTGCATCCATTGCACGGTTCATTCCAACCATTTGATATTCATATTCAAAATCCGCGACAGCGCGAAGGCCACGGATGATAATTTGTGCCCCGACATCATGGGCGCAGTGGATCAAAAGGTTTTCAAACGGATGCGCGATGATCTGGGTTCCGGTTTCATGGCTAAGTATTTTGCATTCGGCCTCGACCATGGCGACGCGTTCTTCCAGTGAAAACAACGGCCCCTTGGCGCCGTTAATTGCAATGCCAATAACCAAACGGTCAACCAGCGCACAGGCGCGTTTGATAATGTCGGCATGACCCAAAGTAAGTGGATCAAAGGTGCCGGGATACAGGCCGATGCGCATGTTTATTCCTTCCGATTTCGAATGCACGCAATATTATTGCGTCGGGGAATGCAAGGTTTTTCTGCGTTGCGGCATGAATATTTACCGGTAAAAAGGTTAGTGCCCCATGATCATTCCCTGAAGGGCTTCGTTTTCATGAGCCAGCTCACCCAAACGTGCTTTGACAACATCCCCGATCGAAATCAAACCAACCATTTTTTCGCCCTCCATCACCGGCATATGGCGAAACCGCCCACGGGTCATCAAGGTCAACACTTGGTCAGTGGAAAAATCCCCCTCGCAGGTGACAAGATCACCGGTCATCAGGTCATCAACCTTATCGGACAAACACACAGTACCGCGCCGCCCAAGTTCGCGCACGATATCACGCTCCGACAAAATTCCGACAGGGATTTCCCCATCCGGCGACACGATCACAGCGCCGATCCGTTTGCCGCTTAGCACCCCAACAGCATCGGCCACAGATGACCCCGGAAGAACGGTAATAACCCCCGCCCCGGACTTGGAATTAAGGATTTGGTGAATAAGCATTAGGCCCTCCTTTGGTGAGACAGTGACACCCCAAGCCTCGCCCTTTGGGGGCTATTGTGTCAAGTTTTCTAATTTCAGAACAACGAAACGTTGTTAAATCAATGGAACACAACAATTTTAGGCGTCTACACCCACGACCTATCCGGTTTGGATTTGAACCTGCTTTTCTTAATTCTATCGACGTCTAGGGCTTTCCTTGGCAAAATTGCGGGTCTATCGTGCCCGCAAATAGATAGGAGCGAAGATATGTATGAAATTGGTCACTATGTGAACGGCGCAGCCATTAATGGCGCGTCAGGTCGGTCCGCCGACATCATGAATCCGGCAACGGGCGAAGTGCAGGGGCATGTCGCACTTGCCTCCACCGCCGAAGTTGACGCGGCAATTGCCAAGGCCGCCGCCGCCCAGCCTGCTTGGGCCGCAACAAACCCCCAACGCCGTGGGCGTGTGATGATGGCAATGGTTGGCCTGCTGAACCGTGACATGGATAAACTGGCCGAGGCCCTTAGCCGCGAACACGGCAAAACCATCCCTGACGCCAAGGGCGATGTGCAGCGCGGGCTTGAGGTGATTGAATATTGCATCGGTGCCGCCGAAATGCTGAAGGGCGAATATACCGACGCTGCCGGCCCCGGCATTGATATGTATTCCATGCGTCAAGCATTGGGTGTGACGGCGGCAATTGCGCCGTTTAATTTTCCGGCAATGATCCCGCTGTGGCAAATAGGACCGTCGCTGGCCTGTGGTAATGCGGTGATTATGAAGCCCAGCGAACGTAACCCCACTGTGCCGATGATGATCGCCGAATTGTTTGTCGAAGCAGGCCTGCCCGAAGGTATACTGCAAGTCATCAATGGCGACAAAGAAGCCGTCGACGCCCTGCTGGATAACGAAGATATTCAGGCCGTTGGCTTTGTTGGTTCAACCCCGATCG
>DAOUQO010000294.1 GCA_030625565.1 Aliiroseovarius sp. | reverse complement strand
CCGCGCGTGCGATAATCGCCGCGAAACCTTCGGGCTTGCGCGCGTCAAACACAACCGCCTCGGCGCTGCCACCGCGCGCGTTCAAATCCGCCGCCGCGCGTTTTAAGTCATCCATATCACGCCCCGCCAACAGCACGCGCGCGCCCTGCTCAGATACGTCGCGCGCAAAAGCCCGCGCCATTGACGACGTCGCGCCCAATATGATCCATGTGTCGTTCATGTGGCATTCCTTAGGTTTAAGCGTCGTGTCATATCGGTTTCCAGCGCGTGGTCGGGATCAGCCTTGTTGGCAAGCGCAGCCCAGTCGCCATGTTCAGAATACATCGCCTTGATCGCGCCGCCTGTGGCCAACGCATCCTTGGCCAGATACAGCCGTCCGCCAGCATCCACAGTCATTTTTTCCAGCTCTGAAATCAGGGCTTCGGCCCCTTCGCGATTGGGGAAATCAACCGCCAGCGTATAGCCTTCCATCGGGAAAGACATGTGTCCTGCGCGCCCTGCCCCCATGCGTTTTATTACGGCCAGCGGTGACGCAAGGCCTGAATTTGCAATCTTTTCCAACATCTTACGCAGGTCAGGGGCCGCGGCCAAAGGTACGACGTTCTGGAACTGGTGAAAGCCGCGTTTGCCATAAAGCCGGTTCCAGTTATGAATTTTATCCAGCGGAAAAAAGAAATCATCGATCGGCTTAACCGATGAGCGCCCCGCCGCCGGAACACGGCGATAATACAGGTTGTTAAAGGCACGCACGATCGGTGGTGACAACGCAAAACCGGGCGCATTCATTGGCACCGACAGCGATGGTTTGGGCTTGGGCACAAGGCCTGCGGCGACTTCGCCTTCTTCCAAAATGCCACGGCCCAGCGCGTCGCCCTTGGCGGTCGCATCAATCCAGCCAACGGTATAAGTCGTGGTCGATCCATCCAATAATGACAGAAATTCATCCCAGCCCTCGGCGCGGCGCTCGGTCACCATCATCACATCGCCTGCACATTTTTTCATCTGGATTTTGGCGGACAAAATCACGCCAGTCTGGCCAATGCCGCCCATTGTGGCGCGAAACATTGCCTTGTTACGGGCGGGCGTGGCCACCATGCGACTTTCGCCCTGCAGCAAGGTCACAGACAGAACATGCTGGCCAAAGCTGCCTTCGTTATGGTGATTTTTACCATGCACATCTTGGGCAATACAGCCACCCAACGTCGCAAATCCAGTGCCCGGCATGACAGCAGGCAGCCAGCCTTTGGGCGCAAAAACTCGGGCAAGTTCGCCAATAGTCACACCCGCCTCGGCCTCAAGCATACCGGTTTCAGCGTCAAAGCTGATAATCCGATTAAGCCGGGTCATATCGATCATTTGCCCATCGGAATTCAAGGCCGCATCCCCATAGGAGCGGCAATTGCCTTGGGCAGGCGCGGCACCATCTGAAAGGATGGCTTGCAAGGCCGATACGCGTTCTGGGCGCGCAACATCTCCCTGTGCCCGTCTTACAC
>DAOUQO010000104.1 GCA_030625565.1 Aliiroseovarius sp. | reverse complement strand
CGTTGATAATGTGACCAGTGCGTCGATTTGTTCGGTCACCTTCATGGTGGCAATTTCTGCGGCGATTGATGATGTGACACGTGCGGCAATCATCAGCCCCACCAGCACTGGGCCCAGTTCGCGCACAATGCCAATGGCGACGATTTGCGGCACGACTGCCTCGGCTGAAAAACGCTGTCCGCCGGCGTAAATTTGCAACGCTAACGCCGCGCCGGTAAAAATGGCTGTTAGCCCGACAACCGGCAGGCTGAACCAGCCGATATTCATCAGGGCAATCAGGAATTCGCGCGGATAATAAGGCGGGCGCACGATGTGGCTGATCGCGCTGCCTGCAAAAATAGAAACCCTGCCGATTGCGGCCAACAGGCCTAAAACAAGGCTGCCTAATCCTGCGATAGGGGCCAGTAAATGGTTCACTTTTGTCCCCCTTCAATGCCGGGATTTGTGCGGCGAATGTAATGGCGCTGATATCGTTGCCCTAAGCCGCACAGCACTTCATAGCCAATGGTGTCAGCAGTGCTGGCCAGATCATCGATGCTTTGATGTTCGCCCAGAATAGATAAAAATTGCGGGTTTGTCGTCAGGTGTGAAATATCAACGCCGATCATATCCATCGAAACACGGCCCAGAATCGGACAGGGCACATCTTGGTGAAACAGCATGGCGCGGTTGGAAATTGCCCGAAATAACCCGTCTGCATAGCCGCCTGAAACCGTCGCAACCCGCATCTTGTGATCGGCAATGAACCCCTGACCATAACCAACGCTTTCGCCCGCCGCGATTTCACGCACCTGAATTATAGGAAGCTCCAGCGCCACAACCGAATGCGCGCCTTCATAGGGCAGGCCGCCATATAACCCGATCCCGGGGCGCGTCAGATCAAAGTGATAATCGGTTCCCAGCAAAATTCCGCCAGTCGCTGCCAAAGAACGCGGCACACCGCAGCCTTCGGTCATGTCCAGAAAACTGGCCAATTGTGTCAGGTTCATTTCATTGTCAGGCTCATCGGCGCAGGCCAGATGGCTCATGATCAGACGCGGGTTCTGGGCCAGAATGATCGGGGCGGCAGCAGCCCATTCTGCGGGCTCCATGCCAAGGCGGTTCATGCCAGAATCCAGCTGCACACCAAAAGGATGACGTGGCAGGGCCTGAAAATGTCGGGTCAGTTGCTCGACCGAATTTAACATCGGAACCAGATCCAGATCATAGATCATGTCGGTATCACCAGCCATATGGCCGGAAAATACAGAAATTTCAGGGCCAGGTCCAAGCGCTTCGCGCAACGCAGCCCCTTCTTCGGCAACGGCCACAAAAAACCGTCGTGCGCCAGCCGCCGCCAAAGCGCGCGCAACCTTGCCAAGACCCAGACCATAGGCATCCGCCTTAACAACAGCCGCAGTCTGAACGCCTTGTTCACTCATTTGGTCAAGCGCGCGCCAGTTTTCAGCAATCGCATCCAAATCTATGTTTAATCTGCCTGTACTCATAAAACGGTTTTCAAGATTGCAGCCCTTAAGGTCAAGCCAAAACCAAGCCCTTAATTTCCTCTTGCTATAAATATCCCCGCCGGAGGCACAAAATCGCCGAGCAAAGCGAGGCGGTCGCGGGCGCTAGCCCGCGAAACCTTATCTTTTAGCTGGCAGCTATAGTCAAAGCCTGATCCAGATCCGCAATCAAATCATCTGCGTCTTCAGTGCCGATTGAAATGCGAACAACACTTGCCCCGGCGCCTGCTGCTTCTTGTTGTTCGGGTGTTAGCTGGCGGTGCGTGGTTGATGCGGAATGAATGATCAGGCTGCGCGTGTCGCCTAAATTGGCCACGTGGCTAAAGATTTCCAGCGCTTCAACCATCTTGATACAGGCCTCATAGCCGCCCTTGACGGTGACCGTAAACAAAGCACCCGCGCCTTTCGGGCAAATCCGTTCGACCCGATGATTATATGGCGATGATGGCAATCCGGCATAGGTCACGGCCTCGATCCGGTCGTCTTGTTCCAGCCACGCCGCAATTTTTTCCGCATTCGCCACGTGGCGGTCCATACGCAGCGAAAGGGTTTCAATGCCCATCAACGTGTAATGTGCTGCCTGTGGGTTCAGGGTCATGCCCAGATCGCGCAGGCCAATGGCGATGCTGTGAAAGGTAAAAGCCAGCGGGCCGAATGTCTCATGGAATTTTAGGCCGTGATAGGCAGGCTCTGGCGCGCTCAGGGACGGAAACTTGTCCGAGGCAGACCAGTCAAAATTGCCGCTGTCAACAACCGCGCCGCCCATTACAGTGCCATTACCTGTCAGGTATTTCGTGGTGGAATGCACCACCAAAGTGGCGCCGTGCTTTATCGGGTTGCACAAATATGGTGTGGCTGCGGTGTTGTCGACAATCAATGGCACGCCGCCCTTGTCGGCAATTGCGGCAATTGCATCCAGATCGGTGATATAGCCGCCGGGATTTGCGATGCTTTCGCAAAAAACTGCGCGGGTGTTTTCGTCAATTGCGGCTGCAACGGCTTCTTCATCATCAAAATCAACGAACTTGGCTTCCCAGCCGAACCGTTTGATTGTGTGGGCAAATTGCGTAACAGTGCCGCCATATAGGCGGGTTGAGGCAACTACATTCAGCCCCGGACCCATCAGCGGAAACAGCGCCATAATTTGTGCCGCGTGACCTGATGAGCAACAAACAGCCCCTTGGCCGCCTTCCAGCGTGGCGATGCGTTCTTGCAATACTGCCACCGTTGGGTTGGTCAGGCGCGAATAGATGTATCCGACTTCTTGCAGGTTAAACAAAGCCGCCGCGTGATCTGCATCGCGAAAAACGTAAGCGGTTGTTTGGTAAATTGGCGTTTGGCGTGCGCCTGTGGCCGGATCAGGCCGTGCGCCTGCGTGAATTTGTAAGGTGTCAAAACCGTGGCTCATAATCATTCTCCCTGAATTTTAGTTGGCTAAACCTAGGGGAACAAATCACGCAGTGCAATTGATTGGGCCGAAAAAGAACAGCATTCGCATTCGGCCCGCTTTATGGGAATGAAGCCCCTTCAGGGCCTTGAATGCGCAATGCAATTCCGCCTAGCGCATCCAGAACCCTTCACGTTTGATTTTATTGCGGATCGGCTGCTCAGTTGGGGGCAGGTTGTCGCGATCAAACAGCGCGCGCACCTTGTGGCCACGCTTTTGGTAAATCATCCGCTTCATTGGCTCATATTGCTTGAGCAGTTTTTTAATTTTGTTGGGCGCGCAGATTTCTTCGATAAAGGCAATCAAAGCGTCGCTTTCACGGGCATACATCAGGGGTAAAATCCGCCAGTGGCATGAAACATCACCGTCTAATCCAGCTAATTCCGGCCCGGGTCGTCCGCCCCCGAACGAATGGATAACCAAGGGCAACGCAACCTGATCCAGCCATGGGTCTAAGCTTTGGCAAACAATTTCTTCTGGGCCATGGTCGCGAATTTCCAAGGCGTATTCCAGGAACCGCGTGCCAAATTCATGCGGGCAGCGGTGAAAAAACCAACCGGCGTTGAAATATAAATACCGTTCCCAATGTTCATCAGGTTGGGTTAAATCCAGCGAGCTTTGGAACTCCAGCCCGAATTTGTTATAAAGCGCGCCCCAGATATCGCCATATCCCGGGCCGTATAGCTCAATTTCCGGCCAACTGCCTTCGCGCACCATCGACGCGGCTGGTTTATCAAAATCAAACCCGACTTGGGATAGTGGCCCGTGGATCACGGTGTCGGTATCAAAAAACACAAAAGGTTCGCCTTTGGGTAGCGCCATAAGACCTTCGATTTTATTGCCGTAAGGATAGCCCGCCCCAAAATGCTCCGAGGTGAAAGGCACAATTATCGCCCCAAGCCTTTCCAGCATTTCGCAAATATCAGGGGCCAGTTCCGATTTTCCAGCCCACTTTTCGCCACTGGGCACACCTATATAAAGCTGCCCGCCAAAGTCAGGGTTGCTGGCTTTTAGAGATGCGGCAAACAGCACGGCTTCATAAGAAAGGCGGCCGGGCTGGGCGATGATCAAAATATTGAACGTTTTGGGCGTCTGGGACATCTATTTTGCCTTACCTAAGGTTTCCTGCCATTATAGGCGCAATTGGGAATGTGCCAACGCATGTTCCATCAGTAAATTGAGGAAGCTTAAAATGAAATGGAAATTAACATTTGTAGCCATATTAATGGCATTACCCGCGCAGGCGCAGCAATTTACCACTGCCGCTGAAATTCGCCCAATTCTGGATGCAACGAAATCTAGCTGGGTTGCGGTGCGTGAATTTGACGGCAGGGATTTGCTGTATTTCACCCACCTGATGGCGTGGCGCTGCGGGCTGGATGCGGTTTATTACAGCGTTAATAACGGCGACGAATCCCTGTGGGACGGTGAGCCGTGCTATGAAGACGGACCCCAGCCAAACGCACAAAAAGGCGAAGGTTTCCTGCCCTTTACGTATTTTGATCTGCAAAGCATCAAAAGCGTACAGGTGCGCCTGGTTTATGATGACGGAGCCGAAGACAGCGTTAGTTTTGAGCGCGGCGCGATTATGACGCCCTAGGCTTTGCTTTAGCCTTTTAACGAAAATCCGGTGATCAGTTGCTTCAGGCCAAACGCGGCCCCTGCAAGTATGCCCAAAAACGTCACCGGAGCACCGTAATACAACAGCGAAAATGCCGACAGGCCTTGGCCGATTGAGCAGCCAAATGCGATGACCGCGCCAAAACCCATGATCATTGCGCCCAGCATTTGGCGTTTCAGCTCGCGGGGGTCCTCGCAGGCCTCCCAGCGGAAATGCCCCTTGAAAAGGCTGCCAATAAAGGCCCCCGCCAGAACCCCGGCGACGGACCCAACGCCAAAGTTCAAGCTGCTGCCTGACGACGTCATCAGGTAAAATATGCTATCACCTAAGGGCGCCGAAAAAGTGTGGCTTTCCACAGGGATAGGCGTAAAGCCGTTGGTGTATACCCAATATGTACCGCCCCAGCCAATGACTACGGCCAGTCCGGCGATCACGGCCCAAAACAGTTCTTTATAGGCGCGACGCATCTTGGTGTTGGTCAGCATTGCCGCGACCAGAATTACACCCGTAACCATGCCCAGAACCGGCGCTGAAATGCCGCTAAGGCGCGCGCCCAGAATGGCAAGCGAGGGCAGGGCGTCTAGATCTGCCGGAATTTGCGGAAACAAGGTTATGCGCGCATAGGCCAGCGGGCCGGATATGGCCACATAGGCTGAAAGGCCCATGACGATCACAATCACAAAGGCGCGCAAATCACCGCCACCTAAACGCGCCAGCGCGCCAAAGCCGCAATTGCCCGAAAGCGCCATGCCATAGCCAAATAATAAACCGCCAATAATGGATGCGGCAGGGTTCCATGCAAGGCGCAGATAAACTGCGTCTTCAGCCGCGAAAAGCCCCAGCCATAACAGGCCAAATGTGCCGATCATCGCGGTGCCAATGGCGATGCCCCACATGCGCATCCGCACGGTTGAGCTGCCATAGATCGCGTCTTCGATTGCGCCAAGGGTGCAAAAACGCCCCAGACGCGCGGCAAGGCCCAGCATCATGCCACCAATGGCCCCGATCAGGGCGGCTAGGTTGGCATCGCTGATCCAGTCATACATAGCATTTTCCGTGGGTTACGTGGTTTCGGCAGTCTTGCCTTTGTTTGGGTCAATCGAGCAAAACAGATCGTAAATCACTTCTAAAATCTGACGTGGGCGGTCATCGCTCAGGGAATAATAGATGGTTTTTCCTTCGCGGCGTGGCGTTACCAGACCTTCAAGGCGCAGACGGGCCAGTTGCTGGGATACGGCCGCTTGGCGCGCGCTTAGAAGCTCTTCCAATTCGGTCACAGATTTTTCGCCGGTGACTAGATGGCACAAGATCATCAATCGGCCTTCGTGGCTGATTGCCTTCAACAGGGTTGAAGCATCGCTGGCGCTGGACATCATTTTGTCCAGCTCCTCCGGTTCCATATCCGCACGGATTACCGGTAATACCATTTTAGTGTCCTTCCAACGCATTTACTTAATTGGCCCTGTTTAAAACAATTAAAGGGGGCAGGGCAATTGCCTTGTTTTGGATAAGTCGGGGGCGTGGCTATTGGGCCTCGCCGGTGTAATCGGTGTTGGCCCGCAGCATCATATCCAGCAAACCCCAAAAGAAATCTTCGCTGGGGTAGCCTTCGATGCGGGCGATTTCACGGTTATTTTCCACCAGAACAAAGGTCGGGGTGAAATTTACCGCGCGCACAAAGGTAATGGGGCTGTCAGATATGTCTGAAATATCCAGATGCCGCAGCGGGGCGTATCTGCCTTCGCTGGTTTTGGGGTAAATATCGGATAATTCAGCATCCCAGCGTTCGCAATAAATGCAACCGGGCTGATCAACCATGATCAATTCTGCCGCCAAAACGGGCAGGGTAAAAAGTGCGGTGATGGCCGTTAAAAGGATCAGTTTTAGGGGTCTCATATGTATATTTTTACCTTGTGCATTGACCAAACGATTAAACACATCATAATTTGTCTATGTGATTGATACAAGGAGCACACGAATGTTTGAGGTTTCTTATGGCGGCGCAGCGCTGGCTGGCTTGCTGGCGTTTTTAACGCCCTGCATCTTGCCGATGGTGCCATTTTACCTGTCATATATGGCCGGAATTTCGATGTCCGAGCTGCGCGACGATGGCGCCATTTCCCCGGGCGCACAAAAACGATTGGTGTTGTCATCGGTATTTTTTGCCCTTGGGGTCACAACGATTTTCGGTCTGCTGGGCCTTGGTGCCACCGCCGCAGGGCAGGCCTTTGCCCAGTGGAGAGAGGTGCTTTCCTATGTCGCCGCTGCGATTATTTTCGTGTTTGGCCTGCATTTTCTGCACCTCATTCGAATCCCGTTTTTGATGCAGGACACGCGGATGCAATCGAAAATGGACCCTTCGACCATCATCGGCGCCTATGTGATGGGGTTGGCATTTGGCTTTGGCTGGACGGCGTGCGTTGGACCTGTTTTGGCAACGATTTTATTTATCGCATCGATGAAAGACACGTTATGGCAGGGCACCAGCCTGCTGATCGTGTTCGGGCTGGCAATGACGTCGCCCTTTGTGGTGGCGGCAATATTTGCCAAGCCTTTCCTTTTGTTCATGTCGCGGTACCGCAAATATATGCCCTATGTGGAAAAGGTGATGGGCGCGATGCTGATCATCTTTGCCATTCTGATCGCCACGGGATCAGTGAACATAATCTCAAACTGGATGATTGAAACGTTCCCAAGCCTTTCCGGCATTGGTTGATTTAAAAGGAACCTGACTATGCGTTTTCTTATAATGTTTGCGACCGCCTTTATGCTGGCGCTACCGGCAAGTGCGACACAAATGGGTGATGACGGCCTGCACAAAACGCCCTGGATGCGCGAAACATTCAAGGACATGGCCGAAGATCTGGCCGAGGCCAATTCCGAAGGCCGCAAGCTGTTGATTATCTGGGAACAACGCGGCTGTATCTATTGCACCAAACTGCACGAAGATGTGCTGCCGCGCCCTGAAATCGACGCTATGCTGTCGGATGAATATTTTGTTGTGCAGCTGAATTTATTTGGTGACGTCGAAGTCACGGATTTTGACGGCGAAGTGCTAAGCGAACGCGACATGGCAATGAAGTGGGGGATCATTTTCACCCCGACATTCATGTTCTTCGGGGCCGAGGTGGAACAGGGGCTAAGTGCCAAGGATGCGGCGGTTGCCACCATGCCCGGCGCGTTTGGTTTTCACACCACAAAAAACCTGCTGCGATGGATTCTGGATGACGGGTATCTGGGCGACGAAAACTTTCAAAAATACCACGCGCGGGTGTTCGCAGCAGAACAAAAGGGTGGTTAAGCCCTGCTATATTGGAAAAACATTATTAGTTTATATGTGGTTGCAGGAAAAATTCACAAAGATGAATTTATAGTTGCGTGCGACACGGTGTCGCTGCTACGCTCGCGATATAACAAGAATAAAACATGGGAGGACATATGAAGCGTTCATTGATCGCTGCAGCCGTAGTTTGCCTTAGCGTTGGATACGCTGGCGCAGAAACTGCACCTGCAGATGTAGTGTTCGAAGACGGAACTGTTGCCGCATCGTTAACCGGAACTGCCGGTGATGCCGCGAATGGTCGCAAGGTTTTTGCAAATCGCAAGCTGGGTAATTGCCTAGCCTGCCACACAAACCCTGACCTAAGCGAACAATTGTTCCACGGGGAAGTCGGTCCATCGCTGGAAGGCGTTGGCGGTAACTGGGAAGAGGCGGCATTGCGCGGCCTGCTTGTGAACTCAAAGAACATTTTTGAGGGCACTATTATGCCCGCATTTTATGTCGATAGCGGCTACACGCGGGTTATGAGCAAATTCGAGGGCAAAACCATTTT
>DAOUQO010000266.1 GCA_030625565.1 Aliiroseovarius sp. | reverse complement strand
GTGGTCTTTCATCGGGCTTTCGCCAAGGGGTTGTTCACCAATGAACAGGTTCCCCATATAGATCGAGCGCCCGTTTTCGGGAAATGCCGGACAATAAATTGTTTGTTTTGTGTTAAGTTCGGCCATCAATGCCTCGGCCACGGGGCCAATATTTCCTTTGTCAGTACAGTCAAAGGTTGAGCAGTATTTCCAGAAAAAACGCTGGGCGCCCACGGCCTGCAACCAGCGCAAAGCGGCAAGGGCTTCGTCAATCGCGATCTGGCGTGGCGCATTGCGACATTTCAGCGCGATGACCTCAATCGCGGCACCATTAACTGTGGTGGGGTCGGTCTTGGGCACCCCCATTCGCAACGATACCGGCACGCCACTGCGCGCCAACAGACCGGCAAGATCGGTGGCGCCGGTATAATCATCCGCGATGCAGCCCAAAATTGTTTTGGGCGCTGTATTCTGTGCTTTGTTTTCCATAACCCGACCTTAACCAATCGCAGCGCTTTGATATAGCGCAGAAAGCACCGCATAGATATTGGCGCTAGTTAAGGTGGCCCGAGCCTTCAAGCAGCAGCAAAAACGCGTCGGCCTGTTCTTGGTTTAGCCGCTGGATGCGGCTTGGGGGTTGCGCGGATCTGGATGGATCAAGGGCAAAAGGCCGGGCCTCGGTTCGGCATAAAATGCTGGCGCCTTTTGCAATATTGATGAATTCATTACCCTCGAAATACAGCTTGGTAATCATGGTCGAGGCCGGAGGTTGAACAAATTTTATCCCAGAAAATTCAGCTATATCAATGCCTTCTATTGATACATTTGCAATGCCCGTTATGTCAATTGGTTGGCCAACCAGCGCGATTGCGTTTTCAATGGGCAACAGAAACGGTATTGTATTTCCAAGGGCCCCTGCGGGGATATCCAGTGGCAAAATAGAACTGGGGCATGTCCCGGGGTCAAGCCAGATTGGTTCTTGCACGATGTTAATGATTGGCTGGGATCCATGTTCCAGTGTTGGGATCATATCACCGATTTTTAAATATTCGACCGGACCCCATCCTGAATCGTTCAAGACAAGGGTGCCCGTGACAAAGCCACTGGTCCCGCAACGGGCGCAGCCCCGTTCTGACATTATATGTGGGCATACATGCCCTTTACGACGAAAAAATGAACCCATAACACAGCCTTTCTGGATTAACATAAATTGTTAATCTCTCGGTGCGTGACGTGGCGAGCAGGGCTTTGAAATAACACGTTATACGGGATTGTCAATCTGTATATTTAACTTTCCAAATGTTTAAGGCTGACTCTGTATTAAATGTCGTGGGCTATTGCCGGATTTTGGATGCATTAACGATTAAACCGCGAGGGGCTGATCATTTCATGGACGGCAAGGGCCGCCGCCCCCAGTTGGGGTTTGCTGTCGGTTGTTGCGCGCAAAATTTTAGGGGGTCGTATTAGGAAATCTTCGCCCAATTGTGGGGCGCTGGCAATCCTGGTTTGAATTTCATCAATTAATTCAGCATTTAATGTGCCGCCAAAAACGATTGCCTCGGGGGCGAATGTGCGGGCAATTACCAGCGTAAGCCATTGAAGTTTGTCAACAGCAGTGTCGATCCAGTCGCGTGCAATTGGTTGGCTTAAATGCCAATTTGTGATGCTATCAAGGCGTTCTAAATCGTGCCCGTCAGCGCGCAAAGTATCCAGCAAATGTTGGCCCGAGGGACGCATTTGTGATTTAGGAAACAGCCCGCCAAATTCAGCCGCTGCCAGATTATCGCCTAAGTATAAGTCTTGGTTGATGATTGCTGCCCCGCCAATTCCATAGGACAGCCAGACATAGCAAAAATTCTGAAATGGTCGGCATGCGCCATAAAATAATTCGGCCAAACCAGCGGCCTTGGCATCATTAATGTGGTAAACAGGAAAGTCGAAAAATGGTGCAAGGTCATTTAAAACATCGATTTTGGGCCAGTCCGAAAATTGTTTGGTTTTCAGCACGCGGCCGGGTGCTTCGGTGTGCTGGCCCGGATAGCTGACCCCGCAGCCTGCAATGCGCAAAGGGTCCAGGCCTAACCCGTTGATTTGGTCGCGAATGCTTTGGCTGGCGGCGCCAAGAATAGCCTCAAAAGACCGCTCTTTAATCGGGATCTGTATTTCGCTTAGCAGCTGCCCATCCAAATCTGCGATGCAGGTGAATATTCGGTCGGGGTCAAAAAACACACCTGCTGTTAACAGCCCGTTAGGTACGCAGCGCAGCAGCTTGGCGGGAAACCCCTTTTGTCCCTTTTTGGTTGGGTCAGGCACCTCTTCCAGAAGGTTGTTATCCATCAGCTGGTTAACCAGCCGCGTCACCGTTGAAGGGGCCACGCCCAGCATTTCTGTCAGCTGAATGCGCGATAGCAATTCGTGGGTCCGGATCAGTGAAATGATTCGGCGGGCGTTTAACCTTTGAAGGATGCGTTTGTTCATGCTGACCCATTAGGAGTGT
The DNA here is from genome assembly GCA_030625565.1 of Aliiroseovarius sp. GTDB lineage: Bacteria > Pseudomonadota > Alphaproteobacteria > Rhodobacterales > Rhodobacteraceae > JAAEUB01. The sequence goes on along the minus strand of DAOUQO010000266.1, from coordinate 39 downwards.
TTGTTTGGGGTGGTTATATGGACATTTGTAATACATTTC
>DAOUQO010000054.1 GCA_030625565.1 Aliiroseovarius sp. | reverse complement strand
GCATTCAAACCGCCGCCCGCGCCATTGGGGTTGCCCAAAACGCGCTTGAGGTTGGCATGAGCTATGCTCAGGATCGTAAACAATTTGGCAAGGCTTTGATCGAATTTCCCCGCGTGAATTCCAAGCTTGCGATGATGGCCGTTGAAATCATGATCGCCCGCCAACTAACCTATTTCAGCGCCCATGAAAAAGATCAGGAACGCCGCTGTGATCTGGAGGCAGGCATGGCCAAACTTCTGGGCGCCCGCGTGGCCTGGGCTGCGGCGGACAATGCCCTGCAAATTCACGGTGGCAATGGGTTTGCGCTGGAATACCAGATCAGCCGCATCCTGTGTGACGCGCGCATCCTAAGCATTTTTGAGGGTGCCGCTGAAATTCAGGCACAGGTAATTGCACGCCGTCTATTGGCCTGATGCAACCTAGCCTTCTGTAAAATATGGCATTACCATGCACTCTATGCGCAGGCTTGTTTTCATATCACTGTTGGTTTTGACCCTTTTGGTTGCATTTTTCTATTATGAAAAAGATGAAACAATTTCAGGTTTCACCACAGCCGAGGCCACATGGCATTTGACTGAATTAAACGGACAAGTGTTTGTTCACAACGCAACGCTGAGCTTTCCAAAGTCGGGGGTGATTTTGGGCAACGGCCCGTGCAATGCCTTCAGCACAACCCAAACCGCCCCCTACCCTTGGTTTGAAGTTACCCCAATTTCGGCCACCAAAATGGCCTGCGGCCTTACCGCTGACGAACAGGTTTTTTTCGTAGCACTGGAAAATGCTGCCTATGTTGAAATATCCGGTGACACCCTGATTTTATCAAATGACACAGGCCCGACATTGGTTTTTAAAAGCCGCTAGTCCGCCGCTAAATTCCAATGGTGCAATCGATCGACAAGACGCGCGCGGGCTCCGGGCAATGGGCGGTCGCCAAGGCTGTGAGCCAAGCGGTGTTCCAGAAAAAATCCAGTGGTCAGCAATCCATCGGCCACGTTGTTCGCAGCCCCGGTGCCAACGCCCAGCAATTCGGGTGGTAAGGGCAATAATTTATCGGCCCACTCGCCCGCTGCTTCGGCCGAAACCGCACGCCCGCTTTTGGGGCTAACATAGGTCAGATCATCGCGTGTGCCGGTGACTGCGCATGTTTCCAAATCCAGCCCAAAGCCCATTTCCTCTAGCAATGCCAATTCCCATTTCAGATAGGCAACAGGCCACGCGTCGTTGGTGCCCAAAAGGTCCAGCATCGCAACGGAATGATGGAAAAGAACAGGGTGGGCGGCGCGTTCAGGCAGGGTAAAGGCCAACAAAGCAGTGATTGCATTCAGGGCAGCCAAGGCTGTCGGGTCGTCCATAATTCCGGCTGCACGGCTTTTGACCGGCTCAACTTTGAAGGTGCCGATATGTTCTTCAAGGCGGGCGCGCCACGCAAGATCAAGCTGGGCGCCGGGCTGTAAAATCGGGGCGATTTTGCGCGATGCACCACCGCGCACGACCCCTGCATGGCGCCCGTGTTCTTTGCAAAAAACCTGAATGATTACCGAGGTTTCACCGTGCTTTTGCGCACTTAACAAAACCCCTTCTTCACGCCATTCCATGTGGGTAGAATAGGGGGGGCAGTGCGGCGACACAAACACTTACTGTCAAAAACAGACTTAATCAGCCAGACCGGGTTGATCCAGCAAGGTGCGCCCGTCGCGGTCTTCGACCTCGATCACCCAAAGATCAGGGTCAAAGCCTTTTTGCTTGGTGATGGCGGCATCGACATCGGCCTCGCCCCCTTCAATCAGCACAACCCAAACACGCTCACCGCTGATTAAATCAACGCTGCGCTGAAATGCAGTAGCCTGACCATCCAATGTGTTGGATTTCACCAAAATTGCGCCCGCTGTGGCATCGCCCTTTTGGGTAATGAAAACCGGAATATCCGCCAGCCGCAACCGCGTTAAATAAGCCGAAACCCACATATCTGCGGTCAGCCGTATCACTTTTTGGAATCTTTGAAATTCAGCCCCATTTCTGAATAACGCTCAGAATCTCCCAGCCAGCCGGGTCGGACTTTTACCTTTAGGAACAGATGCACATCGCGGCCCAGAAATTCGGTCAATTCCATACGCGAGGCAACACTTACCCCCTTGATGGTTTCGCCCTTGTTTCCCAGAACAATGCCCTTATGGCCGTCGCGGATCACGTAAATCAACTGATCAATCCGCACCGATCCGTCTGGGCGTTCTTCCCAATTTTCGGTCTCAACCGTTAGCTGGTAAGGCAGCTCTTGATGCAAACGAAGCGTCAGTTTTTCCCGCGTTGTTTCTGCGGCAATCATCCGCAGCGGCAGGTCGGCGATTTGATCTTCTGGATATAGCCAAGGCCCTTCGGGCATAAGGCCGGCAACCCAGTTTTTTAGCGCCTCAACGCCATGGCCCTCTTCAGCGGAAATCATGAAGGTTCCAGCGAAGTCAAAACGCTTATTCATGTCTGCGGAAAGCGCCAACAGAACATCAGATTTTACTTTGTCGATCTTGTTAATCGCAAGTGCAACAGGGCGGCCCTTGGCGATAGTTTGCAGGCCTTCGATAATTTTTTCAACGCCCTTGGTGACGCCACGATGGGCCTCGATAAGTAAGACAACCACATCCGAATCCGCAGCCCCGCCCCATGCGGCGGCAACCATGGCACGGTCAAGCCCACGACGTGGCTTGAACAGGCCGGGCGTGTCAACAAAAACGATCTGCGCATCACCTTGGATGGCGACGCCACGAATGCGGGCGCGCGTTGTTTGTACTTTGTGGGTTACGATCGAAACCTTGGCCCCGACCATGCGGTTGGTCAGGGTGGATTTACCGGCGTTTGGCTCACCTATCAGGGCAACAAAGCCCGCGCTTTTGGTCATGTTTTGCTTTCCAGTTTTTCTAACAGAATTTCAGCAGCACCTTGTTCCGCTGCGCGTTTTGAGGGGGCCTTTGCCCTGCCTGATCTGGCATCTTCCAGCCGCGCCTCGATGGTGAATATAGGGGCATGGTCCGGGCCGGTTCGGGCGATTTCAACATATTTTGGTGGGGCCATTCCGCGCGCCTGCGCCCATTCCTGCATTGCGGTTTTGGCGTCGCGTGCATCGTCTTTTACATCCGTGATCCGCGCGGCCCACAGGTGCAAAATTACAGCGCGCGCAGCACCATATCCCCCGTCAAGATACACTGCGGCAAGCACTGCCTCCATTGCGTCGCCCAGTAACGCGGTTTTGCGACGCCCACCCGAAAGCGTTTCCGAGCGGCCAAGTTTCAGCACCGCACCCAAATCAATTTCACGGGCAACATCTGCGCAGGCTTCTTTGCGAACAAGCGCGTTATAGCGCGGCGCCATCTGGCCTTCGGATGCGGATGGGTCGCCCAAAAACAGGGCCTCGGCGATGACCATGCCAAGCACACGGTCGCCAAGAAATTCAAGCCGCTGATTGTCGGGTCGTGTTTCTGATGACACCGACCCATGGGTCAGCGCCCGTATCAACACATCGGGGGTCGTAAATTCATGCCGAATCCGGGCGGAAAAATCCCTGAGGTCGGCTGAAAGCTTCACTCGATTGCCTTAAAGAAACGGTCGCTGCGCCATGTCCAGAAATACAGCAAACGCTTACCTGCTGATGAAAACATGATGCGATCCGCGCGACCCAGCAGGTATTCTTCGGACACCATGCCAACCCCGCCATTACGCTGGCTAACACGGCTGTCGGTTGAATTATCGCGGTTGTCACCCATGAAGAAATAGTGCCCTTCGGGAACGGTAAAGACGTTGGTGTTATCCAGACCGCCGCTGGCGGAGATATTCAAAATTGCATGTGTGCCGCCATCGGGAAAGGTTTCAAGAAAGCGTTCTTTTTCGCAAGTAGCACCTTGGCCAACCGGACCGTTAGAGCAGCGCGGAAACCCGCCCATGCGCCCTTGTGGCTCCATCAATTCGTCAAACGTGCCGGCGGCGACCTGCACTGCTTCTGCACCATTGATGAACAAAATACCGGCCTTTAACTGGATTTTGTCACCGGGCAAACCAATCAGGCGTTTGACATAATCGGTGCCGTTGGTTGGGTGGCGAAAGACCACCACGTCACCGCGTTCGGGGTCTGAACCAAGAATACGACCCGAAATAGGACAGGCCGAAAACGGACAGGAATAGCGCGAATAACCATAGGCCATTTTGTTAACAAACAAAAAATCGCCAATAAGCAGCGTCTCTTTCATTGATGAGGACGGAATCCAAAACGGTTGAAAAAACAGGGTGCGGAAAATGCCCGCAATAAGCAGCGCCCAGAACACCGTTTTAATCGTCTCGACGATGCCTTCTTCTTTCTTCTCAGCCATGTTTTGCGGTCCTATTGGTTTTATCTGGTTACGTGGGCATATGGGCGGCAGAGGCCGCGGAGTCAAGCAATTGGATTGGCCTCGATCACCACAAAAGCCTGCGCCCATGGGTGGTCATCGGTCAGGCTAAGGTGAATTGTTGCGGTGTGCCCTGCGGGGGTCATCGCGGTCAGGCGTTCGGCGGCCCAGCCGGTAACCTGCATTACCGGTTGTCCGGTGGCAAGGTTGGACACGGCCATATCCTTCCACGAAATGCCCATACGCAGGCCGGTGCCCAGCGCCTTGGAGCACGCTTCTTTAGCGGCCCAGCGTTTGGCATAGGTGCCAGCGACATCTTTGCGCTGCTCGGCTTTGGTTTGTTCAAGATCGGTGAAGACCCGGTTACGAAACCGGTCCCCGTGGCGTTCTAAAACGCCCTTGATCCGGTCGATATTGGCCAGATCTGTGCCGACGCCAAGGATCATCCACCAACCCGTTCAATGCGAGGCGTGATAACACCGGTGGCCTGATTAAGCGTGAACAGCAAATACATCGGACGCTGGCCATCTGTTTCTGGCACATATTCAACCCCGGGGATGGCAAAGCCCAACCCGATGCTTGGGTCATACTGCGCCTGAATTCCGGAAAAATCCAAATCCAGAAACCCGATCGAGTCACTATAGGAAAGGATCCGGCACTGACGTTCGCCCATCTCGTTATAAGGCGGGGAAAGCACCAGAATATAGACCGAACCAAGCGCCGGTTCACCCGCATCCATCAGCGCAATTCTGGTTTTTCCATTTGAAAACGTGCGCGTATATTCCGACCATGGTTCGCCAATATTATAGGCCGAGGCGCGCCAGTCGCATTCGCCCACATCCTGTGCGGCGGCAATATTGGCGAAAAATACCAAGGTGAAGGCTAAAATCCATTTCATGTTTTATCCAATCTTTTATGGGTGCTTTTTAAAGCAAAGTTCGCCACGGCATTTTTCCTGACGTATCATGCGCGTGCCTCTTCCATCAGGCGGCGCATTTCACCAATAACCGAATTCAGGCCGCTAAAAATTGCTTCTCCAATCAGGAAATGGCCGATATTCAGCTCCATTACCTCGGGAAATGCAGCAATGGGTTTTACGGTTTCATAGGTCAAACCGTGGCCTGCATGCACCTCAAGCCCCAAAGAATGCGCATAGGCAGACATTTCTTGCAGCTTTGCAAATTCAGCGTCGCGAACAGCAAAATTTCCCTCGTGATGGGCATCGCAATATGCCCCTGTATGCAGTTCAATAATCGTGGCGCCAATGCGCGCGGCGGCTTCGATTTGCGCCATATCTGCGGCAATGAAAATTGACACGCGACAACCCGCATCACGCAAGGGCGCGATAAAATGCGCCAGTTTGTTTTCAACCCGCGCGACCTCAAGCCCGCCTTCGGTTGTTAATTCTTCGCGTTTTTCCGGCACGATACAAACAGCGTGCGGTTTATGACGCAGGGCAATCGCCTGCATTTCATCTGTGGCGGCCATTTCAAAATTCAGCGGCACGCTTAGATTTTCAACCAGCGCATCAATGTCAGCATCCGAAATATGGCGGCGGTCTTCGCGCAAATGCGCAGTGATGCCATCCGCCCCGGCCTGCTGGGCCAGCAAGGCAGCGCGGGTAGGGTCGGGATAAGCCGAGCCACGGGCGTTTCGCACTGTCGCCACGTGATCAATATTCACACCTAACCGTAAATTTCCCAGAAATTTGCTCATATTAGTCCCTCCGTTTTCCTAGTATTATCTGTTTTTTTCTGCCGCGTCAGCCTTTGCCGCACGTTCGGCCATACGTTTTTCATAGCGCTGCTTAAGCTTCTTAATCCGGCGTTTTTGATAGACCGTAATAATAGGGCGCGACAAAATATAAATTACGGATGCGGTAATTATACCCGGTATAATACCCCCAATTGTATAGGGTACAAATATCCGGTGATAAAAATGCCTGACCCCATACCAATCAGCCCTGTCAGGTGTAAATATTGCTTTGAAGTTAGCCCCCAAATCCGACATTGCGCCAGCAAAACCCGCGATGATTTTAGGCAAGTGAATATCCACCGGCAGGCCCATCATCCATGAACCAAAGGACGTGGATAGTTCAGCAATAATCGGGAATGTGATCGGGTTTCCAAAAAATGTTGCCAATAGAGCGGCAAGGATATTACCGCGCAGGATATACGCCAAAATAACCGCGAAAAGGAAGTGCAGACCAAAGAACGGCGTAAAGCAAACGAAGACCCCAGCAGCAATACCGCGCGAAATCCGGTGGGGCGGATCCGGCAGGCGGCGCATGCGATACAGCACATAAGTCGCTGCCCTGTACCAACCGCCACGGGGGTAAAAGAATTCACCAACCTTGCGCAAGAATGTACGTGGATTTCGCTTGAACAAAGTGTCTCAGGCCCCCGCCTATGTTTAACAATTATGGTTTGCGCTTAATATCCCGATAACGGGTAAGCGTTGCGACATCACTGTCCGCCTCCAGCATCAACATGATCTCATGAAGGTGTTCAACATCGCGCACATCAGCATCGACAATCAACCGGTAAAAGTCCGGTTTGCGGTCAAGAAAGTTCAAATCCGAGATATTGGCTTTTTGTTCACCAATCAATGTGCAAATTCGCCCCAGTACCCCAGCATCGTTTGAGATTGTTAAATCAAGGCTAACCGTATGGACCGCGGGGTGGCGCCCGGGCTGCCAATGCAGATCAACCCAACGGTTGGCTTGGTCAGAAAACTCCGCAAGTCCGGCGCAGTCAATCGCGTGAATAACCACGCCTTTACCGCGATATGATATGCCGACGATGCGTTCGCCCGGAACAGGCTGGCAACAGGTTGCGCGTTCAAACGTCTGACCATCATCCAGACCGACAACAACAGTCGTGACCTCGATTTCGTCGCTAACCGAAACCGCTTCTGGATATAGCTGGGCGGCAACATCGCTGGCGACCAGTTCGGCGCTTCCGATGCGGGCCAGCAATTCGTCGGTTGAGGCAAGGCTTTGATGTTTGGCGGCAGTGGAAAGCGCCTTATCTGTTGCCCTGCGGCCCAAATGTTCAAAGGCCACGCGCGCCAATTCGCGACCCAGCTTGATAAAGCGTTCGCGATCTTCTTCACGCAGCCGCCGACGAATGGCGCTTTTGGCGCGGCCAGTGGCGACAATATCCATCCACGTTGCCTGTGGGCTTTGGCCTTCGGCAGTGATGATTTCAACTGACTGACCATTGCGAATACGTGTCCATAAAGGCACGCGAATTCCGTCAATTTTGGCCCCCACACACCGGTCGCCGATGCGCGTGTGGATGCCATATGCAAAATCAAGCGGTGTCGCCCCGCGCGGCAGTTTGACCACCTCGCCTTTGGGGGTGAAACAAAACACTTGGTCCGCGTACATTTCCAGCTTTACGTGTTCAAGAAATTCCTCGTGATCGCCAACGTTATCCAGCCGTTCGGTAAATGTGGCTATCCATTTGGCGGGATCCACCGCGAACGGGTTCTCAACCCGAATACCATCACGGTAAGACCAGTGCGCCGCAACGCCGCTTTCGGCAACTTCGTGCATTTGGCGGGTGCGTATCTGGACCTCGACCAACTTACCGTCGCGTCCCGAAACCGTGGTGTGGATTGACCGATACCCATTTGATTTTGGTTGGCTAATATAATCCTTAAACCGTCCGGGAACCGCGCGCCAACGCTGGTGAATTTCGCCCAAGGCCCGATAGCAGTCGCCTTCATTCTTGGTTACAATGCGGAAACCATAAGTATCTGAAAGGCGCGAAAAACTTTGGTCTTTTGCCTGCATCTTGCGCCAAATTGAATATGGTTTTTTGGCGCGACCGAACACTTCAGCAGTAATATCAGCCTTGTCCAGTTCTTCGCGAATATCGCCGGTGATTTTATGGATCACATCACCGCTGTCTTTTTGTAGGTTGATAAACCGGCGTATGATCGAGTTGCGGCCTTCGGGGTTCAAGACGCGAAAGGCCAGATCTTCAAGTTCTTCGCGCATCCACTGCATCCCCATGCGTCCGGCAAGGGGCGCGTAAAGGTCCATGGTTTCACGTGATTTTTGCACCTGCTTATCGGGGCGCATGGCGCGGATGGTGCGCATATTATGCAAGCGGTCCGCCAGCTTAACCAAAATAACCCGCATATCTTTGGAGATTGCGATAAACAGCTTGCGAAAATTTTCCGATTGCTTGGCGGCGGTCGATGACAATTGCAGATTGGTCAGCTTGGTGACACCATCCACCAGTTCGGCAATATCGCGGCCGAATTTCTGGTCAATATCAGAGAATGTCGCTTTGGTGTCTTCGATTGTGTCATGCAGCAGCGCAGTTACAATCGTTGCATCATCCAGACGTTGCTCGGCCAAAATACCGGCAACGGCTGCGGGGTGGGTGAAATACGGCTCTCCCGAATGGCGAAACTGCCCTTCGTGCATTTCGGCGCCATAGGCATATGCCTTGCGTATTAAATCAGAGTTAGAGGAAGGGTTGTAGGCCCGGACCAGCGCGACAAGTTCTTCTGCGTTCGCAATGCTCATCCGGGAGCCTTATCGGGATAACCCCGCCTTATTTTAACCTTGACCCTGTGCGGCCATAAGCGCGCGCAGCAGGTTCTCTTCGCTCATTTCGTCTTCGGCTGGTTTATCGGCGGCTTCTGCACCCATAAGTAAGGCCATCGAATCTTCTTCAGGCTCATCAACTTCGATCTGGGTCTGGTGGCTTTCGATCATCCGTTCGCGCAGGGCATCAACCGCTTGGGTTTCGTCCGCAATTTCACGCAGGGCAACCACAGGGTTTTTATCGTTATCACGATCAACCGTAATGGCATCGCCCATGGCGATTTCGCGCGCACGATGCGACGCCAGCATTACCAGATCAAACCGGTTAGGGACTTTGTCAACGCAATCTTCAACCGTCACGCGGGCCATATTCTGCTCCATTCCTGCAATGGGATGTATAAGGGGTCTATTTAGGGGGTGAAATCCATGATGGCAAGGGGCCAGAAGGCCCAGCAAAGTCACTCTAGCACATGAATTGCCGTTTTTTCGGCCTCTGGCAGGGCATTTATCATTTCCTTGACGCTTTTTCCCAAAATAGGGTGGTGCCAATCAGGGATAACGTCGGCCAAGGGAATCAGTACAAAACCCCGGTCTTGTAGGCGCGGATGGGGTAAAATCAGGTGCTTGGGCGCATGTTTCATTTGCTGTTCAGCAGAAAGATCAATCCAACCCTGCACCGTTTCAGAATCCGGTAAAATCCGGTCGCCCACTGCAATCAGATCAAGGTCAAGCGTGCGCGCCCCCCAGCGTTCCGTACGTATTCGGCCGAAATTAGATTCAATTTTATGCAAATGGCTCAAAAGTTGCCTTGGCGTTAACTTGGTCGCAACCAAAACCACCGCATTCACAAAGTCCGGACCATTTCCGGCTGGAAAACAAGGCGTTTGGTACAGTCGGCTTGTTGCGGCAAGCGCCACGTTGGCATTTTCCAACGCCCGTATTGCGGCCTGAACCGTAGCTTTGGTTCCACCATAAATTGAAGTGGCGTTGCTGCCAACTGCAACCATAGATAGAGAATTGGGGTGCCTTCCACTTTCGCCTTGCGACATGTACTATAATTCCTACATTAGTCTTAAATTCGCTAAATAGTTTATTATCAGTTTCACTCACTGAAAACCACTCACGGAATATTTAGCGAAGGGAAAAAAAGGACACTACTATGTTTTACAAAGACGAACGGCTCGCATTATTTATTGACGGGTCCAATCTCTACGCAGCGGCCAAATCCTTGGGGTTTGACATTGATTACAAGCTGTTAAGGACTGAATTTATGCGTAGGGGCAAGCTGCTTCGCGCATTTTACTATACAGCATTGCTGGAAAATGACGACTATTCGCCAATCCGGCCTTTAGTTGACTGGCTGCATTATAACGGCTTTTCGATGGTCACAAAACCGGCCAAAGAATACACCGACTCAATGGGTCGCCGTAAGGTCAAGGGCAATATGGACATCGAACTTGCGGTTGATGCTTTGGAATTAGCGCCGCATTTGGACCATATCGTTTTGTTTTCTGGCGATGGTGATTTTCGCCCTCTGGTTGCAGCTATACAGCGCAAAGGCGTGCGGGTTTCGGTGGTTTCGACCATTCGCAGCCAACCGCCAATGATATCAGACGATCTGCGCCGTCAGGCTGACAACTTTATTGAACTGAATGACCTGAAGGACGTTATCGGTCGCCCACCGCGCGAATACGATACCGAATTCCAACAGGATCCTGAGGATGTTAGCGAAGAATAGCGCACCCCACGATTAAGGAACGATAAAAGCCGGGGATGGAAATCTTCGGCTTTTTTCATAGACCCCCGAAGTTCCGGGCGCTAAACCAGCCTGAACAACAAACAGGCAGCCCCGTGAACAAACCACCCCTGACACTTTACCTTGCCGCCCCGCGCGGTTTTTGCGCAGGCGTTGATCGCGCAATTCGCATTGTTGAACTGGCATTGGAAAAATGGGGCGCGCCGGTCTATGTGCGCCATGAAATTGTGCATAATCGTTATGTTGTTGACGGGCTTAAGGCCAAGGGTGCAATTTTTGTCGAAGAACTTGATGAAGCCCCCGATGATCGCCCGGTGATTTTCTCCGCGCATGGTGTTGCAAAATCCGTGCCTGCGGAAGCCACCCAGCGCAATATGATTTATGTTGATGCGACCTGCCCGCTGGTATCGAAAGTCCATAAAGAAGCCGAGCGCCACAGCGCAGACGGGCTGCAAATGGTAATGATCGGCCACAAGGGCCACCCCGAAACCATCGGCACCATGGGGCAGTTGCCCGATGGCGAAGTCCTGCTGGTTGAAAACCCCGAAGATGTCGCCAATCTGGCCCCGCGCGACCCGGACCAGTTGGCCTATATCACCCAAACGACGCTTTCGGTTGATGACACGGCTGGAATTGTCGCTGCCCTTGGCGCGCGGTTTCCAACCATCACCGGCCCCCACAAAGAAGACATCTGTTATGCCACCACGAACCGACAGGCGGCGGTGAAAGCAATTGCGCCAAAGGTTGACGCGCTGCTGGTAATTGGCGCACCAAATTCATCCAATTCCCGACGGCTGGTCGAAGTCGCCCGCGCCGCTGGATGTGACTATGCACAATTGGTTGAGCGCGCAGAAAACATCGACTGGGCAGCGTTGGCGCAAATCAAGGCAATCGGCTTAACCGCTGGGGCATCGGCCCCGCAAATTCTGATCGACGAGGTCATCACAGCCTTCCACAGCCGGTTCAATGTCAGCGTTGAATTGCTGGAAACGGCACAGGAAAATATTGAATTCAAAGTACCGCGTATTTTGCGCGAAGAGGTGAAATAATGGCCAATCTTTATGCCTATACAGATGGTGCATGTTCGGGCAATCCCGGCCCCGGTGGCTGGGGTGCATTGATGCAGGCGCATGATGGGGGGCGCGTTGTTAAAACCCGTGAACTTAAAGGCGGCGAAGCCAACACAACCAATAACCGAATGGAGCTGTTGGCCGCGATCCACGCGCTTGAAGCGCTAGAGCGCCCCAGCGAAATCACCATTGTAACCGATAGCACCTATGTCAAAAATGGCGTGACGCAGTGGATACATAACTGGAAGAAAAACGGCTGGCGCACCGCCGCCCGAAAGCCCGTCAAAAACGATGAATTGTGGAAACGTCTGGACGAAGCCCAAGCCCGCCATGACGTCACGTGGAAATGGGTCAAGGGCCATGCAGGCCACGAGGAAAATGAACGTGCAGACGAGCTGGCGCGCGCTGGAATGGAGCCATTCAAGCCCTAGATAAGGCGCTATTTAATATAGGTCTGCCAAATCCAGATAAGTACAAATGCACCCAAAATTGCCCCGATAAATCCACCGGCAAGCGCCATGGTAGACATCAAAAACCGCAACACAAATCCGCCGATCAGCGCCCCCAAGACACCAATGGCGATGGTGACTGGCACCGAAGTATTCATGTCTAAAGCGCGTGTCACCAAAAACCCGGCAGCCGCCCCGATGATCAAAAGAAATAAAACAGGCATGGGGTATTATGGTCAAAATGGGCTGAAAAACCAACCCCTGTTGCGGTTTTGTCTAAAAGGGTGCCCTCCCGCCGCTTATTGGCCCCTGTCGGGGCCGCCGCGCATTGGGCCACGCCTCGCTTCGCTCGG